>CAYLYM010000009.1:0-60287 GCA_964387645.1 uncultured Calditrichaceae bacterium | reverse complement strand
TAGCGGCAGGTGAGCTTGGTCGTTATGCCCCATTTATAGCCAACGCTAAGAGTTTATCTCTTATTTGCCTCTACTTGTCCAGGCATGAAAAAGGAAGATATTAGAATATTTATTCGTTTTCATAATAATAATGATTCTTAGACAAAACCGATTCATTTAAGCAAGCAAATGAATTTTGATTTTGCATGTAGATTTCTATATGTATAACCAAATGGGCAGTATTTATTCTCTTCAAGTGGTAATAAAATTAATTAGATAGATAGTAAAATATTCGAAAATATTAAACAAACTTTTATCATATCAAAATAGCTATACATATAAAGGTTCAACTTGACCAAATTGCAGTGTTTCAATTGAAATTAGATGATGAAATTTAAAGAATAAGGTGTTTTAACAGTTTTAGTATATGCAATTCGGCAAGCAGGCACTATATAAGTGTCTGAGCCATAAAGAATTATCATTTTTTATTAGGTGAGAAGGAAAAGATACCTTACCTTACAACTCTAAATTGTTCATAGAATTTTATTACCCATAAGGAGATTCGCTGATGAAAAAGTTTATTGAGTTTGTTGTTAAAAAATTGGTCGATAAACCGGAGGATGTGCGGGTAACAGAAGTGAAGGGTGAACGTGTTACTGTGTATGAATTACATGTGGGTAAGGGTGATATGGGAAAAGTGATAGGTAAGAGAGGTCAAACAGCATCTGCGATTCGCACTCTTCTAAATGCAGCATCAGCAGCGGAAAAAGGAAATCGTAGCATCCTGGAAATTCTTGAATAAACAACAAACAGCAAACAATATTAGTGAAGTTAAAACAGAATGGCTAATAGTTCTGAAAATCGTGCAAGTCAATCGATAGATAAATATCTTCAAGAAATTGGAAGAGTCCCCTTATTATCCCCGGAGGAAGAGATTAAATTAACGCGGCGGATCAAGCAGGGCGATCAGCAGGCATTGAAAGAACTGATCGAGGCGAATCTTCTCTTTGTGGTAAGCGTCGCAAAAAAGTATCAAAACAAAGGAATTTCTTTAGGTGATTTAATCAATGAAGGGAATTTAGGGCTGATTAGAGCTGCAAAGCGATTCGACGAAACCCGGGGATTCAAATTTATTTCTTATGCAGTTTGGTGGATTCGTCAAGCGATGTTGCAGGCTTTAGCCGAGCAACCCCGAATTGTCCGCCTTCCGCTGAATCGTGTTAGCGCACTTACTAAAATTGGAAAGGCCTATTCCGCACTGGAACAGGAATTGGAACGTGAGCCAAGTGCCAGCGAAATTGCAGAGCATCTGGATATGACTGATCTCGAAATTGGAGATACACTAAAAATTGCAGGGCGAAATTTATCTATGGATGCCCCCTTTCGGAACAGTGAAGACAATTGTTTACTGGACGTTATTGAAAATAAACATCAACCGCCGCCCGATGCCGATTTGATGGATGAATCTTTAAGAATTGAAATTGAGCGTATGTTGAAAACTTTAACAAAACGCGAAGCCGAGATAGTGCGATTGTATTTTGGTCTGGGCCAGGAACCACCTCTGACGCTTGAAGCAATTGGTGAGCGCTTTAACTTGACACGGGAAAGAATACGACAAATCAAAGAAAAAACACTTAAGCGATTGCGTCATATTTCACGCAGTGAGGCTTTGCGAAAATTTTTAGGTTGATTAATTTTTAATTTTTCACAACCAGTGTATTTTCCAATCTACCTTCCATACTTCTACTTTGCAAAATGCCCAGATTTTCATATATTGCTCTTCATTTTAATAATAAAGAAGTAATATTTTGTTTTTAAAGGCAAATGATTGGGCAGCTTTCCTATTTCAAGATAGCAGCATTCTTCTCCGGCATATTCATTGTTATTCAACCCTCTTTAATGCCCGAACAACAACCAAAGTGGTCATCTTCAAAAAACGAAAAAATCCCGGGAGCTTCTGTTTATAATTTTAACAGAGATTATACGGAATCAATTCCATACAATGATCAAATACAAAGGAAATGATGGAGCAGATTGATTGTATTGTTTTGAAATGGGTTGTTTTTAGGGAATCTAGATAAAAAGTAATGTTATGTGATAAGATAATGAAATGATAGAATTTAAGAAAAAGAATGGCAATTTAATACTCTTGTATACTTCTGAAAATGGAAGTGAATGGGTCTATGAAAAGCTGAACAATAACGAGCATATCAACTTAAAGAGAACCTTTATTTTAAAAAAAGATGACTTATATAGTGTAAGCAGTTTACAAGATCTAGATTTCGACATTCCTGTTGAGTTTGTAATAGCACACCAAGAAGGAGATTATTTTAAGTTCGACAAAAAAATTCTATCCATCGATTATGATTTATATATAAACAAGGACATTAAATTACCATATAGGGATTTTACAGCAGAAAAAAATGTATCAATATTTTCTATAATTAACGAACTTAAGCCAGGAGATATATACATAGGAGGTGATAAAGAGAACAGTCTTCCGGTAGAAGAATTTAAGAGTCTAATAAAAAATTTTCCAAACACATATGAGCTCAGAAAATATGTGATAGCACGAGTGAGTGCGATAGTAAGGAATTGCTTTGACACGAAAATCGATGGAGAAGATAAATATCATAAATACATGAATAAAAAAGTAAGCCGAGAAGGTGATGATCTTGTTGAAATGTTCAAGAATAATGAAGTAACAAAATTCATCAAAATTCTCAACAAACTTGAAAAAATGTTGAAAGATGAGAATTCATATAATGAAAGGCAATGGCAAGCAGAAATTTTGCAAATAGTATTGTTGTTACATCCCAAATATATTCATGTTTTCAGAGAGGTCCCTATACGAGATATATATAATAATAAAAAACGTAGCCTAGATTTTCTTCTTGTTGATTCTTCAGGGAATGTTGACATTGTAGAAATTAAACGGCCATTTGATAAATCTATAGTCACGAGCAATCAATATAGAAATAACTACATACCTCTGAGAGAGCTTTCTGGGGCTGTAATGCAGGTAGAGAAATATATATTTTACCTGAATAAATGGGGAGAACAAGGCGAAGATTTTCTAACTGAGAAATACAGGGATGCGCTTCCAGATGGGTTCAATATCAAAATAACTAATCCTGGTGGAATAATAATTATGGGTAGAGAAAATAACCTATCTTATGAGCAGAGGCAAGATTTTGAAGTTATAAAAAGAAAAAACAAGAATATTATAGATATTATAACTTATGACGATTTATTGGGTAGGCTTAGATTTACAATTGAACAATTAAGAAAAGGACACATAACAAATCGCTTCACCTGACCGCTCTTTCGCTGGCGCTCCATAGCGACAGATGAGCCTGGTTGTTATGCCAACAGTAAATATAACAAATACCCACCTATAGTGCCAGCAAAGTCAGCAATCAGATCTTTCTACGAAAATCCCTGTACATTTCCATGAGAATCAGGTTCTTTTATTCCATCTTTGATTTCCCACCCAATACCGATGATGGCTATGAGTAAAGCCGTTGCCATAGGACTAAACTTGAGTAAAAAAATTCCTATAACCATACCAAAAAAAGACAGCAGAAAATGCTCAAGTTTATCATAAGGTAAAATAGTACCCTCTTTACTCAGCCATTTGTCTTCATCACAGAGTATAAACTTAATCAATTTTCCTCCTTTATGGTGTTGCCACCATATTTTAAATGTTTTGTTTTTTCATTGCATCTGCCTGCAAACTTTGTTTTTCTATCCGGGATGGCTAAATTATAATGAATTTCATATAGGAGATAATATCAATTGTCTTATCTTATTCTACTAAGATAGAGCTATAATGATAAAAATCAAGATGTTGAACAATGTTATACGAAACAATATACAAAAACTGATTATATATCACATACATGTTTTTTTCTTGCTGAATGTGATCCTGTTAAAGGTTTTGTTATATTTTTTTGATGTGAAACAAGTTCATGATAAAGTCGTAATGATAGAAAAAATGCAGCGGAGTTTAAATTATGGAAATTTTACTTGCCTTAATCATTCTTTTCAGCGTGATTGTTGGTGTAAAACTCCTGGTAATGTTAACGAAGGCAGGTGTATTCCTGATTCTTTTACCCATTAAAATTATTTTTGGCGTTATTCTTGGCATGATGTTTCTGGTTATCCTCCCACTCATGATTATTCCAGCTATTTTTGGAATTCTCATACCCCTGCTTCCTCTGATTTTGATTGGTATAGGCGTGGTTTTTCTTTTGCGGCATGTGTAGAAGCATGATTTATCCTGATTGAGAGATGATCCATCTCATCCGGGAACTGGTCAATATCCCGGATGCATTAATTCTTCTTCTAATTTTTGAATAATTCTCCATGCCGCTTGCTTCACTGATGGGCTCAGAGTGTTGTGGAGTTCTACTTTTTCAGGCTGAATACCAATTAGCTGTATTTCTGCCTGATGGAAATCCTGGTTGATCTGGTCGAGCAACCGGATGGATTCAATCACAGAAATAAAATGTGCCGTTCGGCTTTGTCCTGGAAATGCTAAAATTTCTTCTTTTTGGAATTGGTAAATCGTACCTGGTTTGTTATATGCATCCAGAGCATCGATGAAAATGATCTTTTTAATGTTTTCGAGGTGCGATAAAATTTTAAGGATATCGGTGCCGCAGTCGATGAGCTTAATATGGTCCGGGAGGTTCTTTTGAGTTAGCTCGGCAATAATATAATTGCCCACTCCATCATCTCCCATGAGTGGATTCCCTAGACCGACAATTAATGTTTTACTTACGTTTGTCACTCGTCTCCAGCAATGTTTTTTTCATTAATAATAACAATTGATCAATCGTATTCGCAACAGGCAAACTTAATCCTTCGCCTAGTTGGATTGAGACCGGCTGGATGCCCAAAAGGTAATCTTTAGCAGGTTTTATCTGGTTGAGATAATTGATGAGAACGGTTAAGGAAAAATTATGAGTGGAAATAGCGATGTGGTCAATTTCATCTAAAGAAAACAGTCGGAATTCACCTGGTTCGGCAGACCAATTGACGACGTCAATCCACAAGCGGAACTCTGTGTTTATTGAGTTGATTTTTTGCAGATAATTTTCTGGATTGCTATGCACTACCAGCGCTTTAGAATAGCCAGCATCGATTAAAGATTGGGTAAGATATACGCCCGCTCCATCATCCTGCCGCAATGTGTTGCCTATCCCGATGAGCAGGGGTTGTTTTTTTAGAATTTTAAGCAACTGAGAATCTGTGTCCATGGATAATTTCGTTTATCGGTTATGCCCAACCGGTTTATTGAATTATAAAGATAATGAAAATTTTTAAAATTCCACACGAAAAATTCGCCCGGGAAAATCGCCAAATAAGCCTCTGATAATTGATGGCTAAATTAAGATGATTTTTTAAGAGGAGATCTCAACTTTTATTCACTAATATAGATATTTCGATTTTGTTCTAAAGTTTTTAAAAAGCCAGCCAAGAAAAACCGGACTGGAAAATTAAATGGCCTTTAGCGAAGGATTTTCACCGGTAAAATGGTTTTATGCTAACGTTCTGGTTGTGGTAAACTTTCGTGTTGTTTAAAAAATTCTCGTACAGGTTGGATATTCGTTTTTAGCGCTTCGGAGGGCGTGCCAACGAAAGCAGCTTTCCCATTTTCCAGAAAAACAATTCGATCGGCCAGACGGAGGATGCTGGGAATCTCGTGCGTGACCAGAATGATGCTGATATGTAAATCGTTTTTCAGGCGCAGAAAGAGGCGATCCAGAGCTGCCAGGGTTACCGGATCCAGTCCGGCGGAAGGTTCGTCACAAAAAAGCAGCGGGGGATCTAATGCCAGAGCCCTGGCCAGAGCTGCTCTTTTGCGCATCCCACCAGATAATTGAGAAGGATATAAATTTGCGGCTTGGGATAATTCCACTAATTGTAATTTCAGGCTAACCAATTTTTCTATGATTGGTGCAGGGAGATCAGTATGCTGTTCCAGAGGAATGGCCACATTTTCGGCTACTGTGATGGAATTGAGTAAAGCGCCATTTTGAAATAAAACGCCAATGTGATGGGCAAAATGCTCATATTCTTTTTCATCAATGTCTTTTAGGGAAAATCCAAGAATTTCTACCTCTCCTTGTTGAATGGGATAAAGCCCGATTAAATGTTTGAGTAGAGTGGTTTTGCCACAACCGCTACGGCCAAGAATGACCGTAATTTCGTTGGGGAATGCCTCAAAGGATACGCTGTCTAAAATTTTCCGTGTTTCGTACCAGGCGCTTAAATTTTTAACTTCAATCAGTGGTTGCACGTTTTTATCCATCTGCTAATCGAAATAAAAGATAAGTCCTAGAATACTATCTGCCAAGATCACCAAAAAAATGGAGCTAACTACTGAGGCTGTGGTCACCCGTCCCACGCCTTCGGCACCACCCTTGACTCGAAATCCAAAAAAACTACCGGAAATGACAATAAGTCCTGCGAAAACAAGACTCTTAATAAATCCAGTGAGTAAGTCCCGGAACAGTAAAACATTTTCCATACGGCTGAAAAATACGGCTACATTAATGTCTAAATAGAAATTTGCAATGATCATGCCGCCCAAAATTCCTGCGATATTAGCAATGAAAGCCAAAATAGGTAGAGAAACCAACATAGCGTACATTTTAGGAACAACCACGAATCGGACTGGATTGAGCGCCATTGTTTTTAAGGCATCGATTTCTTCGGTAACGACCATGGTGGCGATTTCGGAAGCTATAGAGGAGCCACTTCTTCCGGCCAACATAATGGCTGTTAAAAGAGGACCCATCTCACGAGTCATACTGATAACGATTAAATCCACCACATAAATATTGGCGCCGAATTGACGAAGCTGAGCAGCCGACTGGAGGGCCAATATTAATCCAATTAGCAGAGCAATCAGGCAAACAATCGGTAGCGCATTGGTTCCAATTAACACACTTTGATTGAAAAATTCGCCTTTTCTACGGTGCTTATGATTAAATAGATCGGCAAAAGTCCAGTAAAAAATATCGGACATTAAATAAAAAAATTGCGGTATGTCCTCCCAAAAAAAATTGTAGACTTTTTCACCGATGTTGGCTAAAAAATGAAATCTGGGATGTTTCTCTGTTGGAAGCCCCTGATCTATCTGGAAAGCATGGATAACCTGAGCAATATGGGATGGCGTGTTTTGAAGATGAATTTGAACAAACTTCATTGTCAGGTCTGGTAAAAGTTTTAAGAAAACCACCCCGCTACTGTCTATCCGGGAAAGTTGACTCAAATCAACCGTTAAATGGGGGCGAGAATATTTCTTGATTTCGGTTACTAAGCGAGATTGATATTCATTTACTGTTTTTAGCGTCAACTCACCTTCAAGAAAAAGCGTCTCCCCTCGCAAGAACCATTGCAAGTGTGGTGGGAGATTATCTTTATTTTTATTAAAAAAGATTTTCTTCATTTTTGAGGTCGGATCAATTCCTCTTTTATTTTCTCATAGAACAATGTTAGTTCTTTTTCAAGTATTTTTTGGAGTGCATCTACGAATAAATTGATATTTCGTTTTAAGAGCGGCGTTGTTCTATCGAATTCATGAGAGATTAAAATTTTTTCATCGGGATATGTTTTTAAAGCGAGGTACATTTGCAAGTGCGCTAACCAAATGTTTTCTCTTCTAATGATTTCAATAGATATAACATCAGATTCCATCTGGAATGCAACATCCTGTTTTTCGATGTGTAAATCAATTTCTCTGAAGAGTCTTTGTTTTTGAAAAAATTTCTGGATGATTTCGGTGAACATATGAGAAGGTGTAGAAGTCCATTGGTGATAGAGAAAATATTCTATTTCATGAGAATTCGTTCTGAGAGCAATTTTCGGAATATCATAGGCTGAGAGAACCGAAGTCGGTAACAGCAAACATCGATAGGGTAAGTGCGATTGAGCAGCGTTGTCAGATTTCTGCGTAATTTCCGGAGAGGATAAAAAGTAGAACTTTCGCACCATCATCTGTTTTGAACAACCCAGAAAAGTTATGATTAGGGGAAATATGATCAGAATAATGTATCTTGGTCTCATTATTCTTCCACTTCTTTATCGGGTAAATTTTTAAATTTAGCGCCACGAAAGAGGATCGAAGGATCCTGATTTAACATACGAGATACTTCCTGAAGATTTGCAATTGTTTCATCTAATCTGAATATGCTTCGGCGGAATGCCTCACTTCCCTGATTGAGATCAAGGTCTGCTCTGGCTAAAATTTTATTGGTTCTTTCTACCAGTTCGCCTAATTTTTCTATTAGACCCAGAATATTTGCCTGCTTCATTTTGAATGAAATTTCTCCAGCATTGGATAGGATAGCATGTAAGGTATCGCTGGTTAAAATGTCGCGCATAGAAGCGGCGATTAGATTAAATTCAGTGGTTAAACTATCTAATCTGCTTCCAACTTTCTTACTTAAACGAATGGTCTCTGTAATATTCGTTCGATTTTCCAGTATTAAAGAATTCAAATTTTCAAAAGATGCTGTGACTTTATCGGCCATTACCAACAGTTTGTCTAATTTATCATTGGCTGTAAAAGCATTCAAATTATTAAGTAGCGTTTCTAATTTTTCTGCGATAACCTCGGCTTTTCCAGTAATCTGTTCGGTAATAGAAGTTCCGGCAAGTATATATTCTCCAGGTTTAAGCAACGGAGCCTGGTCTGTGCCACCGCGAATTTCGATCATCTTCAATCCGGTGATTCCAATATTGACTAAATCGGCTCGGGCATCTGCTTTGATGGGCGTGCCTTTATCCAGAGCTACCGTAATAATTATACGATTTATATGTTCAGGATCAATGTGAATATTTTCGATGTTTCCCACCTTTAAACCTAAATATTTTACCGGGCTGCCGACTTCTAATCCACCGACCGATACATTCTCGAAAGCGATATAATAAATATCTCTTTTTTTGAGATATTTCTGGCTGGTGATAACAGCTAATAAACCCACCAATGCCAGGATACCGAAGATGACAAAAATTCCAAATCTGACCTTCTGGGCATGCGTGGGCATCTTTACTCCTAAAAATAATGATTTAACTTTTTGTTAATTTTTCTAAGTCATTTTATTCATGTACACAATATACAGGATCAATTTATAAAATCAACTTTCAATTTAAATCGGCTGGATATTTTTCCCTAAAATATTACCAATGCCGGGTGAAATAAGAGGATACTGATTGCCATGCCATCGTTTGTAACAGTGAAGTCGGTCTGGAATTAATTGTTAACTCTGAAATTTTAAGAATTGTGGATTTCCCTTGAATGTGTTGAATAAGTTATTCAGCGATGTATTACCCAATCGGAAATTAATCGTTTTATATTATGATTTTTAATGCGCTAAGGTTACTCCTTCGATCTTTATCTTCTTTTTCATTTTAGGTTGAAATTTTACCTTGCCTCCTTCAGAAGCAGGCTAAGTGATTTAACCAATTTTGCGTTTTCAGGTTTTTCAGCAATGTTTTCATTCTCATTGGGATCAGTCTGATGGTCGAATAACATTCGGGCAATAATTTTGCCATTTTCTCTCCATTCGGTATACAGAAATCGATCTGTCTTGACGGCCTGACAACCCTTCCAGTAACTGAAAACAGCTTTTTTCCAGGGAAGTTGAGGGTTATCTAATAGTGGTACGAAGCTGGTACCTTGAACGTGTGTCGGCACTGGAATACCGACAAGTTCACAAAGGGTAGGGTAGATGTCTACAAATTCCACCAGGGCATTGGTAGAATTGTTTTGCTTGTGGCCGGGCGCGCGGACAATCAGTGGGGCACGCAGGGCATTATCAAGGGTGTTATGCTTTCCCCAAAATTCGTGCTCTCCTAGATGCCAACCGTGATCTCCCCATAGCACAACAATGGTGTTATCGGACAATTCCAATTCATCAAGCGCTTTTAATATTTTACCGATTTGTGCATCAACATAACTAACGCAAGCATAATAGGCGTGACGAGCTTCACGGTGAAAATCCTCGGTGTTCTTTCGTCCGGCCACCTTTCCGTATCGATCAATTTCGCGGGAGCTTCTGCACTGTGGTGGTAAATTTTTAGGTGGAAATCGATTTTCAGCAATCTCGATTTTTTCTCTTTGATACAGGTCCCAATATTTTTTTGGGGCATTGAAAGGTAGGTGCGGGCGCCAGAAACCGCAGGCAAGGAAAAATGGTTTGTCCAGCGCTTTAAGCCGCCGGAGGTCTGCAATGGTTTTCTCAGCTAATTTACCGTCTTGATAAGCATCGTCGGAAACCTCAGCCCACTCACAATACGGCCCACGACCCGATTGGGGGTTAATGTATTTCCTGGACTGTTCATTTTGCCATAACTTGTAGGTATTGTATTTTGCCCAATCTCCTTTATCTGGGTAAATTTTCACGGAGCGCCAGGGCGGTTCGTTCCAGTCTTCCTTGCGATCCTGCAGGTAGTGGAAGACTTTACCATTGGATATGGTGTAATAACCAAATTGTTGTAAATAAGACGGTAGTGTGATGAATTCAGTATTCAGATCGCTGCACCTCCATTGATCGGGATTCGTGCGAATTCCGGTTAGCACGCTCACTCGCGAAGGACCGCAAACTGGTACCTGACAATAAGCCCGCTTGAAAAGCGTCCCTTTCGCTGCCAGGCGGTCAATATTGGGCGATAACGTTTCCCGATGACCATAACAACCTAATTGCGGCCGTAGATCATCCACAATGATGAAAAGAATGTTGGGACGGCGGGTACTTTTTACTACTGGAGAAGAAATAGCTGGAAAGAGTGTGGAAAACACTCCGGCTCCCAATAATTTAAGAAAATCTCGACGATGGATGTAATCATTTTGTTTCATATCGGGATCCAATCATTAATATGAAATTTTGTAAAAAGAAAACTTATTTGGAGGACGCTATTTTTAAATTAATATTGTTCTCCTGTTTGAGTATGGTAAAAATTACAACCGTAAAACAACCAGACGATAGGTATTACGTAAATTGGTTACTTAAATAATTTCTGAAAAACTTATTTCGAAATAAAGAAAGATAGAAGAATAATCTGGTTTCGATTTGGTGAATCAAAATATGAATTTAATCTTAACAAAAAATTAAATAGTTTTATCCTCTAAAAGAAAATATTTTTAAAAAGTATGATATAAATTTTAAATTTAAATTGGATATTTATCAATTAAAAATTTTATTTTTTTGAATTTCAGGAAAGCGAATTTTTAGCAAAAAAGCCATGCTAATAGCATGGCTTTAAATTGGGTAAAGTGACAAATGAGTTTTAATTTATCTCGGGTATAAGAGAAATTAACCCCATTCTTCTTTGAGCAATACATCTCTGCGGCAAGATGGACAACAGATTTTGACCATATCCCAACGACCAATTGGACGGTCGTCTCGTGGCGGAATATTTTTAATAAGCTCCAGATCCTGAGCATGAGAGAGGTAAACAGTAGGATTTGCATAAGCAATAGTTCCTAACTTCTGATAAAGATATTCATACTGCTTCTTTGGGGCAATAGACTTTCCGCAGATTTCACAAACAAGCATTTCATGATCGATACTTTCTTTAGCTTCTGCTTCGTCAAAATAGGACAGTTCATATTCTTGAGATAATTGAATGCCTTTTTCCGTAGTACAGTTTAATTGACATTCTCCACAAAAAATACAGTTTGCATAGTTACATGTCAAACGGCGGATGGTTTTTCCATCTTGTTTAATTTCCTTTACAGATATAGCATCGGCTGGGCACACCTCAGCGCAGGCGCCACAGCCAATACAATAATCAGGGTTATACTTAGGAGCTCCTCGTAGATTTTCTGGAATTGGTGTCGGTTCTTTAGGAAAAGGATGAGTGTAGGGGCCTTTGGCCACGGCAGTTAACGCCTCTTTAATCTCGCGAATTTTAGGTAAACGCATTGAAAATAACTCCTATTTGTTCAATTCGTCTGATTTTTTGTTACCTTGATGAGTCAAAAACCGGTTATGTGAAAATTGATTATAAGTATTTTTAGAAAATAATTTTTTAAGAATTAATAAATTGGATTAGATTATTTCTATATAAATTAATTTCTTGAGCGTTCTAAGATTAGGGTTTATAGTATACGAAAAAAATTACTCTTGGCGGCAAACCAAATTTGCCCAATCGGGAGACCCTGATTTAGTTGATAGAAATTCGACTTATGAATTTGTTATAGTATCATGGTAGTTTTCAATTCGTTAGAAACTATAGTTAATGTATTATTTAAACGAAATTTAAAATTAATTTTATGAAGTGAAATTAGATTTTTAAAATTGCCAGATCAATCAATGCTTTATCATAGAAAGAAAAGATATTTTTTAAGGGTTACTTTTCAATATCTTCGGAATAGCGGTCCATTACACTGCCTTTCCACAAGGGGAATCCTGCCCGAAGAGAGCCGCGGGAGATGGCATGGGCGGCAGTAGGAGCCGTAAGAAGAATAAATGCGATGCATAAAATCGCTTTAACGCTGATGCTATTCCAGCCGAAATGGAATACCAGCGCCAGTAAGATTAAAATAGTGCCCAGCGTTACGCATTTGGTAGAAGCTTGCAGTCGGTTGTAAATATCGGGAAACCGGATCAGCCCCAAACATCCGGCGAAATCGAAAAAAAGACCGACCGATAAGAGAATAATCACAATATTACTCATCGAAAGTCCTCCCTTCTAAATATTTAGCAAGAGCCGTAGTTCCGATAAATGATAATAGTGCCCATGCAATAGCGATGTTCATGTAAAGGTCCTTTCCGGTGTAAAGCGACAGGATAGCACAGAAACCGACCATGAGAATTCCCAGAATGTCGATGGCCACCGTCCGGTCTGGCGGAGTAGGACCGGCACCGACACGATAAAGACAGAAAAAAGCACACAACAGAAGAAAAATCACAAAAATCACCATAAGTCCACCTCAGAAATTTAATCAAAAATTTTTCTTAAGTATTTTTCAAATTTTTTTACGATCAGGTTGGTCTCTACTTCAGGATCTTCCGAAATGATATTGATCCAATGGACATACAGATTATCCCCAATGCAATCGACCGTGAGCGTCCCGGGGGTTAAAGTGATTGAATTCGCCAGAAAAGTTTTGGCAATTTCGCTTTTCAAAGAAGTTTTTACACATACTATTCCAGGCCGGATGGGCATCTCAGGGTGAAGGACGCGATAAGCTACATCAAAGTTTGATTTAACAACGTGCCAGAAGAATACCGGCAGGTAAATGATGGCCCAGAAAAGTCGAACGGGATGAAACAGTTTGGTAATTTCCCCCGGAAATAGATTGCTGAATAATAATACCGAGATAACTGAAACAACAGCACCTGCAATAATATCTGGTAGTGCTACAGACCAGGTTAGGGCTAACCATAAAAGAAACAATAAAATAAATTCAACGATTTTCTTCATGTTTAATACTCCAAACTAACCAGGATTTTGGATTTAATTCTTATTTCTTATTTCTTATTTTAGGGTAGCGCAAACTGAATATACTGAGAAGGTTGTAGCATAAAATCGCGGGCTGTTTCCAGAACCTGCGGTCCAAATACCGGATAAGCCAATCCCAGTCCCACACACAGTATAGCAAGAATAAGCATGCCGGTTACCATGAGGGCAGGTGATTCTTTAATAGTAGCTAATTTTTTAGGTAGTTTTCCAAACAGGGCATATTTTTGTACTTTAATAAAAGAGATTAATGTCATAAAACTAACAAAGACGGTCACCGTAGCTAGAAAATAAAATTTGGCCTGGAAAAGGGCCACGATGATGAGCAATTTACTCCAGAATCCGTTAAAAGGTGGTACACCGGAAATTGAAAGAGATGCTATAGAACAACTGGCGCCGGTCCAGGGCATTTTTCGAATTAGGCCACCAAGTTCTTTAAGCTGTCGGGTTCCTGTTGAATATTCAATGGATCCAGAACACAGGAAAAGTAAAGATTTAAAAACAGCGTGATTGATTAAATGGAAAAGGCCGCCAAGAATCCCAAGCGGTGTAGCCAGTCCGATCCCAACCATCACGTATCCCATCTGGCTGATACTATGATACGCTAACAAACGCTTGAAATCCCATTGACCTATTGCCATAAATACTCCGATTACCATCGATAATCCCCCTAACACCAATAAAATGGTTTGAATGGTTGGGGTTAAGCCCAGGACGATAAAGAAAATTCGGGCAATGCAGTAGATTCCCAACGCTTTGATAATCAAGCCTGATAGCATGGCAGAAATGGGGGCTGGAGCGGAAGGATGGGCGTCAGGCAACCAGGCATGAAAAGGAACCATTGCCGATTTCAATCCAAATCCCATAACAAATAAGGCAAAAACAAAAAACAGTGATTTTGTAGAAACATCAGATGTCAATTGACTGGCCATGTCTGCCATATTGAGGGTACCAGTGACTGAGTAGAGGAGGGCAATGCCTAAGAGAATGACACTTGAGGAAACGCTACCCAGAATGAGATATTTAAAGGAAGCTTCTAACTCTTCTGCTTCGACACCGAAACCGACCAGGGCGTAGGAAGCTATGGAAGCAATTTCCAGAAAAACAAACAAGTTGAATAAATCACCGGTGATAATCACACCATTCATACCGGCAATCATTAGTAAATAAAGAGAATAAAATTTGTTCTGGGCGGTGTATTTTTGCATGTAAGGTATTGCAAAAAGGGTTACGGCCAGGCTAATCACGGAAACAATAAGAATGAGCAATTGACTAAGCTGATCCCATACTAAACTTATACCCAAAGGCGGAGACCAACCACCCATAGCATAATAAAACGGTGATTTCCCAAATAGTTGTAATGTCAACCATAATTGAAAGATAGCAACAAGTAATGTGAGAATGGGCGAAATGCGTCTGATAAATTTCGAGATAATTAAATTTACAAATACTGTGCCTAAGGGTACAGCAACAAAAAGTGGTAATAATTTTTCCATTTGCGTGAATTCTCCTGAAATTTATCTGAACAACTTTCAGAATTGATAAAAAAGCGGTATATATTGAACTGGTTAAAATTTTTATTACAGGATTGGACCTTTAAAATTTCATTGCCGTAAAAACCATATGATTTTAAAGTGAGTTTTCATAATTCATATCTATTATTCCACAAATTGTTTCTGCAAAATTTTAATTAAAAAGATAAATTAATTGCATTATTTCGATTGGGCGATACGAAAAAGAAATCCTATCGGAAAATGAAATAAATAAGAGTGTGCATTTCACTCAAAGTGATGTATGATCATTAATTGATAAAGTTTTATTAAATAAATTATAGCCTCTACCAAATTATTTTGACGCCAATTTTAATAGGTGGAGAGATCTGTTTTATCTTTTGCTTTGAATGTCGGATAAAGATTGTTTGCAAATAAACGTATTTAGGAAGTTATTATTGTTTAAAATTAAAGTAAAAGATTTGAATTCGATAGATTTATTAGGACGAGATATTATCCTCGCAGTTTGCGAATTTCGCTCATGTCAAAAGTTTGATATTTCTCATAGAGTCGCAGAGCAATGGCTACCATAAGTGCTAGGGTGCTGAGACCGATAACGATAGACGTAAGAACTAGTACCTGGGGAAGTGGATCTACGCTCTGGCGGATAAATTCAGCCTGCTCCATGTTGGGTAGAAGGATAGGGGGAATACCGTTGTGCTTGTATCCCAGGAGGATGATAAACAGGTTGACAGCATATTCCATGATTACCAGGCCAATGATTTTTTTTACCAGATGCTTTTTGGCGATAAGGCAGTAGAGTCCCATAACGAAAAGTATGGAATCCAGAAAATAAATAAACATTGCTATATCCCGATTTTATTGATGAATAGTAAGGTTTTATGTAAGATTTAATGATAAGTAAAGAAAGTTGTTAGATAAATTTTGTAAATTTTATCCTGATAAAAACTATTGAATTATTCATCATCTTCGCCGTTAACTAAATCCGAAACAAACCGTCCGAAGATAGTCAGCGCCATGAAAACGGCGAAAATGCTGGCCATGACTTTAACGCCTATGGCGATATTGTTAACCAATATGGTGCCAGAGCTGAATAATCCAAATGGATTACTTCGTTCGATAAAATTCATAAAAAAGTAACCACCAACATAACCGAGCAGGGCGATGGTCCAGAAAGTTAAGGCACCCAGATTGTCCAACAAACTGGCCCACATGTCGCTAAGTTTACTTAATGCCAGGTTCTTCCCAAATGCCAGAGTAAGCAGAATGAATCCACAGGCCAGAATGATGCCACCGGCAAAACCACCCCCTGGAGTCAAGTGGCCGTAAAAAGTAATGTATATCCCGAAAAGAAAGATCACACCAATGAGTAAACGCGTAATGGTTTTAACAATAAAGGTCATACCTTGCATAAATAAATGCTCCATAAATTTGGTTTGAAATAAAGAAGTTGATCATAATGTGAAATGCAAAAGAGAAAAAAGTCCTGAAGTTACTTGTGTTTTCATGATATTTTAACTTAAGATTGGTATTCAGTTGTTTTTTCTAATTCCTTTGATTTTGGGATGCCGACTTTTGCACGATCTTTTTCTTCTTTCTTTTTCTTTCCATGTAACCGTAATATAACTAAGGCACCCAGGATGGCAGTGAAGATTACGGTTGCTTCTCCCAGAGTGTCGTAAGCGCGATAATCCAATAAGATTCCCATTACCATATTAGAGGCCCCGGTCTCGTTAAGGCTGTTTTGTAGGTATTGGGAAGATATACGCATAAGCGGTTCGCCAAAAGTAGGTAAACTTTGGAATGCCATAAAAGCGAAAACCAGGAAAAGGCCAAAAAAGATAAGACTGCTAACGATGGCAAAAGTGTCGCGATGTTGCACGATGGTAGTATTGTCAATCGATACAGTAGAGCGAATGAGGATGATCAACACAATAATTTCTACCACTACCTGCACAATAGCAATATCGGGAGCTCCCAAAAAAAGAAAGAGAATAGAAAGTCCCATCCCTACGACACCAGTGGAAATAACTGATGCCAGAATATTTCGAGTTTCTATGGCTATAATTGATCCAATAATACAAAAGACGAGCAAAGCATAAAACAGAAATAACATTTCATATCCCTTATTTTAATCTGAAAGAATGGATTTTATTTATTCGATGTATAAATTGTTATTTCCAAATAGTTTTATACTACCATCAGGATAAAACTAATGATTCCCAGTCCAATGATGCACCAGGCAAGGTAGGTTGATAAAACACCATCGTGCATCTTTTTTAGCACATTCACCACTACCAATCCGAGATTGCTGCTTAAATTGTACACGTCTGTTACGCCTTTTCCACCTTCACGTAAAACACCACCTAAAAATTTCATTTTTTGCATTGTTTCATAAAAATGATCTATTACTAATTTTTCTTTTTCGATTTCAAATTTTTCTCCGCCAATGAAAGGTGTGTCAATTTCTCGTCGTGAAATACGAGAGAACATGAATAACACCCAACCCAAAAGTAAACCTGCAAGTAATAATATTGTTGCTAAAGTTGGATTATAGAAAGCTGTACCCAGATTAATGGTAGCAGGAATTTTACTCAGATGTATTTTCAGAATAGGTGAGATAAAGGTATTGATAGGCAGTTGAGCAGCGATACCAAAGATAATGCAAAGTAATCCCGGGACGAGCAACGTAAAGCGGGTGAGAATGGTACCGTCCTTTACCTTTTTCGACAGGCTCCCAGGAGCAGGTCCCATAAAGGTTCCGAACCAGACTTTCAGAAAAGTAGCCAAGGTTAGTGCACTACCAAACATGGCAATGATTAAAAACAGAGGCTGTCCGGCATCCAGGATACTCTGATAGATCATCCATTTTGAAACAAAAGCATTGAAAGGAGGAATTCCCGAGGCGGCAAAAATCCCGATAGTCAGGAACGTGAAAGTAAATGGCATAGATTTAGCCAAACCTCCCAATTTATTTAAATCGGATGTACCGGTTTCTTTTTCCACTACCCCAAAACCGAAAAAGAGTAATATTTTGTATATGGCATGATTGAGCATATGAAACAAGCCACCCAGAATACCAATTGTTGTACCGCTACCGAATCCCAGTAGCATAAAACCCATTTGCGTAATGGTAGCGAATCCCAGAAATTTTTTTATATCAGATTGGATAAGCGCCATGAGGTTGGCAGAAATAATGGTGATGGCGCCAATGATGAGCATTAAACTCCGCATTGTTTGATTTATCTGAAAAACGTCCAGAGTAAGCCGGGCTAACAGATAAATGCCGAGCAGTTTATCCAGAGCAGCAGGAAGCAAGGCTATTACTGGTAGTGGCGCAGCTTTAGCGGCATCGGGAATCCAGGAATGGAAGGGAACAGCGCCTGCTTTTGCAATGGCCGCCACAAACAACAGCAGGAAAATGACTATGGAAATTGTCGATCCAATTTCTATATTTAAACTACTAATATTCCAGGTTCCATAAACAATAGGTAAAGCAATGACGCCGAAAAGCAATGCAACATCAGTGAATCCTAAAATGGCGAAGGCTTTTCCCGCTGCCATGGCTGCCGGTTTTCCCTGACCCATGGCGATAAGAAAGAAAAGCAGCAAAGTTACAATTTCCCATCCCAGTAAAAGTATGAAAAAGTTGTCGGCTAAAATAATCAACGCCGCGCCCGATAAAGTGAACATAAGGAAAGAATAATATAAGTGCGAGGGATAATTGCCCTTAAAGTAACTGATAGAGTAAAGGACAGTTAAAAATGTAAAAAGCCCGATAAAAAGCAGTAGGAAGCGGCTGAAATGATAAAGGCGAAAGTCGAAGCCAAAGTCCAACGAGGAAATTTCAAACCAGGGTATTCGTATGAGCTGGTCAGGCAAAGAGAAAACTTGAATAGCAAAGATGATGAAAACAAGACTTGCCGTAGTAGAAATGATTTCCTTAATCCCTTTGAGTTGGCGCGGGCAAATTAAACAAAGTATTCCGGCCAAAGTTGGAAGATAAATAAATGTCAACAAACTCATCGAAGACTCCTGTTCTATTAGAATGGCTTTTTTATTCGATTTTTAAATGATATAGATGATTAATTTTTATTTTCAATCGGATAAAAGCTTTGTTTTCAACTTCGGAAGGTCGGGTTCCCTGCCTAATTCTCTGGCAATTTTCCATGTTTTCTGTTTGCTTATTTCAATGAGATCCGTGTATTTCCATTTAACTGTTCCACAGGTATTTTTCGCTGAAATCATTCGCTCGGTACAACTGTAACAGGGATCGACCGATGCCAGCGTGATGGTCACATCAGCTACCTGTTGTCCGATGCAAGAGGCATAAAAAGATGGGATGTTGATGTAACTGGGCGCCCGGACTTTCACCCTTTCCGGATAATTGGTTCCATTAGAACGTACGTAATGAATATCTTCGCCCCGGGGTGCTTCGTAGAGACCAATCCCTTCGCCTGGTGGAATCTCAGTGATTTTTATCAAAAAGTCACCTTTAGGAATTTTTTTTATCGCCTGTCTGAGAATTTTAATGGATTCCAGTACTTCGAACACTCTGACGAGGAACTTGGCGTAAACATCACCATCAGAAAGTAAAATGACATCCCAATCCAGATAAGGATAGGCAGCGTAGGGATCATCCCGGCGGACGTCAATATCCACCCCGGAAGCTCGGGCGGTGGGTCCAACCACACAGTAATCAATTGCCGCCTGCCGAGTAAGTACGCCCACACCTTTAAGTCGGGCATGTAGCACTGGATCATCTTGTACCGCATCAGCCAGCATCTGGACTTTGGACTCTAATTCATCCAGTGTTTTCAGTAATTCCGGAAACTTATCGTCATCCAGGTTGCGCCTGACACCACCCACTTTTAGCATACCACTGCTCTGGCGATTGCCAGTCAGATATTCCATCATGTCCAGAATAGGTTCGCGGTATTTCCACACCCACATGAAAATGGTGTTGTAACCGATAAAATGCCCTGCCAGGCCCATCCACAATAAATGGCTATGGATACGCTCAATTTCGCCCAGAATGGTACGGATATACTTAGCTCTTTCCGGTATATCAATTTTCAGGAGGTCTTCAACGGCATTGCAAAAGCAAATCGGATGTGATATGGAACAGATACCACAAATTCTTTCGACTAGAAATATTGTCTGATCGTATGTTTTTTGTTGGGCTAAAAACTCGATGCCTCTATGAATATAGCCAATATTAGCGTCGATATCGACTACGGTTTCACCCTCCACAGTAAGTACAAAATTTTCAGGTTCGTCTTGTAATGGATGAAATGGTCCGATTGGTATGATGGAACGCATAATATTCTCCTCACGAAATGAGTGTTTTTTGGGGATTATTTTTATTTTTTATATCTCATAGAGAGATAACCAAACATTATTCTGGATCTGATAGCCCATGGTCCTCTTTAAATTTTTTTAAATCGAAATCTTTCCGCAAGGGGAAAATATCTTGTTCAATGAATTCAGCTTTAACCAATCTTTTCAGATTGGGATGCCCCTCGAACTGAACGCCCAGAATTTCATAAATTTCCCGTTCGATCCAGATGGTTCCGGGGATGATTGAAACAAGCGAATCTAATTTAGGGTCGTCTTTGGGAGCAATGGTACGAACAGTACAAATGAATCGGTGTTTATCGAAGGTAAAGTGGTATAAAACTTCAAATCCTTCCCGAACATCGATTCCTGTAGCAATAGAGAATTTTGCCCCCATTTCTCTAAAAATGACCTGGGCAATCTCAGTAAGATGCTCGCGGGGAATACGAATATAAACGCGCTTTTCGGAATGTTTTTGTACCTCAAACTTGCCTGGAAACCTTTTTTTCAATTCCTCGATGAATTCATCTATACACATTTTATCCATATTTTCCTCTTCTTATGAAATCAATAGTTAGTGAGATAATTTTTTTAACTGGTTATCAGTGATTTTAAGACCTTAAATTCCTGAAACAGAAAAATATTACTAAATAAAGCCATTATTAAATCTTTTGCAACGCTTTTACCAGACCCATAATTATAGTTTCTGGCTTAGGTGGGCAACCTGGGATGTACACAAATACGGCATTGGGATCGATGGCACGGATAACTTTATCAACCGGCCCGGCTACATTGTAGGAGTTTTTGAAAATTCCCATACTACAAGCGCAAGCGCCGATGCATGCCACCACGCATGGTTTTGGTACTTGCCGATAGACTTCTTCCAGTCTAGGTTTAATATGATAGGAGACTGGTCCACTTACCAGTAACACATCGGCGTGGCGAGGGCTTACCACCAGCTTAATGCCGAATCGTTCCACATCAAATCGTGGGGTGAGACAATCCAGTATCTCGATGTCGCAATTATTGCATCCTCCGGTTCCAATGTGATAAACCCAAGGAGATTTTTTTAGCCATTTGGTTGAGAATTTCGGCATGACTTTCTACTCCACACTTTCTTGAAAAAGCTGTCTTTTTTAAAAATTGAAAAAGATCAATTAAGCTGTTATGATAGAATTGAAACTAATTAACTTTTTAAAACTAATTCCAGAATTGCTTAATATCCCAAAAACATCAAAATAATAGCAGATACGGATAAAAGGGTTACCCAACTCCAGAAAAATTTAACTGCCTGGTCGATTCGTATTCTGGGATTGGTGTTTTTAATTAAAACCACGATGACTATGATGAATAGATATTTTAAAATGGACCACAAAATTCCAAGTCCCTGGAAAGAAGTACCTCCCCAAAATAAGCTAATGATGAACCAGGGCAAAACTACATAAAGCATCGATTGCATGAGTTTAAACAATCCTAGGGCTGGTCCGGAATATTCTAATAATGGTCCTTCCATGAGCTCACATTCCGCTTCGGCAATATCGAAAGGGATTTGACCCAATTTAGCTTGTAAACATAGCAAAGCCACAATAAATGCCAGAACCATGGAAGGCAAGTTTAGCAGGGAACCATGCACAGCCTGGTATTGAATAATTTCTCCCAGAGATAGACTATCTACTTTGAATAAAACGGTAACAACACTAATAATAAAAGGCAATTCGTATCCCAGCATAAGCTTAATTTCACGACTGGCGCCTTGAGCGGAAATCGGATTCCCTGAAGAGAAACCGCCCCAGATAATGCTTAAGGGAGGAATGATCATTAAATAAAGAATAACAATCACATCTCCAACAAAACGGAATTCCGGATTAAGATTAATAATTCCTAGTATTGTAGCCAGTAAAGTAGTGGCAGTAATACCCATTATCGGTGCGAGTAAAAATCCAGTCTTTTTACTGCTGCTTGGTATGATCAATTCTTTGTGCCACAATTTTAAAAAATCGTAAAATGGTTGGAACAAAGGTGGCCCAACTCTCCATTGTAAACGGGCAGATAGTTTCCGATCGATCCAGGTAACGATTAATCCAAAAACTCCGGTAAAAAGTAAACCTGGAAAAATGAAAAATGCTAACAGGATTCCACCGAGTTTTTCCATAAACACTACCTTGATTTTAAGAATTTACATTTACCTGAATTTATTCTGCGAAAAAGTAGGTATTGATTTTATTATTTATTTTATTTTAAAGAATGCAGGATAAAAATGAAAAGATCAGTATTTTACCTTTTAAATTCCTAGTAATTCTGAAGTAATTTCTCTCGCATTAATTAGTTTAAAAAACCTTTTTTAGCAATTACAAAATCAACCTCTGGAAAGTTGAAATATTTGAGAGTTTAATATATAGGACGACGAACAACAAAACATCTTTATGGATGAGTCATTCAAGTTCCCAGTCTTATTTACGATACAGGGTTTTTAGAACTTTCAAGTTTTTTGACATCAGAAAAACTGCATGCGCACATCTTCCAGTATTTTCAGGTTATGTTGAGCACGTTTGTGATCAGGATCGACTTCAAGTACTCTCTTGAAACTTTCGATGGCTTTATCTAATTCACCTTTTTTATAATAACCTAATCCCAGGTGAAAGTAAGCTGGTGAGTCGTAGGGATTTTGTTCTACAACTTTCTGGAAGCTTTCGATTGTTTCGTCCACTTTCCCCATTTGGGTATAAATTTCTCCTAAATGGTAATAAGCAATAGTGAATCCCGGGTTTTTTTTAACCAGGTCGTTGAGAATTTTTGAAGCTTCCTGCATTTCACCATGGTGATAGTAGCAGATACCCAACCAATAATAAGCCATTAGAAACTCAGGATCGATACGAATGGTTTTTTTGAATTGTTCAATAGCTTCGGTGATGCGAGCTTTGCGGTATAATGCTAAGCCAAGTCCATAATACGCACCAGCTAGATTTGGACCTGCTCCCAAACATAAATTGAATCGTTCAATTGCTTTATCCAATCGGCCCATTCGATAAAGTAAATTGGCAATATGCAAACAGATTTCTGGTGTTCTCTTTTTCTCATCAGCACGAATAAATTCTTGCAACGCTTCTTCAAGTTTTCCATTACTTTCTAAAAAGGTGGCGTTTTGTAATATTTTCTGGTAATCTTCAATTTTTTTATTTAATGCCGCGCCACATTCCTTACAGAAATTGTGATCTTCTGTATTGGGCGTGTGGCAAATAGGACAATTCATAAATTTCTCCTTATTTTAAATTTCTTACTATCTAATTGAATTTTAAATGATTGAATCAATTAATTTTTAGATTGACTTCATTAAATATTTAAAAGAACTATTAGATTAGGTTCTCCGGATTTTTGAATGTGCAATGATACGGCTACCTACCAATGGTCCAGGTATTGTTTCTGGTTTCAATTCAACGAACTGTAGCGCTCCACTAGGACATGCAGAAACACATCGTGGTTTTTGACCCTCTTTGACGCGATCGATACACAGATCGCATTTTGGGGAAACATGACGTGTAAATTCATATCCAATCACACCAAAAGGGCAGGCTAAGGAGCAAGAACGACAACCAATACATAACATTACAGATCTACGAATATATCCATTTTCATCCTGAAAGAGAGCTCCAGTGGGGCATACAGCCATGCAGGCGGGATTTAAACAATGTCGGCAATTTGAAGGAACCTCTGCGATTTCTTCAACTTTTCCGGAAACTAAATTGGTTTGGCCGTGGTGGCCATAATGACAGGCTGCTGAACAACTGCGGCAACCAATGCAAAGATCTAAATCAACAACTATTCGCTTTTCAATAGTTTGCATTTATTTTACTCCCGAATAAAGAATAAAAACACGTTTTGTTAAGATATAGTCCTAATAAATAATGGATTTTGTATTTCCTATGTTAAGAATATAAAAAATTATTTTAATGAAAAGAGTTGTGATCTATTTTGTTTTAAGTTGAACTCGAGGACACCAGAAATAATATTGTTTATTGTGAGTGGCAAATTCTCCTTCCATGAGGGAACGTGCTGGGGAATAATGAGCATAAGGCACCACCACGTTTGGAGGAATTGACTTACTGGTTTTAACACGGAAAAGCGCTTTTTTCGTTTTAAGCTTTATGCTAAAAAATTGCCCCTGATGGAGTCTATACGATTTTGCGGCTTCAACGGGTATTTGGATTTCTTCGTCCTGGCAAGTTTTCACAGCCCAAGAAGAAAATCTAGATAAGAAAGCATCTTCATGATGGGATACATGTTCAGCGGGTATCATTAAAAATCCATTTTTACTTCCAAATTGAGAAAGCTTTTCTAAATAATATGCTAATTCGGCCTTGAGATTTTCCAACCAGTCCGATGAGCTTGTTGGAAGAGGAGCCTCATTTATCGATAGTTTTTTTTCTGTCATATTTTGATGGAACAAATAGACAAAATTGGCAAAAGTTTGAGAAGAACCGATGGGTGTCTTTACAGCTTCTGAACCCAATAATTGTAAAGGTATCAAATTAGAGCGTAAATCCAGTTGTTCATACAGATAGGATTGAGGTAAGATTGCCCGGGTGTTTTTGGGAAAATCAGTTTGTACCCAGGAAGATATGAGCCATTGTGTTTTTTCGGGCCAGTTTATCTGTCCCGGTAAAATTGTAGCAGGATTAATATTAGCAGCAAATATGAATTGGAATTTATTTTGCATAATTTCGTAAAGAATTGGACGTTTGCCTATTTGTAGGCGGGTAAATGCCCGGGTTGCTAAATTTTCCAATGCCGATAAATTACTATTAGTATAAAGCGGGAAAAAATAAGAACCAGTCAAATTGTTAATGGCGGCGCAAGCAATTGCTGACAAATAATTTCCGGCAGCATTGTAAAGATGCGTAGACAAGAAAATAGCAGAAGACTTTGCAGTGGAAATTTTTTGAGCTATCTGATTAATTTGATCTCGTATCTTTGATGAAAGAAATTTTTCAAAAATGGGATCTAAATTTAAATTGATGATATTTTTTATTTCTTGCAGTTCGGGACTGAGCTTTTTCTTTTTTTCATTTAATAGTAATTTTAAAAGATAAAACAGTAAAAGAGGTTCGTGATGTGGATGATGTTGAATGTGAATGTCAGCAAACCAGGAAGTTCGCGTGGGTATGGGATTCATCGTTAAAAATACGTTGTTCCTAAAAGCATATTTTGCTCTAAGTAGATGACGGCTGAGAACAGGTTGTTTAGTAAAAACATCACCTATGCAGAGCGATACATTTAATTTGCCCAGAAGACGAGGATCTTCTAAAATTGATGTGGAGAATGGGAGATCAATCATTGCTCTGAAAAGATGGCGGTCAGTTGGAGATACAAAATCAATAGCCTCAATATTGTTTTTGATTCCAAATTCTAGAAGTGAACGAATGTCGTGAATGGACATTAACGGATTGAAAAGAAACGCTAATGGGTAAGTAAATTTTTTAGTAGATAACTCTTCTACAATTTTTTGAAAAATGATTTCTGGAGTTTGTACGTTTAATTTACCATTTGTTTTCGAAAAAGCCTGACTAAGCCGTTTGGGATGTGAAAGTAACTCAAAAGAAAGATGACCCCGTGGACATAATGCACCTTCATTAATTGGATTTTCATAATCGAATTCAATACTATCTAAAGTATTTGAAGAAAAAATAACTTCATCTGTGCCTTTCATGATTTTATATCGACAACCAACTGCACAAAAGGGACAGGTAACCTGATATGCCTGTTTCATTCTTAATACCTTTTAAATTATTTCGCTTGGAATAATTATTTTATTTATGATCTAAAAAAAATGAGTTGGTGAGATTCTTTTATATAAGGTTAGAATCTGGTCTGGCTAAATTTTAATTCAGGACTATCCAAATACATCTGGGTAATGTTGAATTTTTGCATAATTCATGTCGGGGCCGTCCTTACAAAGATAATACGGTCCAATATTACAACGGCCACAGAGACCCATACCGCAACTCATTTTTCGGTTCATAGATAAGTAAATTTGTTCAGGCTTAAATCCCACGCTTAACAGTTTTAATGTAACAAATTTGAGCATAATCTCGGGACCACAGGTAACAGCGTAGGCATTGTTTAAATTGATATCTAAATCATCCAATAGTTCAGTCACTAGACCAATATGGCCATTCCATTTACCATCACCACTATCTACAGTTACTGTTATGTCTACGCCAGGAAGTTTTTGCCATTCTTCATATTGTCGGCGAAAACACAGTTCAGAAGGATTTCTGGCACCATATTTTATAGAAACTCGTTTGTATTTATTAATATCGTGAAATAGAGCATTTAATAACGCTCGTAAAGGTGCCAGGCCGACACCACCACCAATGACCAGGATTTCTTTCCCTTCGAATTTTTCTATGGGATATCCTTTCCCGAATGGACCTCGTAAACCTACTACATCGCCAGGCTTCAATTCATGTACTGCATTAGTTACCCTTCCGGCCTTAAGTATCGTGATTTCCATTTGTTCTGTTTCGAAAGGTGAAGAGGAGGGTGTAAATGGTGCCTCTCCAATTCCTGGTACAGTAAGTTGCATAAATTGTCCAGCTCGAAAGGGAATGGGTTTTGGTGGTTTTAAAACCAGGGTTTTAATAGATGGAGTTTCTTCAATGATATCCAAAACTTTAGTTTGAAGCGGAAGATAAATGTTTTTCATTTCCCTCATCTCTAACTTTTAAATTATTAAAATATTTATTTATAACTAAATTATGAAAACAGGATATACACATTTTATTTAATATAATTCTGTGTTTTGATAATACATTATTCAATATCTAATGATTCTTTAAGTATAACACGTTTTTCGAGTTCTAATAGTACTTCGCGGAGATCAATTTTCCCCATGCACCCTTCCACGCAACGACCGCATCCGGTACAAGCTTCCATACCAAAATTAGTCACAAATGAATCAAATTTATGATAGAATCGATTTTTGAATCGATCGGCCAGTTGTAGACGTGGCGTTAACCCTCCCGCCATTCGTGAATATCCAGCAAAAAAACATGAATCCCAAACTTTTATACGCTCGTAGTGATTTTCGACTGGTTGATCATAAAGCAGAAAACAATGACAGGTTGGACAAATTTGTGTACAAGTACCACATTCTACACATGTTTTACTTAAATCTTGCCAGATGTCTGTTTTTAAATGTTTTTCGATAGCTTCCTGGTGAGTTTGAACATAGCTATACTTTTGGTTTTGTTTTTGAACTTGTTCTTGAACTCTTTCACGATTTTTTTCTCTCTCAAGAATTAGTGAGTCTGAAGCCTCTTTTAATCCCTGAAAATATTTATTTAAAAGCTCTTTGCCTCGATCTGTTCCTATTTCAATTAAATAAATATTGTTAGTTAGAGATAGATTTAAATCGAAATCACGTTTAGGATATGGTTGACAATTCATCAGAGTGCAATAACAATTTTCGTTGGGTTCTAAGCAATCTGTAGAGATAATAATTTGTTCCTGGCGGGCTTTCACATAAAAAGGATCCGGATACTCTTTTCCAGCATAAACTTGATCAATGATTTTTAGGGCATGCAAATCGCAGGCTTTCGGACCCAAGATTACACGCTTGAATTGGTTTGAATCAGAATTTTTATTTTTAGGATAACTGGCAATTTTTTCGATGGGAGCATAAAAAAAGCTTTTGAGCGGCTGTGGTGTTCTAAAGGGAATGAAAAACCAGTCTTTTTCTTTCCAGGAACCAGGTAAAAATTTTTGATATTGAAAATTACTTTCTGTTTCTACCGGTGCAAAAAATAGATATTCTTTGTTTAGTTTTTTCAGACTTTTAATTAAGTCCATCGTAGAAATTTGATACATCATCTTTGCCTCTTTGAATTTATCTATCTATTTCTTTGATTGAGTGTTTAATGATGGATTGTTTTTCAATATGGAAATTTTTGTTATTTTCTGAATGAATATGAATTAAGTCCAGAGTTTCTAATATGTGCCAAAAAATATGGAATATTTGCTTGATTATGCTGGAGATTTCCGGTGACAGTTCATCGCCCCATTCATTCCAATGTGCTTGAATAGCCAACACCCACGCATTGATATTTTGAAGAATTGGTTTTTCTTTGAACAAAAGCTTAATCTGTTGAGGATTAATTCCGATAAGACCTGAGATTTGCCTAATTTGTTTTAATGGATAGATCTCATAATCTCCTGGATTTTTATTCAAATATCCTGTAGTTATGATTAGGACATTTTCCTCATCTTCATAATATTTCAGCAGGTTTGATATTTGATTACCGAGGTCGCAAAATTTAAAAAATTTTCGAGGATAGAAAGTCTTGATTTTATGGAGAAGATACAATGCAGCAGCTTCATCCTGAATACTCTCATTTCCCATCGCAGCGATAATAACAGGTTGCATAAAAAGCCTCAAATGGTGTTCACTAATCGGCCTGATTCTTTCAGGCACAGCTCCGCCCTGTCACTTACAGGGCGTTAAGAGAAATTCAAAAGAAAAGGACCAAATGCAGAATATAGAAATTACTTGATTTAACCCAATCCCTGGAATAACCGCGAACTATTAAATCCTGGTATCTGCTGTTTATTTATAATGTTAAGGAATATAAATAGATCACGACCCAATAAATGGGTTAATTGAGCAAGAATACCAGTATACACGCCTTCTGTACATACCGCTGCGATTAATTACAGGTACTCCAGATGACTTTTTCTGGATTCGATTTCGAGAGAAGAAATGGAGGGGAAAAGAAGATTCAGCATAAAACCCGGCTATACGAGCAACAGGTATTTGCAATGCTGAATAGTAACCGAAGGTTCTTGATGTAGGGAGTTTGCTGAAGATGTTTTCGTGTTCAGCTTTCTGTTTCATCTTTTTGATTGTCTGGTCGCAATCTTTAATAACTATTAAGAACTACTATAAAAATTATTAAAAATTAAAATTTTAACAAACATTAAAAACAGAACGTTAAGAACATCTTAGAAAAAAAATTGCTTGATAAATAATTATCAAGTTGAATTTAATATAAAATAATATTTTTAAAAATCAATACAAAAAATAAAAATGTTACAATATTCATTAGAATAAAAAAAAATAATCCCTGTATGCATAAACATACAGGGAATAAACCAAATTATTTGAGAATTATTACACTATATTTTTATTTCTTTTCAATTGTTACCAGGTGAACCGCACATGAAATACAGGGATCGTATGCTCGTGCTACCATTTCTAAGCTAAGGTGTAGTTTTTCCTTTTCTTCAGTCATTAAATTTTCGACTGCAGTTCGTAAATCCTTTTCAGCGTTTGCCAGGTTTTGTGCTGTTGGTGTAATCACATCTGCATCTACTAAAATTCCATCTTCGTTATATTCATATGAATGATAAAGCGTTCCTCTGGGAGCTTCCAGAGCCCCCACACCACGTCCAGCTCGCGGCTTTACCACCACTGGTGGTTCTGGATGGATACCTTCTTCCAATAAATAATCAATTAAAATTATTGATCGCTCAATCGAGTGAATTAACTCTATAAGTTGAGCAGTATTGTTATGTAAAATATTTGTAGAAGGTAATTCAGGAAGAAGTCGTTGTTGGGTTTCTTTTGCTTTCCCTTGGAGATGTTTATGATTCAGATTAATGCGTGCTAGAGCACCAGTCATAAATGGTTTATTAGAAAAAAGGCTTTGTTTTGCAGTGGAATGTGAAACAACTCTTTCATGACAAACTTTTCGGTAATCTTCCACTGCAAATCGATCTCCCGTAGAGGTCTGAATCACATCTCCCAGATAGCTGTAACGTGGTTCCCGTGGTTCCAGAGCTGTGTAAACTGTAGGTGAATCAGCAAAATCCGGAAGGGGAAGCAATTTTTCATAAAGGTCAACCGTTAGTAAAGCGTTTTCTAATCCTTTCTCCAATTCACTTTTCAATTGAATAAGTTGATCTTTAGTGGGTACCAAGCCAAACCCACCAATGATGGGATTGATAGAGTGAATAGCTCGTCCACCGATCGTCTCCTGAACGGTATTACCAAGTTTTTTTAATCCCAAAGCAATTGATACTTCCTTAGGATATTTTGATGCCATGGAGATTACACTGTTGAATCCCAGCAAGTCAGGTAAAGCTAGGGCAAAGATATGTAGGGCATGGCTTTCTATCATGGAACCGTGTAGAAGTAGACCACGAAGCAGATAAGTTTGTCGAGAAACTTTCAATCCAAATGCTTTTTCGGTGGCCATTTGCGAGGCAAGCAGATGGTCAGCAGAACAAATAGCACAAACGCGGCAGATGATGCCAGCGACTTCGTCGTATCTTTTACCAATGATTAATTCCTCGTAAAACCGAGATCCTTCGTAAATGTCCATGTTCACTTTACTGACGTGTCCATTTTCGATTTCTACATGGATGCCACCATGACCTTCGACACGGCCTAGGTGATCTATGGCAATATTTTTATTTACTTTCATGTTCAAATTCCTCCATTAATTTTTCTGGCATCCAGGCAGGCGCTGCAAAAGCATGCATTTTATGGATAATTTTTTCTGGAGCAATACCTTTTAGCTTAAACATTTTTACTTGTGAATCGTAATGTACTTCTTCAATTGGACCGCGACAACCTGTACAGGGTACACCATGGGAGGGACATCTTGCATTACAACCTCCACGGGTGAGAGGTCCGCAACAAACTTCATTTTTATAAACGATTTGACACACATTTTCTCGCATTTTGCATTCTGCACATACAGAGAAATTAAGAATTTCTGGGATATCTCCACGAAGAAATGAGGCCATCATTTGTAAAAATTCTTTCTTTTCGATGGGACATCCAGGAAGATTGTAATCTACTTTTACAAATGAACTCAATGGTTGTGCTGCTTTGCTTTCTATAAAATCAACTTTATCTCCATATACTTCTTTCAGCATAATGTCTCGCGGCACATCATTTTTCATAGCTGGGATTCCACCCCATACTGCACAGGTGCCCAGAGCAACTAAGATTTTTGATCTTTTTCGAATCTTTTTCAGCGCTTCTATATCTCTAACCTGCGCCACAGAACCTTCAACTAATGCAATGTCTAATTCGCATTCTTCATCATTTTCTGTTTGTGCCATTTCCCAATGCCGAATATCCACAGCATTTGCTAGGTCGATTAATTGGTCCTCGCAGTTTAAAATGACTAATTGGTCTCCAGCGCAGGAGGTTAATCCAAATATACCAACTTTGGGTTTACTCATTGTTTTCGTCCTCCTAAATCATTTCTGGTAAATTCATAACGTCCCAATAAGTGAAAACAGGTCCATCTGTGCAGACTTTTTTACTACCAATTTCACAATGACCACATTTACCGATACCACATTCCATACGTCTTTCTAAAGACATAAGTATTCGGTCTTTCGAAAAACCAAGGTCCAAACATCGTGAAAGAACAAATCTGTAGAAGACAGGTGGACCAACAACGCAAGCATAGGTTTTATGTACATCCAGATCTTTTATCTTATCAAATAGATCAGTTACCATGCCGAATTCACCTTGCCATGCAGGTGTTTCTGGTGATAGGGCTGGTTTTTCTACAATTAGATGACATTCTACATCTGAGCGGTGGGAAAGAGCTTCCAATTCACTGCGGAAAAGTAAATAGTCTGGATAGCGTGTCCCATATAATAGAATAATCCGTTCGTAATCTTGGCGATTATCCAATGCGTAAAGTAATACAGACCTTAATGGGACCATTCCCAAACCCCCGGCTACGATGAGTAAGCTATTACCGCGCATTTTCAACATAGGAAAGCCATTTCCGTATGGCCCACGCAAACCGACCAGATCAGACGGCTTTAATCGGTATAATGCATTTGTCACCCGACCAGCTCTTCGAATGCACATTTCGATTACCCCTGGTCGTGATGGAGTAGATGAAATTGATATCGGACACTCCCCAACACCGATTACCGAAAGCTCCAAAAACTGACCCGGCCTATATCTAAAATTATTGTTGAGTTCAGGGTCTTCAAAACGAAAACGAAATAAGTAGTTGTCTTCGACCATTGGATCAATACTGATAATGCGAGCTAACTCGGGTTTATATGGATTTTCAGTGTGGTTTAAATACTCAGAATGTTTTTGTTTTATGCGATCAATCAGAAACATAGCTACCCTCTCTAACTTTAGTTAAAACTTCTACTACATTAATACCGGCCGGGCATGCATCAATACAACGGCCACAGCCAACGCAACTGGGTTTTCCATACTGTTCAACCATTCTAAATTGTTTATGATAATACCTGTTTTTCACTCTTTCAGATCTTTCTTCCCGGAAATTGTGTCCACCAGCAACCAAGGCATAATCTTTAAATAAGCAAGAATCCCACTGCTTAATCCGTTGGCCACTTTTAGCATCCAAATTCAGTTGATCATATACATTAAAACAGTAACATGTTGGACAAACCATAGAGCAGCTTCCACAAGTCAAACATCGTTTGCCTAATTCGTCCCAGATAGGACTTTTTTGTTCTAAATCCAATATGTAGGGTAAATCATCAATATCAAGTTCCAGAGTAAAACTTTGGTTGCGTTTTTTTCGGAATTCAAGGTATTTTCGGCGGTCTTCCTCTTCCACCGAAGTGAACAAGTGGTTTCTTTCAGCAACTAGATCATCGCCTAAACTGGTACCAATGGCTACTAAGAATGCATCGCCAATATCAGATAACCCTAAATCAAATCCATCTTCTGTATAATCAGTATGCATAGATTTACAGAAGCATTTTTCATCGGGAATACAACTTAAAGCGATAATTACTGTATTTTCTCGACGTTTCATATAATATGGATCTTTATACTGATGTTGGAACACGACATCCAGAATTTTTATCCCATGAATGTCGCAAGGATGTAATCCAAAAAGGATTTGTTTTTTTTCGGCATCTTCGAATACTTCTTGGTAGCCTTTTTCAGGATCAAACGTGAACATTACTTCTTTGGGTTTGTGTAAGTATTTTTTAGGCGGAATAATAGTGCGAAGGTATTCCCAGGCAACCTCGCTCGGATCATTCATCACATCAAAGACATAAACGCCTTTTTGGTCGGCCTTCTCCTTGGGAATGATAACTTCGCCAAAATCCCGCAAGCTTGTCAAGAATTCGGAAACATTTGCTTTAGGGAGTTTGGTTACCTTCATTGTAATACCTTTCTTTTTGTGAATTTTTTATTAATTCGGAAATATCAATGCAAAAATTATACCGTTCATATTAACCAAAAGATAAAATCTTACCAGGAAGTATATTATAAAATAATATAAAATAAAATTTGGAGAGATTTTACCTGAAGGGATATCGGTGAAAATATTCTCAAATTTAAAAATAGAAACTGTTCTTATTCTTTATTTTGAGAAAAATCGGGAAACCCCAAATGGATTTCCCGATCCTTCCGCGAGTTGAGATAAAATGTCAATTTTTCTGAAAATTGAGACTAAATTCATAACCTTTTTCTATAGCTTTTTTATTTATTGGAATCAAACGTTTTCGGGTGATGATCTGATCTATGGTTTCCAGAACAGTATCTTTGTTCAATGTATTGGTGTATCCAACAAAAGCTCCTAAGATAACCATATTGGCCACTCGAGTATTGCCTAATTCATCTGCAATCTTGGTAGCAGGGATTGCCATTACCTCAATATCTTTGCGAGTAGGTGCCACATCGATCAGTGAAGAATCGTAAATAATTAATCCACCAGGTTGTACATCTTTTTCAAATTTTTCCAGCGATGGCCGATTCATTACTATCAGAACTGTTGGGAATGGAACCAGAGGTGAACCAACGGGTTTTTCTGATACATGAACATGGCAATTAGCTGTACCACCGCGCATCTCCGGACCGTATGAGGGTATCCATGAGACATGATAGCCCTCTATCATTCCCGCCTGAGCGATGGCCATTCCCAGCATTAAAATTCCTTGACCACCAAATCCTGCTGCTTTTACTTGTGGATTTTTAAATTTTTCAGGCGGAGTAGTGCGGGGGTGATGTTTTTCAGTTAGCCTGGTCAAGCCAAGCACCTCTTTAATTTCTTCAGGAGTAGCCTGATGTTTTTCCAATTTTTGAGCTTCAACTTCCTTTGTCTTATCCCGAAAAACGCCCAGTGGGAAAACCTTGGTCATTTCTTGTTCAATCCATTGTAATGAATCAATTGGATCCATTTTCCAGCCTGAAGGACAGGGCGAAAGGACTTCCACCAGTGAGTATCCTAATCCATCAATCTGATTTTTGATGGCTTTTCGAATAGCCATCCGGGCTTTGGCGCGGCTTTTTACATCATGTAAAGAAACTCGTTCAATATATACCGGTGATTCAAGTTTGCTCAAAATTTCGCACACCTTTATAGGATAGCCTTCATTTTGGGGATTTCTACCTCTTGGTGTGGTAGTTGTGGTTTGGCCCTCCAAGGTGGTTGGAGCCATCTGGCCACCGGTCATGCCATAAATGGCATTGTTAATAAAAATGACCGTGATATTCTCGCCACGATTAGCCGTATGAATGAGTTCTGCTGTGCCGATAGCGGCCAGATCACCATCTCCCTGATAACTTATGACAATGCTATGAGGATGGGCCCGCTTAATGCCGGTCGCTACGGCCGCAGCACGGCCGTGTGCAGCCTGAATGTTTCCAGTATTAAAATAATAATAGGCAAATACACTGCATCCAACCGGACTGATAATAATAGATTTGTCTATTACACCGAAATCTTCTAAAGCTTCAGCAATGAATTTATGGATATTTCCATGGCCACATCCGGGACAATAATGAGTACTTTTTTTATCTGGATTGGGATTGCGGAAATATTCATCATAAAAAGCTCTCGACTTTTTTAAAACAGTTTTTGCCATTCTTCCACCTCACTTGCAATTATCAAGATTTTTGATAATAGATTTTAATCTGGTCAATCAGTTCTTCTGTGGTTGGCACATTTCCGCCCATACGTGAATAGAAGTAAACGGGAACTTTCATCTCAGTAGCCAATCGAACATCATCCACCATTTGACCGTTACTCATTTCGCTGACCAGGAAAGCGGCTCCACGATCAGCCAGCTCCTTGATCTCTTTTTTTGGAAATGGGAAAAGTGTGATTGGACGGAGCATACCTACTTTTAGTCCTTCCTTCCGAAGTTGTTCAACCGCTGACTTAATCATGCGAGAAACAATCCCATAACCTACTACAACAAATTTGGCGTCATCTAAATAATAGTCTTCGTATCGAACTTCGTTTTCACTAATACGCTGGTATTTCTCTTGAAGTTTAAGATTGTGCGCTTCTAGTTCATCGGGATCCAGATATATAGAGCTGATTAAGTTTGTCTTGCTCTCTGCATCACCGTAAAGCGCCCAGTCTTCCCTTGGAAATTCTGTACGTGGTTCAGGGAATTCTACAGGCTCCATCATTTGTCCAATGAAGCCATCGGTAAGAACAAAGGTGGGATTTCGATATTTAAAGGCTAAATCGAATGATAACATCGTTAAATCACTCATCTCCTGGGCACAATTGGGAGCCAGTACGATATTTTTATAGTTTCCATGTCCACCACCTTTGACGATTTGATTGTAATCGCTTTGCTCTGGAGCTATGTTGCCCAGTCCAGGCCCTCCACGTACCACATCAACCACAACGATGGGCAGTTCTGCTCCAGCAGCATAGGAAACCCCTTCCATTTTTAAGCTGATTCCAGGACTGGATGAAGCTGTCATGGCACGAATGCCACCGCTGGCAGCACCATAAAGCATATTGATAGCGGCGACTTCACTCTCTGCTTGAATAAAAGTGCCACCTATTAAGGGTAGATAGTAAGCCGCTGCTTCGGCAATTTCTGAGGCAGGCGTTATCGGATAGCCAAAAAAAAGTCGACACCCAGCTAAAATGGCTCCCTTGACAACGGCGTAATTTCCTTTTAAAAATTCTTTGGCCATTATTGAATCACCTCCTCATTTTCTTCTAGCACATGTCCCTTTTTGTAAACTTCTACCGCTTCAGGTTCCGGACAGGCGTAAAAACAAACAAAACAACCGGTGCAACCATCGCCTGCATAATAGGCATAATGGTAGCCTTTGGAATTAAATTTTTCGTGAAATTTTAAGACATTTTGTGGGCAGGCAGCAATACATAAACCGCAACCTTTACAAAGCTCTGGATTGATTTTGGTCCAATGTTTGTCTAAAATTTTTTCTCCCATACTGAGCTCCAATTATTCGTTAATAGTTTCACTCTTCCACAACACAATCCATGCTTTTTAACCTCCCTGTTATAAAACCTTTATCAAAGTAAAAAATTAGAATATTTTTATCAAGAAAAATAAAAAAATGCATAAGTCATTATAAAACAAATTATTATAAAGTTTTGAAATGATTAATAATTATTAAATAATATGTAATATTATGATTGAATCGGGATAATATTTAAAATTTGGATATGATGTGTCTTTCCATAGAAATAAACCTGTTTAACAGGCCTAGAAGACACGTTTCTGTGCAACGTTTCTCAAATATTCCACATTAAATAGAGTGAATGAAAAAATATTCTAAAGAATTCAGGTGCTTTCTCATTGATGAATTAATAATTAGTCTAATTTTTTTCAATTTCAGTTAAAGCTTTAATATATTGTAATCGTTCATAAATTTCGAGATTTTTCTTTTCGCTCAAACTCATCTTTCCGCGAAAGTCTTCTAAACTGGCAAAATTGTTTTTTTCCATCCAATTTGTTAAATCTTTAAGCATTTCTTGAATTTTACCAAAACCGTGTAAATAAATTGCGGAAGCAATTTCAGCAACTTTGGCACCTGCTAAGATTTGTTTTATGAGATCTTTACCATCGTGAATACCGGTAGTTGCCGCAAGATCACAATTCACATGTTTATATAATATTGAGATCCATCGCAAAGAAAGGCTCATTTCATGGGAAGTGCTGTACCAATTAGCACCCACGGTTGCCATCTTATCTATATCGATGTCAAATTTGTAAAAGCGGTTGAAGAGAACCAGACTTTGAGCACCAGCGCCACAAATCTGATTTGCAAAGCGGCTCATAGAAGTAAAGTAAGGACCAATTTTTACCGCTATAGGTATTTTTACGGCTTCGCAAGCAGCTCGAACAATTGCGATAAATTCCTGTTCAATATCTTCTGAGGTTTGAGCAGGATTGATTGGCATGAGGGAAAGGTTGAGTTCTATAGCGTCGGCTCCAGCGGCCTCGATTTGCCTGACGTAATTGATCCACCATTTGGGGGTGGTACAATTGATGCTTGCAATAACAGGTATTTGGACCTCATTTTTTGCTTTTTGAATTAATTCTAGATAGTTATGTGGTCCATACTGGAGTTGGAGCTCAGATATAATATAATCGTATTCTTCCGGATGGCTGCTCCACATTTCTCCTTTGTTTTTCTCAAGGGATTCACGGATAACTTCTTCAAATAGTGATCTCAGTACCACGGCACCTGCTCCGGCTTCTTCAGCTTCTTTGACCCCTTCGATATTCTTAACCAGAGTGCTGCTAGCTACAATTACTGGATTCTTTAAAAATAAGCCGAGATATTCTGTGGAAAGATCTACCATTCTGCCTCCTTCTTAGCAATTTCTTAAATTATTTTCTGTTAAAGAATTTCAAAGGAAATTGCAAAAATGTCAAGTTAATTCTCATTTAGATTTGATAATATAAAAGGAAGGATTTTTTCAGTGAACAGAATTTCAGTGTAAATTACGAATTTTTATTTCATTTTTTCTCAAGAGTAACCAAATGCGTTGACCTCCAGCAGCAGTTGGAATTTTTCGTACAGCATGCAAACAGATAAAAAATTTATTCGTAGTATTGCAGAGTCAGATAAAATTCAAAGAAATAGAAACCAAATTTAAAAATCATTAGTGAGTTTCATCTCAAAAATCAAAAAGGCGGTTTGTGCAAAAAGGTACTCAAATGAAGTGAAGAATGTCTAAATTTTTAAAAAGGTAGAAATCCTTCGATCAAACTCATAATGTCTAAAAAATCCTTTTTAAACTCAACTCAACCATGATTAATTATTCCGGTTGGTAAATAAAATCTTTATCGATTTCCTTAAATAATGGATTCTTTTGGTCTCTCTCGGATAAAATAGGATTTTTTACTGGCCAATCAATACTCAGATCAGGGTCATTCCAGGCGATACCTCGTTCTTTTTCTGGTGAGTAATAATTGCTGCATTTATACTCAAATTCTGCTGTTTCGCTCAAGACACAAAACCCATGGGCAAATCCTTCAGGGATGTATAATTGTTTTTTATTTTCGCCCGATAGGTAATAGCCAACCCATTTACCAAATGTAGGGGAGCCAAAGCGGATATCTACTACTACGTCAAAAACCTCACCAGCTATCACCCTTACAAGTTTAGCCTGACCTGGACTTGCTTGATAATGCAACCCACGCAAAGTGTTTTTTATAGAATGGGAATGGTTATCTTGAACAAATGTCGCTTTGATACCGTGTCCTACATATCTTTTATAATGATAACTCTCAAATAAAAATCCCCGGTTATCTTTATATATTATAGGTTCTATTAGTAAAACACCTTTTAATGGCGTTGGAATAACCTTCATATTTCTACACTTCTTAATTTTTTGGTATTAATAATAATATTTTTTTTTATTCATGTAAAGCTTTGAAAAATAATCGATGTGTTTACTTAATAATTCTCTAACAATTTTTCTTTTTAAAGTCAAAATTGAAAATTAATTTGTGATTATCTTTTAAAAGCTCGAAGTCTATTACCTAATAGCTAAAGTTTATGAAAATCCAGATAAAATAATGATTGTGTAAATTTAATTGCATCTGTTAGTTGAATCTGTGATTATTTTTAAAGTTCTTCACGAGTTTTTGAACCGAGTTAAAATTGATTGACCCCAAAATTTTGTTGTTTTTTTGACTTCATTCCTCTATATTTAAAAAGCAATGTCGTTCTTTGACATTTATTGAAAGATCATTTTAGCGATCGGGAAGCGCGGTGAGATTCCGCCACTGCCCCGCAACTGTGATGGGGGACGAAAGCTCAGTTACCACTGCCAGGTAAAATGTGATATATTGATTTTAAATAAAAGTTGGCAAGAATGAAAGCCTGGTGGGAAGGTGAGTGAGTAGGATGATCCCTAAGTCAGGAGACCGGCTAAAATGATAAACCCGGAATGTCCTTCGCGGGAAGGATGGGTTTGTATAGAGAAATTGAAATGACTGATTAATTTCAATAATAAACTCTTGAAAAAATTAAACCCCAACTTTCCGTTCAGAAGGTTGGGGTTTTTTGTTTTTTAAAATATTTAAATCAAGGTAAAAAAATTGAAAAATATTTTGGTAAAAAAAATTTCAGGATTGTATTGGAATAGTATTTTAATTCAATCCAGCATTATTTTCATGTTTCTTAAAATTTTTATTCTTGTACCTGCATTTTGCCAGAGTAATATCCGACTCATAGGGCATGTTTATGATGCATCTGATGGCCGGCCATTGAACGGTGCTATCATCAAAGTGACTGGTAGTTATTTTTACGCCATTTCCGATGATGAGGGGCAATTTTATATAGAAAATATATCTCCTGGTGTTTATGACGTTGTCATTTTACTACTGGGATACGAACCTCGGAAGCTGGTCGGTATTATTGTTTCTGAAGACCAACCGACTCGTTTAGAAGTTGCTTTAATACCTGAACCATTTAAGGTAGATTCTGTGGTGGTTTTGGCAGAAGTTGAAAAATCTCAAGGTGAATGGAATGGAGCCAGTGTGATACTATCTGGGGTAGAGATCCGAAGATATGACCATCTGGGTTTAACAAACTTACTGCAACAGGTTGCCGGCATTCAGGTGGAATCCATGGGCGGTGTCGGGTCTAAAATGTTGGTCCGTATTCATGGAAGTCGTTCCAATCAGGTGTTGGTATTATTAGATGGTCAGCGATTGAATAATCCGCAAACAGGTGAAGTGGATTTAAGTGAAATACCTGTTGAGCAAATCGAGCGAATTGAAATTTATCGTCAGGGGGATGCCGCTGCCATTGGCAGTCAAGCCTTCGATGGTGCCATTGCTTTTTACACAAAAAGAATCGACCAAACTAATCGAATAAATAGCCAACTCTACTTTGGTTCTTTTGAAACTGCGTCGGGAAAAATTGGCACTGAATTGGGCGGATCAAAGCTAGGATTGCTGACAAATTATTCTCAAGATTTTTCCAGACAAAATTTTAAATATTCCTATGAAGGACAAACTCATGAAAGAAAAAATGCCTGGTGTCGGAACCGCAAGATTTTTAGTAAGCTAAATTATCAATCAACTGCTCACCAGTTTTCGTTTTTATTTAATAGCCAAAGTAGCCGACGGGGACTACCTTCGGCGTTTTTTAATGAGCAAAATCCTTTTGCTGCCAATGTGAAGGAATCTGTGCAAGCTATGCAGTTTCGCCATCACTGGATGCTTGCTTTTTGGGGAATGTTAGAAAGCCACCTGGCTTATCATCGGTTGAGTCAAATATTTGACAATAAAGAAGCTCCACGAAAAGTCAGATATTGGAATTCTCAGAAGAATGAAACATGGGAATTCAACACCCGGGGACGTTTTCAGCCTAATCAATGGTTGGATGGATTCATTGGTATGGAATTTATGCAGGAAAAATTGAATCAAGAAAACCTGCTTTACCCCGCTGCCAGTATTGGAGAAAAGGTCAGACGAATCCAGTCGTATTATCAAAGTCTGCATTTTTCTATCCAAAATATACCTATGCTTGTTTCATCACTGCATTTAAGAGAAACATTACGTTACGAGAAAATTTTTGAAAAGCGCGGACGGTGGTTCCCATCACTGGGTGTATCGCTGGTTCCTTATTTCTGGCAGCAATTGAATATCTCAGCAAATTGGTCAGAAGCCGTTCGCTACCCTGATTTCAATAGCCTTTTCTGGAAAGGTGATGCAAGAGCTCGCGGCAATCCTGATTTATCACCGGAGCAAAAAAGATCGTGGAGCGTGGGACTTCGGGTTTTGCCTAAAAATTCTAAATTTCCGGAAATCAATTGGTTTCTATATTCTGAAAAAATTGACAATCTTATTTTCTGGCACCGTTCATTTGATGGCGTCTGGGAACCGCGTAACGAAGAGAGGGTGGAAAAACGTGGATGGGATTTGGAAGTGAATCAGTCACTTCTCTCCAAGTGCTTGCAGATTCAGGCTGCATATAGTTATATCGATGCTGTAAATAAAAAGAATGATCCTGTTATTTATAATAAACGAGTTGTATTCATCCCTAAAAATACCCTGAATATTTCTGTCTGGGCCAATTATACTAAATTCACCTTCCATCTGAACTATCGGTACGTTTCGGATAGAGAAACCACCGTGTCTAATTCTAAGGGAACACAAATAGCGCCGTATCAAATTTGGGATTTTACACTGAATCATTATTGGAAGATGAATCGAGTTGAAATAGATATTGGTCTTACACTAAAGAACATTTTTAACGAAAATTATCAATTAATTATGGGATATCCTATGCCTGGCCGGGCTTATTTTCTAACTATTCATTTCAAAACATTCATTCAAAAGTAAGAGGAGGCTAAATAATGAAAAGCTTTATTACAAGCATACTCTTTTTGATCATTCTTTTCTCAGGAGTAGTTTATAGTCAGCAAACGCCGAAAAGCGCATTTGTGGTAAACTCTGTTGCCAACACACTTTCGGTGGTGAATTTGGAGAATCATACCGTTATTGAAGACACGCTTTCCCCGGGCCAGGGAAGTAACCCAAATCATTTAGTGCTTCGCAATGGGAGAGGATATGTAGTTAATTCCGGTATTAATGATATTATGGTGTTCGATATTCCCACATTAAAGGAGGTCTCAAGAATTGCTTTACCTAACGGATCAAATCCCTGGGCTATGGAGTTCATCAATGATTCACTGGCAGCAGTCAGTTATTTCTTAACTGATAGCGTGGCGTTGGTGAATGTGAAAAGCGGGAAAATTATCAAGACCGTCCGGGTAGGTATCAGTCCTGAAGGATTGAAATTCCATAACGGGAAGCTTTACGTGGCAAACACCGGTTTTGTGGCTTTCGGTGTTCCCTACGAGGTTGGTAAGGTAAGTGTTATAGATCCAGTAACTTTTACCGTGGTAGATTCTATTCGAGTTGGGATAAATCCACAGAATTTTGATGTGGATTCCAAAGGAAATCTATTAGTGGCCTGTACTGGAGATTATTCGTCTATCAAGGGAGAAATTGATATTATTGATGCGACGGCAGATACAATTATCTCAAAACTGCAAACCAACGTTTTTGTTAAATCAGTGAGTGTAAACAGTGCAGATAAAGGTTATCTTGCTGTCCTAACCCCTTCATTCCAGGCCGGGGTGATAGTTTATGATTTTAATCAAAACGATTTTGAAAAAGATGAGAGTCAAATGCTCCCCGGTGGAGAGATTGTGAACTTTGATTCAGAGGATAATGCCTATTTGCTTGATCCCGGAGATTGGGCTTCAACCGGTATACTCCGGGTGTTTTCGCCCGAACATCAAGAATTACACAGTTACCCGGTAAACATTGGGCCCATTTATGTCAGTATCTATGAGCCGGAGGCGAGTGCGATTTCAGGCTTGAATCAGCCCGTCCCGGAGGATTTTATTTTATTGCAGAATTATCCTAATCCATTTAATCCTTCTACTAACATTGCGTTTTATTTACCTATGTCGCAACAGGTTTCACTGGAAATTTTCAACGTGTTGGGACAGAAGATTCGTACACTTTTCAGTGGATTCCTTCCGGCGGGGTCTCACAATTATCGATGGAATGGTCGCAACGATCAGGGAAAGAAAGTTCCGGCAGGAGTTTACTTTTATAGGTTACAGAGTTCAGAAAAAGAAATGACTAAAAAAATGCAACTGATGAATTAAGAAAATCAGTTCAATTCTAATCTGGTGATTTTAGGGGTATTGGGGCTATAGCCAACTCAGAAAAAATCGAACAAATGTTAGAAAACCCAAAAATTGAGTTTTGCTGAGTATGTCCAGGATAATCTAACAATTATGATATAAATAAGGCAGGAAGAGATGTGAATTCATAAATAGTTATTTGATTTTTGACTTAAAATGGGAACCGGAATTTTTCCAGGCGAAATTATAATCTTTGGGTAAGAAAAAGAAGATTTTCTTAGAAAATGGATTACTTGTTTATATTTCTTATTCTGAAAATGCGGCAGGTGTGAAAAAGGTGCAAAAATATTTTGCTTTTATAGTCAGAATTTGTATTGGTATTGTTTTTTTATTTTCTTATGGATTATATAATGGTTTGACGGCAGATGGTCCAGAAACCATTCCGCAGCGGATTGTTTCCTTAGCTCCACATATTACTGAGATTATTTTCAAGCTTGGTGCGGGCAATCGTTTGGTGGGAAGAACTGATTTTTGCCGCTATCCGCCTGCCGCTCAGAAGGTTCCCTCATTAGGCGGTTATCTGAATGTGGATTTTGAAAAATTGGTGGCCACCAAACCGGATTTGGTTTTTCAATTTCCCAATGCAGAAAATCGCCGCAAGATAGAGGCCTTTGGTATCACAGTGGAGGAGATTCCTAATGAAACCATCGAAGAAATATTGGACGGAATCAGTAAAGTTGGGCGAGTTTTAGGATTAGAATCAAAAGCAGAAAAGGTTCGGCAAAATATTTTAGATACCTTGAGTATGGTAGCGGAAATATCGAAGAATTTCTTTTATCGCCCATCGGCTTTATTGCTGGTAGGTCGGGTCCAGGGAAGCTTGAATGGTTTATATGCGGCTGGCACCAACACCTATTTAGGAGAGATCTGGAAAAAATGTGGTGGACGAAACGCTTTCAGTGATGTATCGATGCGCTATTTTTCTGTGAACAAAGAATATCTTCTTTCCCGTCAGATAGATGTTATCGTGGAATTTCGTTCCGAAAAGAATTGGGATCGAGACACTCTTTTGAGGGAAAAAACGCTTTGGCAGCAAATGCCCTGGATCAATGCCGTAAAATACCAGAATATTTTTATATTTACCGATAGTTTCTTTTTAATTCCAGGCCCTCGTATTAGTCAGATTGCGGTAGAATTTAGCCAGATTATTCAAAATGTCACTCAAAAAAATCATTGAATCTGAATAAAAAAGGAGAAAGATTTACCGCATGATACGGGTTGAACATTTACAATTTTCATACAATAGTCGGGCTGTTATTCAGGATCTTTCTTTTGAAGTGGCTGATGGGGAGTTCCTGGGAATCATCGGGCCAAATGGTGCCGGGAAATCCACTTTATTGAAATTGTTAGATGGGATTTTGCAGCCGGAGAAAGGAAAAATTATCATAAACAACCGGGTTCAACAGAGCTACTCTCAAAGATCGCTTGCCCGAGTTGTTGGATTTGTTCCACAAATTTTTACGACTTCCTTCAACTACTGTGCCTTCGATATTGTGATGATGGGGAGATTTCCCCATCAGAAAATTTGGGGATTTGAGTCGAAAAAAGATATAAACATTGTCGAACAGGTTATGAAGGACACAGATTGTTATTATTTACGTAACAGGAGTTTTTTGTCTTTAAGCGGTGGTGAACAAAAACGGGTGATTCTATCTTCGGCTCTGGCTCAGGAACCTCGAATTCTTTTGTTGGACGAACCGACCACCTCACTTGATTTAAAACATCAGATCCATTTTTTTAATATTTTAAAAAAATTGCAAAAAGAAAAAAGAATAACCATCTTGACGGTAACCCATGATGTGAACCTGGCTGCACAATTTTGTCAGCACCTGTTGGCGCTTAAAAACGGTAAAATTGTTGCATACGGACCGGTTGAAAAAGTTCTTCAGAAAAATATCTTAGAAGAAATATACGAAACTGGAATAGAAATTTCTAAACATCCAGAGACTGGAATTCCTGTTATTCTACCAAAAATCTCAAATGTAATCTGATGAATAAATGAAAAAGAAAAAAATCAAACCGTCTATCTATCTTATTTTTTATCTTTTATTTTTCATTTTTGTTTTATCTATAACTCCGTTTATCGGTTCTCATTCACTGAACATGGGAAACGTTGGGAAATTTCTTCAGGGGGTAGAAACACCTGACGGAATCATTTTTTTTCAAATTCGATTACCAAGAATATTCTTGGCAATGATCACCGGCGCATCGTTAACACTGGCAGGCATTGCTTTTCAGGCTTTAATGCGCAATCCGCTGGCTACACCCTATACATTAGGTGTTTCGGCAGGGGGAGCTTTAGGCGCAGTTTTTGTGATAAAATCAGGTCTTGTTTTGTCTGTATGGGGATTCTCCACCATTCAAACGGCAGCATTTCTGGGAAGCTTGTTCACTATTCTGGTGGTTTACATCATCGCCCGGCGCTCCGGTCAGCTTTCCATTCATATCATGATTTTAGCCGGTGTGACCATTAGCTATTTTTTTGGTGCACTTATCCTTATGATACATTTTTTTGCTGATTTTACTGAGACGCGACAAATGGTGCGGTGGATGATGGGTGGATTGGATGTTGTGGAAATAAGTCTGATTGTGAAATCGCTTCCTATTCTAATAATAGCATTTCTGGTACTTTTTCTTTCGGCCAGAATGTTGAATATCATCAGCACTTCGGAGGAAATGGCTTTAAGCAAGGGAGTCCCGGTTAGTCTGGTGCAAAAAATTGTCTTTATCACCGCGTCGTTGATGACAGGATTGGTTGTGGCGGTATCCGGACCAATTGGTTTTGTCGGGCTCATTGTTCCTCATTTCTTAAGGTTAACCATTGGTGTTGACCACCGCTATTTGATTCCGGCTGGAATTTTATTGGGTGGCGCCTTCCTTGCATTGTGCGATACAGTAGCGCGCACCATCCTTGCACCTGTGGATATCCCGGTGGGCATCATTACTGCGTTGTTGGGCGGCCCTTTTTTCTTATGGCTATTAATGAAACAGATTGGGTAATTATCCGGGCATTCGCGTGATGGTTTCCATTACATTGTTGTGCATAATAGAAGGGATTGTCGGTATAAGAAATAGAGATATACACAGTGGACTTTTTTGGTGTACTTTATAAAAAATTATTGTACCATTGGTTGCTCTAAGCACTACGCTCCTCAAAGGTCCACCAAATGAGGTATTCTGATTTGTCTGTTTAGAGACGATATTGACAACATATAGGATTTCAACAATGTATACATGGCAACAACTTGTTCTCCAAAGAATTTCTTTTCTTTTATTTTTAAATCTTATTATTTTAAATTTTTTGTAGAAGGAGGATGTATCGAAAATATTGTGGCGGTATTTAAATCAAGTTGGAAATTTAAAGACGTGTGAAAAAATTTTTATTTCATCATACCAGGTTATTTTTGTGTTTATTGCTTTTTATTTTTCTCGAGAATGTCTCTGCCCAGGACAATCGTAACAACCGGTTGTTCCTTGATGTTCCTCCCGATACATTCATAACTAAAATAGATTCACTAATCGATACGTTGGCACTACCCGATGCCTTTATCATTCCACGTAGCGAGCGGATATTTCGTAATGAATTCCGCCTGTTAAGGAATATCCACTATTTTATGGAAGAAAATCAGGGTCGTGTGATTTTTCGTTCTACCCTTAAGCCGGGCGACAGCCTGACGGTGATTTACCAGAAATATCCCTTCCCGCTTATTCCCGAATACCGCCACCGAGAGTTACAGACCATGAATAAAAAAAATACCGCTGGTGATTCCACAAAGTATGCTTATGGGGTGGTGAGAAAAAAACTTTTTGACGACCTGGACAGCTTCAGCAGTAATCTGCAGCGTAGCGGCAGTATTGTGCGTGGAATTGAAATCGGCAATAATCGGGATTTAACCCTTAATTCCGGTTTAAACCTGCAATTGTCAGGTTACATTACACCAGAAGTGGAATTAGTGGCTGCTCTAACTGATGAGAGCACTCCGCTTCAGCCGGAAGGCAACACCCAGACACTCCGTGAAGTGGATAAGGTTTTCGTGAAAATAAATAGCCCAAGATTAGGTGGTACCTTAGGTGATTTTAAACTGACCTATCAGAATTCTCTTTTTGGTAATCTTCAAAGAAAATTACAGGGCATTACTGCTCATGGGGAATTTGGAAATTTCCATCAGCAGATTACTTATGCCACTTCCAGGGGTACCTTTTACACCAATCAATTTTTAGGGCAAGAAGGCAACCAGGGCCCATATCAGCTTTTAGGAAAAAATGGGGAGAGAGAAATCATCGTATTGGCCGGAACGGAGCGGGTTTATGTGAATGGGATATTACAAAAACGAGGTGAGAACAATGATTACATCATCGACTACAGCCTGGGACAACTGACTTTTACCAATAATCGGCTGATCACTAGCGAGGACCGCATCGAAGTGGATTTTGAGTATGCCAATAATTTTCAGCGGTATGGAAAGAACTTTGTGGGATTTTCGGCATCGAAAAGAACCAAGGGCAGTGGTTTCAGTTATGATTTACGACTTTTCCGGGAATGGGATGACACGAAGAATTTGTTGGAAGACAGTGCTCCTTTAAGCGAAACCGAAAAATCAGCTTTAGCCTCAGCAGGAGATGATCCCTTCCAGGCAGCGGTGAGCGGTGCAGAATTCCTGGGAGTTGGAAAGGGTAATTATGTTTTACGTGATACAATCGTTGCTGGAAAGAACACAAAGTATTTTCAATATGTCGGTAGTGGGAAAGGAGATTATTTGGTACGGTTTACCTCAGTGGGGCCAGGACGTGGAAGCTACATTCGAGAACGATTAGGCATTTATCGGTTTGTAGGGGATGGGCGGGGCATGTATCTTCCCATCCGTTTAGTACCATTAGCTGGGGATAAAAAGTTTGGCGATGTTAATTTTTCCTATTTATTAAGAAACAATTTTGCAGTAGAAGGAGAAATGGCACTATCGAGTTTTGATAAGAATGTTTTTTCTGCTGTAAATGACGAAGACAATTTAGGCAAAGCTTTTTCTTTGGGTGTAAGTTATCAGAATGAGTCATTGCATCTATTAAAGAAGAATATGGGACAATTGAATTGGCGATTGAACTGGAACCGCCGGGATCGACACTTTTCTCCATTAGACCGACCATTTGATCCTGAGTACAATTACAAATGGAACCTTGCTGAAAGAGTTTTTGAAACCGAAGAAGACATGTTGGAGACCACGTTAAATTACCGGCCTGGAAGAAACATTTTTTTTAGCATGGATGGTGGTTGGATTAAGAGAGGAACGGCCATTTCCTCCCGTCGGGGAAAAATGCAATTAGTTTTGGCTGATTCAACCGTCCTTAAAAGCGAAATTTTTGGGGAATGGATCAAAAGCAACAATATCCAGATATCAAGCAATTGGTTGCGTTACGGAGGAAGTCTGGGACGAAAACTATGGCAAACAATGCCTGCTGTCAATTTTCGGTTGGAGGATCGCCAGGTGTTGACTGAAAATAATCGGATGACCGGATTTCGTTTTGCTGAAGCGGCGGTGGGTATCAAATTTTTTAAGATTTTGGGAATGCGATGGCATTTTCAGAACCGCTGGCGCAGGGATTTTCTTTACAATCCACATATAGAGAAAAACCGCCTGGAACTATCCAATTCTCTCACCAGTCAACTGCGTGCCTGGATATTGCAGTCTCAAAAATGGCAGGGTAGAGTGTCTTTCGTTTACCGCGAAAAAAATTTCAGTCCATTCTTCGAGCAGCTCCCACCAGACAGCATGGCAATGTATCAGCCTGACCCGCAGTTTCAAGATACCACCTGGCAGGACCGCCAGAGCCATCTGGCTAATCTGGAAGTTCAATATCGCAATAAAAATCGCACCATCGACAGTCGCTTGGATTATAAAGTAGCCAGCGAGTTACAGGCCATGCAGGAAAAAGTTTTCTTAAAAGTTGAGGAGAATCGCGGGAATTATCGTTTCGATGATGAACTGCAAGAATATGTCCCCGATCCTTTGGGAGATTATCTTCTGATCATCGTACCTACAGGCCGATTTGAATCAGTAACCAATATCGAAGCCGGCTGGCAATTGCGCTACCGGCCAAAACCGGTTCGTCAAAAGTTGAAAGGTATTCAAAAAGTTCTGAAAAATATTTCTACTTTCACTTATCTAAAAGTGAATGAGAAAAGCCGCGAAAAGGATATCTGGCAATTATATCTGTTGAATTTTCAAAAATATCATAATCTTAATACTACTGTAAGAGGTACTTACTGGATTAACCAGGATATTTATTTCTTCGAACGGAATCCTGATTTTGGCATTACCTTGCGAAGTCGTTATCGGGACAATTTGTATAATCAGTATGTGGATGCCCGCTTTAATGAGTCGCGCCGGTTATGGGACAGGTCAATTATCTGGCGGCAAAAGATATGGGGCAGGGTGTTGTCACATGAAATGGAGTATAAACAATCCACCAACTTCCGATTTGTACAAGCGGCACCCAGCCGCAACCGAGATGTATTTGGACAATCGTTAAAGTGGAAATTAAACTATCGTCCGGTTTATGCCTGGCAAATTCGATTACAAATGGAAGCAGGATTGCAGAAGGATCGGGCGAAAGTTAACCAGCTTCAGGTGAGATATCTGGAAGTGGCGCCCCAGATTAATTACGCTGTCAGAGGTAAAGCCCGAGCAGTGGTTTCCTTGAATTATCTTAATGTGCGGATTCTGCAAAATCCCTTCAATCGGCCTCTACCGTTCGAAATGGGTAAAGGGAAAAGAGAAGGGCATTCATTCAACTGGAATATCCGGTTTGAATATTTTGTCAGCAGTAATATCACAGTCACAGTCAATTACAATGGTCGGCGTGATGCCGGAATGTCTCGTACCATTCATCTGGGACAGGCAGAAGTCAGAGCTTTTTTCTAAAGAAGAATGATGGCATAAAATCGGATAAATTGTCTCTGAATGGAAAGAAAAAATATGAAAGTATTTAAAAATCTACTTGTGAAAAAGGGATTTTGTGATTTTGTGGAAAAGAATTGAATTTAATGTTTGAATGGATTTTGATAAGCATGAATTGATACGAGTAACTTTTAGATGAAGGATTAAATTAATTCGCTAGGCGATGATGGTTAAATAGTTCGTCTATTATAGTAAATTCGTATTTAACAAATCGTAAAGCGGAAATAATAGTTTCAAGATTCTTATAAGCAAGGATGAAGATTCGATATAAAATATTTAGTTTAATTTTGTTGTTCTGGTTTATGCCCTGTTTGCAGTGGGCACAACAGACCAGAACTTCTCTTCTTCCAGTAATTCAGGATATCGAAGTCAATATGAGTGGGAGAAGAGTTCCTGTAAAAATCGAAAAATCAATCAGACTATTCTATTCGAAAAGTCTAAACAAAGCAACTGTTCGGGATATCCAGCAAGAACTTTTAGGGCAATTGAAAAACTATGGCTATTTTCTGGCAAAAGTAGATTCCATACGGCGAATCTTTCAAAAAGACTCTGCATTTGTCAAATTAGTCTTTTTTGTCAATCCAGGTTTGAAGTTTCACTTTGGCAAAATTCATTTGATCATGGAAGATACATTGAAAAATGAATTTGAAGGGCCGGTACACGAAATTTTTCAGCATTATGAGGGGAAACCTTATACTGCTGTTTTGCAGCGGCAAATGTTTTCCCAATTGGTGGGCTTATTTGAAAACGCCGGATATCCATTATGCACAGTTAGAACCATGGATTTTGCGGTGGACTCTTTGTCTCCAGATAACCGGACGGTAAATTTATTTTTAGAAATTGTCCCCGGGCGCCTTGTCCGCATAAATGATCTGCAAATTTCCAGTAAAACACATATCGAGGTGGATTATCTGAGACGATTGTTCCATTTTAAGCCAAGAGAAAAATATCAGGAAAAAAAAGTGCAACGCTATTTGCGATTGCTGAAAAGAGAGGATTTTGTGAAGACAGTAGAACAACCTGAATTATTTATGGGAAGAGACAGCATTTTCTATCTGCTGCTGAAATTTGAAGAAGCATCAGCCACGGCTCTGGATGGGGTGGTGGGCTATGTACCGCCGACTGGAAATAATCCAGGTGAAAAAGGTTATTTTACCGGTCAATTTAATGTTGGATTACGCAACATCTTCGGTACTGGTCGGCGTTTAGATGTTTTTTGGCAAAAACCCAACCGTTTCTCAGAAGAATTTCGGGTAAAATATCGTGAACCTTTTGTGTTCGGACTTCCCTTCCATAGTGGCGTAGAATTGCACCGATTAGTACGAGATACGACTTACATTGAGTGGAAATATTCGGCCAATCTGGGATTTCCTTTAAGCGAGAATTTAGAGGGGGTGTTCAGGTTCTACAATCGACAAGTTTACCCGGATTCTCTGGCCAGTAAGATCCAGAGATTACCGCAAACCAGGGCAATTCATACGGAGTTGGGCTTTAGGTGGGATAAAAGAGATGACCTTTTTAATCCAACTCGCGGATTTCTTATCTCCACCTTCTTCGATTATGGAAAACAGCGAAACATAGGACCTGATTTTTTGATAGAAGAAGACTCGTTGTCAATCGATACCCGGGTTATTCGTTTTACAATGGATGTTGGGAGTTACTTCCAAACGTGGAAAAACCAGGTATTGTCTTTCGAAGGGCATACGGTATTGATTGGCTATCAGGGCCAGGATGTTCGTTTGCCTGATATGTTCTGGTTTGGCGGTGCTACTACTCTGCGTGGTTACCGTGAACAGCAATTTTTTGCTGACCGGGTGGGGTGGTTGAATTTAGAATACCGCTTCCTTTTCGGACCACAATCCCGTTTCTTTATATTTTCTGATCTGGGTTATTACACACGTAGAATTCCGCAAAAGAATGACGGTTTTCTTCTCGCTTATGGTCTGGGATTGCGTTTTCCAGGTCCACTGGGCATTATGCAGGTGGATTACGGTCTGGCAAGAGGATTGCCCTTCCGGGAAGGAAAATTGCATATTCGTCTTATAAACGAATTTTAATATATTGAATGGAACGTGGTTAAAAGCGTTTAATCTATAATCACCTTGCGTTATCCTGTATTGCCATTTATTTTGATGAAATGGAGATTGTCTAAAGGTTGTAGTTAGAGATGAGTTTAGAAAAAGAAGGAAAATTGGGAAATATCGAAGATCTGCTGAAAGGTATCTTTCCAAAATTGGTGGAGTTACGCCGGAATTTGCATATGTTTCCGGAGCTGGCCTGGAAAGAGCATCGCACGACTGAGAAAATTGTTCAATTCCTGGAGGGCATGGGTTTTACCGATATCCAAAAACCTTTGGAAACCGGATTATATAGCGATTTGATTCAGTCGCCAGATTTGAATATGGTTGCATTGCGTGCGGATATTGATGCTTTACCCATTGCCGATGAAAAGGATGTGGCATACCGTTCGCGGCATGATGGTGTTTGTCATGCCTGTGGCCATGATGTACACACGGCAGTGGTGTGTGGTGTGGCGGCAGTGCTATCCCATTTGAAGGCCAATTTACCGGTAAATGTCCGTTTCCTCTTTCAGCCGGCGGAAGAGCCCATTCCCACCGGAGCGCCGAAATTTATCGAAAAAGGCGTGCTTGAGGGTGTGAATGAAGTCTGGGGTTTGCACATGGAACCGGCCCTGCCCCTTGGGACGGTAAATTTAACCGAAGGTTGGGTCAATGCTCAGAATGTACGGTTAAAATGGGAAATTCAGGGAAAAGGAGGGCATTCTGCCAGGCCGCATCAGGCCATTGATCCCTTATGGGCTGGAGTAAGACTGGTGGACCAGGCTTATCAATTGGCTTACCGGCAATGGACTCAGCCAGAGTTTCCCGTGATTCTTTCGTTTACTCGTTTTCATAGCGGTACGGCTTACAACGCTCTTCCGGATTCCTCCATCCTGGAAGGTACTTTAAGATTAACCGATCCGGGCTCGCGAGAGGAATATCTAAATCAACTCAGAGAGTTGAATATTAGTTTAGAACGAACGACCGGGGTTCAGATCCGTTTCACAACGCTTAACGGTGCCCCGCCAGTAGTAAACGATACGGGCATTATTCGGCGATTTTTACATAATATGACAGAATTGCAAAAATACGGAATGGTTGTTGAACAAAATTTTCGTTCCATGGGAGGCGATGATTTTGGCTACTATGGAGAACAACTTCCTACTGCCATGGTAAGATTTGGCGTTCGAGAGAGTAAAAACTGGCCCCAACTGCATTCTGGAAAATTCGATGTACCAGAAAAGGTAATTGAAATAGCCGTCCGCTTCTTTGTCTGGCAAATTCTTTCGTGGAGAAACCGCTCATCAATTTAATCACAATTATTTTCGATCCCGTAATTTAATTGTGCGTTGATAAATCATCAGAATAGTCAAATTTTATTTTGTATTTTAATCTCAAAATATGATAATTTTTTTAGTTTGATATTTCATCCCTGTTATTTCCCCGCACGAGGGTACTCTGTGAGTGGAATAAAGAATCTGTATTGCCCATTATATTTTCACCTGATATTGTTCATTTACTTAATTAAAATACTTGCCTTCGGAGAGCAAGATTCAGCTAAAATTTACTTTGACTTAAAATAAATTAGAAACTGAAAAATTCTTTAAAAGTCGAAAGAAGAATAGAAAGATAATTAATAAAGTTCTTAACTATAAATTAAAACCACAAAGTACATAAAAATTTTATAAAACAAATTTTTTTATTTCTGTTTCTGAGATTAATGCATTATTGTTTATCAATAAACCAATCTTGATTTTTTTCAAACTTCATGTATGTTTATATTTGAATTTTTTGAACAAATATTTTCTTTTTTGCACTTTTTAAATCTGAAATAAGTCTGTCTTTAACAAATATTTTATTTTGATGTTCACAGTCTAACCTAATTCCTTTTTATTCAACTGGCAAATAAGATTGGGGGAATATGTTGTGGCATTGTTAGTGTCAAATAGAGATAATAAAAAAGGTGATTTTTGTTTAGAACAGTTTTAAAATTTGAATATGATAGTTTTATTTAATTATTGAATATTTTTATTGAATATTTTTAAGATAGTAAGATAAAATTAAAATTAGAGGGAACTAAATGAATGTAAAATGCGTTTTAAAAAACAAATGATTGCGGTTTAACCGATAAGGTTAAGAACACTGTAATTGTGCTTATCCCATTTGTTTTGTGATTGTTGCCTCTCAAGAAAAATAATTAATAAAAATATTTATCAGGAAAGATAGACATATCATCCTGAAAAGAAAAAAGTTAGATAATAGTAGGTATATTCTAAATTTTAGGAGGTATATAATGAGCGCTCCACATCAATTATTAGATTATATCCAGAAAAGGTATTTCGATAAAAATTACCGGGCGCTGATCTGGTCGGGTTCCTTTTCTGACTATCTGGAAATCGTCAAGAAAAAACCGCAGGTGTTACGGACCAGTTACCAGAGACTCTATGATATGATTCTCTCTTTCGGTACTGTGGAGTATGAAGATTCTCGGAAAAAAATGGTCCATTACAAATTTTTTGATGATCCCATCGACAATGGCAAGGATGCTATTTTTGGTCTGGATGCTTATTTGATGAAGTTAATGAATTTCATCAAATCAGCCGCACATTGTTACGGGACGGAACGAAGGGTTCTTTTGTTACACGGCCCCGTAGGTAGTTCCAAGAGCACTATTGTCCGTTTAATGAAAAAAGGTCTGGAACGTTATTCTCGTACAGATGAAGGCGCACTTTATTCCTTTGAGTGGGTGAATATTCCTAAATATTTCCACGCACCGGAAAATTCTCCTAGAGAAAATATCAGTTGTCCGATGCATGAAGAGCCTTTCCATCTCATTCCGTTGGAAATCCGCGATGATTTTTTAAAGGATTTATTAGGCAATAAGGCTCTAGATTATCACGTGGAAGGCGAGCTTTGTCCCACCTGTCGGCAGATTTACCGCGAAATGTCTGGTATCTACCAGGGAGATTGGTTAAAAGTCAATGAACATGTTCGGGTCAAACGTATTTTATTGTCTGAAAAAGATCGGGTGGGTGTTGGTACTTTCCAACCCAAGGATGAGAAGAACCAGGATTCTACCGAATTAACTGGCGATATTAATTATCGGAAAATCGCCGATTATGGTTCAGATTCCGATCCGCGGGCCTTCAATTTTGATGGTGAGTTCAATATCGCTAACCGAGGTATTGTGGAATTTATTGAGGTGTTAAAACTAGACGTCGCTTTTTTGTATGATCTTTTAGGTGCCAGTCAGGAGCACAAAATCAAGCCCAAGAAATTTTCCCAAACCGATATTGATGAAGTGATTATCGGACATACAAACGAGCCGGAATATAAGAAATTGCAGAATAATGAATTTATGGAAGCTCTGCGCGACCGTACGTTAAAGATTGATATTCCCTATATCACCAGATGGAGCGAGGAAGTTAAAATCTATAAAAAAGATTATGCCACCGGTAAAGTTCGCGGCAAACATATTGCGCCGCATACTCTGGAGATGGCGGCCATGTGGGCAGTGCTGACTCGCCTGGAAGAGCCCAAGAAAGCGGATTTGACCCTTGTGCAAAAATTAAAGTTGTACGATGGTAAGGTTATTCCGGGATACACTGAAGATAATGTCCGCGAATTGCGCAAGGAAGCTACAAGAGAGGGCATGGAGGGAATTTCTCCGCGTTACATTCAGGATAAAATTTCCAATGCTCTGGTGAAGGATAGTGAAGAGCCCTGTGTTAACCCCTTTATGGTGCTGAACGAGTTGGAGACCGGTCTGGATCATCACAGCCTGATCACCAATGAGGAAGATAAGAAGCGTTACCGCGAATTGTTGAGTGTGGCGAAGAAAGAATATACCGAGATTGTTAAGAATGAAGTGCAGCGGGCTATTAGTGCCGATGAAGACGCCATAAAGCGTCTGTTTGCTAACTACATCGATAATGTGAAAGCTTACGTGCAGAAAGAGAAAGTGAAAAACAAATACACGGGCGAAGATGAAGAGCCCAATGAGAAACTGATGCGGTCTATTGAGGAAAAAATTGACATTCCTGCGAGTCGTAAGGATGATTTCCGTCGAGAGATTATGAATTTTATTGGTGCTATGGCTCTGGAAGGCAAAAAGTTCAAGTGGAACAGCAACGAGCGATTGGCAAAGGCTCTGGAATTGAAATTGTTTGAAGACCAGAAAGATAGCATCAAGCTGTCTTCGCTGGTTTCTTCAGTCATTGACAAGAGCACCCAGGAAAAAATTGATGTGGTGAAGAGCCGCATGATTAAAAATTATGGCTATTGTGAAACCTGTGCGACAGATGTGTTGAATTATGTGGCTAGTATTTTTGCTCGGGGCGATATTCAGGATTAGCATTTTAAATTTGGGAGAAAACCATGGCGTTGATGAATATCGAATATGATTACAACCGGTTTCGGCAGATCATTAAAGGGAAGATCAAGAAGAATTTACGTAAATACATATCCAATGGTGAGATGATCGGTCGTAAGGGGAAGGATCTGGTGAGCATTCCTTTGCCACAGATTGATATCCCAAAATTTCGTTTTGGAAATAATGGGAATGGAGGTGCCGGCCAGGGTGACGGAGAGCTGGGGACACCTGTCGGCGGCTCGGAAGGGGAAGAAGGGCAGGGGAACGCCGGAAATTTACCGGGCACGCATATTAAAGAAGTGGAATTAACTATAGACGAGTTAGCTGAAATTCTGGGTGAGGAATTGGAGCTCCCCAATATTGAACCGCGCGGTAAAAAACAAATTATCACACAAAAAAATAAATATACCGGCATCCGGCGTGCCGGTCCAGAATCTTTACGTCATTTCAAACGGACTTTTCGAGAAGCTTTAAAACGCCAGGTGCTATCTGGTCAATTCGATCTGGAAAAACCTAAAATCATTCCCATTCGCGATGATTACCGTTACCGGTCATGGAAAACCACCACCATACCCGAGACGAACGCGGTGATTATTTACATAATGGATGTTTCGGGCTCTATGTGGCAGGAGCAAAAGGAGCTTGTGCGGATCGAAACATTCTGGATTGACACCTGGCTGCGGCGCCAGTATAAAGGTTTGGAAACCCGCTATGTCATTCATGATGCTGAAGCCTATGAAGTCGACCGGGAAACATTTTTCACAATTCAGGAAAGTGGCGGAACGGTGATTTCCTCCGCTTACGAATTATGCAATAAAGTGATTGAGGAAAATTATCCAGCGGATGAATGGAATATTTATGCTTTTCACTTTTCAGATGGAGATAACTGGTCGCGGGAAGATAATATGTATTGTATCGATATTCTGGAAAAAGACCTTCTGTCCAAATTGAATCTGTTCGGCTATGGACAGGTCGAGAGCACCTATGGTAGTGGCGAATTTTTTGATTTCCTGGATAATTATCTAAGAGAATATGATAATTTAATTCTTTCTCATATCCCTGATAAAGAAAGTATTTATGACTCAATAAAAGATTTTCTTGGTAAAGGCAGATGATTACACAAAAAGATATAAGAAAAATACAGATAGAAATTGAAGAATATGCCAGAGAGTATGGGTTAGATTTTTTTCCGGTTATCTTCGAACTGGTAGATTACAATACGATGAATCAATTGGCCGCCTATGGTGGTTTTCCCATCCGCTATCCTCACTGGCGCTTTGGAATGGAATATGACCAGCTTTCAAAAGGTTACCGTTATGGATTACAAAAAATTTACGAAATGGTCATTAACACCAACCCCTGTTACGCCTATTTGATGACTTCTAATTCCATTGTAGATCAGAAATTAGTCATGGCTCATGTGTATGCCCATTGCGACCTTTTCAAAAATAATTTCTACTTTTTACCCACGAATCGTAAAATGATCGATGAAATGGCCAACCATGCCACCCGAATTCGGCGCTATATTGACCGCTACGGTTTGGAAACGGTGGAGAATTTTATCGACACATGTCTCTCCCTGGAAAATTTGATTGATTACCATTCTCTCTACATTACCCGGAAAAAGGAAAAAAAGAAAGAAGAGGCGCAGTCCGGGCCACCAAGAGTCAAAAAGTTGCGAAGTAAAAAATACATGGAGAGATATATTAATCCGCCTGAATTACTGGAAAAACAGAGAAAGGAATATCGGAAAAAGCAAATCGAACGCACCTGTTTTCCTGAATCGCCTGAAAGGGATGCTTTGTGTTTTTTGATGGAAAATGCTCCTTTACAGGAGTGGCATCGGGATGTACTGGGAATTATCCGGGAAGAAGCTTACTATTTTGCTCCGCAGGCAATGACCAAAATCATGAATGAAGGTTGGGCTACTTACTGGCATTCCAAGATTATACCGGAGAAGGCTCTGGAAGCGAAAGAAGTGGTGGATTATGCAGCACACCATTCCAATACAGTAGCCAATCATCCTGGTAAAATTAATCCCTACCGCCTGGGAGTAATGCTTTTCAAAGATATCGAAGACCGCTGGAACAGAGGCAAATTCGGGAAGGAATATGAAGAATGTGACGACATTAAGCTGAAGAAGAACTGGGATGAAAAATTGGGCTTTGGGCAGCAAAAAATATTTGAAGTCCGACGATTGTATAATGATGTGAATTTTATTGACACTTTTTTAACAGAGGAGTTTTGCCGGGAACATAATCTATTCTCTTTTGCATATAATAAGGAAAGGAAACGGTATGAGATCGAATCGAGAGAGTTCCACATGATTAAGAAGCGTCTTTTGCAAAGTTTAACAAACATTGGACACCCCATCATCGAGATTGTGGATGCCAATTACCTGAATCGCGGCGAACTCTATATGGTGCACCGCTTTGAAGGTGTGGAATTGGATAACGATTATGCAGTGGATACTTTAAAAAATCTTCAAAATATTTGGCATAGACCAGTGCGTATTCAAACTGTTTTACAGGGAGAAACCGTTCTTTTGAGTTTCGATGGAGAAAGGTTTTCCCAAAAAAAGATATCGGAAAATTAAATCCGAAAGGAGTGTGTTTTCTATGGGTGTTGGAAATCATGTTTTAGAGAATATTCGAGAGCAAAAAGCTAAACAAACCGAAGATAAAGAGAAGGAGAGATTCAATCTAGTTCAGTTACGTGAAACCGATTGCCAGTTTCAGGTGAAGTACAAGGATATTGACAAGTATGGTATTGTGGTGGACTACATTTCCCTCTCGAAAAATGTCCCAATTATGGACGTCGATGTCATTAATAAGCGATTGGAAAAGCAAGCAGAAGCGGTTCAGAAGACCATCACTTACTTGTTGGAAGATTTTCGCTTAATTGAATTTGATAAGATGAATAAGCGAGCTCAGCTTCGCAGTTATCCCCCACATAAAAAAGGGGATTCAAAATTTTACTATGAAATTGTGCTCGATGAAGGGACCAGGCTTCATTTCCAGCGGTATGAATATTCCAGTGCAAAGCGGCGTTATGAAAAAATTACGTCCCAACTCACTCTTGAGACATTTGAAAGGCTAATTGATGATCTCTTTAAAATATTATGTGCTGATTAAATAAGTTTTAATTCATATAAACTTTATAAACTTTTTTCTTCCTCCTAATGGCTTACTTCTTTAGATTCTGTCAATCTTTTTAGAACTTCTTTATGGGGATTTTGATAAATACGAATGATTTATCTGTTTGATAATCATTGTTTGAACTTTTATATACTTTAGCTGCCTGGCTCAATGCATATTTTTATACACAGTTTTCACTCAAATTTTTCCATTTTCACAGTGTAAGGTTGTATCGGTTAGAATGCTTCGCCAAAGCAATAATGAAAGACTAAACTAAGATTTAAAACTAAAGAGTATTAGTAAAAGCTAAATTAACACATCTTAACCATTAAAATGAGTTAAATATAATAATAACAATATATTAAATTTTTATATTCTAGCCACATTGCCAAAGGTCTGACTTTACATATTTTACCCGTTGTGCTAATTAAATCAAAGCATGTTTGACATGATTTAATTCATTTTTGA
>CAYLYM010000008.1:0-60524 GCA_964387645.1 uncultured Calditrichaceae bacterium | reverse complement strand
CGGTGTAACTCCCTCTTCCGTAACAGGCCGTAAAAAGGTCGTTACAAAACCGGAACTTTCGACTTCAAAGCGCACTTCGATGCCATGTTCCCGGCACTCTTCGTAAATGCGTTTTAAACCGGAGCCCCATTTTTCCACGTCTTTGGTCAGGTAGAAAACCTCGGCAATCAGCGGATTCCGCAAATAGGAGCGAGCTCTACTCCGAATGAAATCCTCAGGTGTCAATCCTTCCGGGAAAGTACCGGGATTGTAGATTTCGATGCGGTCTTTGTAAACGGCGATTTCATTTCCCTTGGGATTATTGAAATCCCGGTGAATCAGGGAATTGACCAGCGCTTCTCGCAATGCTTTTAACGGAATTTCCGGGATTTCCACACGTTTAAAATCCACAAACTCCACCCGCCAGTTCATTTTTTCCTTGAGATAGGTTTCCGCGGTTTCCAGCAAATCCAGAAGCGGCTGGTTGTATTTCTTGATGTCCAGAAACGTCAGTTTATCCGCTCCGGCAAATACGGCGGCCTGCAATTCAATCGTATGTTCCGAGGTAAACAGATATTTTGCGGCAAGGCTCAACCGCTTCTTTTGTACCAGGTGTAATTTTTCCAGAACCTGCTCCGGTTGATCATCGGTTAAAGGAATCCGCCCGGCTTCCCGCGCACGTTTCAGAAAAACTTGAAGCGTTTCCTGCCGGATGGCATCCATAGTCAAATTGCTCAACTCGTAATCCCAGCGACTACGGTAAATCGCATTGGCAAGGATCATTCGTTTCAATTCCGTTACACTGAGTTGACGATCTTCATCTGCCATACGCATGTACGCACGCCCGTACGCAAAATAAGGGCGGTCGTTCCCCGAAAAGGAAATTTTAATTAAATCCTTCCCCTCAACTTTTATTTTTTCTATTGCCGGAAATATTTTGGGCTCCAGGTGGCTTCCAATTGCCTGCGAGATAGAACGCAAGGTTCTATCGGTTACGGTCTGGCCAACTACCTCTCCGTTGTTTTTAATGCCAAAATATAATTCACCTTGACTGTGTTTGTTTAGAATTGCACAGATTGAAATAATCGCTTCCTTCAGTTCGGAAGTGGATTTTTTAAACTCTACCTGTTCGGATTCCTTGAATTGCATACTAAAATCCAAGTTTTTCAAGGACAGATTTTAACTTGCGATTCGTCTCAGCGGCCTCTGCCTCCAGTATCTCCAGCTCTTCCAGAATTTCGCCGATGGGCCGGTATTCCTCTTCTTCGGCTACGTGGATGTGCCGCGAAGGTGAAATGTTGTAATCGGTTCGGGCGATCTCCTCCTTGCTGACAATGCGGCTGAATTTTTCTTCTTCTCGCCATTCCAGAAAGGTGCGAGCAATGTGTTCGATTTCCTCATCAGTGATGTAATTCTTGGGATCGCCCTTTTCAAAGGACCGGCTGGCGTTAATCAGCAGCATCTTGCCGCGGCGTTCCCCCGGCTTGACTTTGTTCAGCACCAGGATGATGCCTGGCGCCGTGGTGTTGTAGAACAGGTTTTCCGGCAGGTAAATCACGCCTTCAATCAAATCTTGCTCCACGAACCACTTGCGCACTTCTTTTTCGCGATTGCGATTGGCGTTGCCACTGCCGCGGCTAGCCGCTCCGGTATCCAGAACGATGGCTGCCCTGCCCGTCTCGTTCAATGAAGCCCAGATATGCTGCACCCAGCCCCAGTCGGCAGACTGTTTGCCTGGGAAGCCGGCCCCCGGCGGGAAGCGGCCCAATTCGTCGGCGTCGTAATCCTGTTGGGTGAACCAGTCCTGATTCCACATCGGATTGGCCACCACGCGGTCGAAGGTGCGCAGACGACCTCCCTCGCGAAATTTGGGATTTTTAAAAGTGTCTCCGATTTCGATCTCACCTTCCATATCGTGGATAATCATATTCATATTGGCCATGGCCCAGGTGTTGCCCACGTATTCCTGGCCGTAAAGTTTGAGTGGGGCATAATTCTTCCGGCTGCGAAAATCCATCTTTTCCTGCAGCACAATCTGGCACTTGATGAGCAAGCCCGCCGAGCCGCAGCAGGGATCGTACACCGTCATGCCCGGTTCCGGATCCATGATTAGCGCCATGATGCGCCCTACTTCTTTAGGCGTGTAGAATTCACCGGCGCTTTGTCCGCTGCCTTCGGCAAATTTGCGAATCAGATATTCATAGCTTCGCCCGATAATATCCGGCTCCACGTCGTTCAATCCCAGCCGTTTCTCGGAGATTTTCTCAATCAGGTTGGAAAGCCGGTCGTCGGAGATATCGCGCTGGCCGTGGGTGGTGGCGTTGAAGTCAATGCGGTCAATGATGCCCTGCAGGCGTGGGTTGGCGCTGGCAATCTCGCGCAGGTGGGTGGTCAACTGTTCCCCGATTTTGTCCGACAGTTTGCGGATGACCGACCAGACCGGTTCGTCGGGGTTTTCGGGCTTGAGCGGCAGGTAGAAGCGCACCAGTTTGGGGTCGCGCTCCACCAGTTGGAAGGCTTTAGCACGCGAGCCAACCTGCGCGGCGATGCGGTCAATCTCGTCATCGAAGACATCGCACAGCCGCTTGGTGAAGACCAGCGGCAGGATGAAGTCCTTGTATTTGGGCGCGTCCTGGGCCCCGCGGATGCTGCAGGCGGCGTCCCATAACCAGGTTTCCAGGGATTTGTGGTTCTGGATGTTGGTCAATGAGATTTACTCCTTTAAATATTGCGCATAACATTATTAGATGTACAAACACCCATTCAATTTTTTACCAATACTGGAAAATTATGTCTATATGTAGCTAAAAATCTTCCAGCTTCTCAATATTAGGAAAAAGTTTTGTCTAATATTAGCCATTTTCAACGGCGATTCTTGCTCAGGTGTTTTTCCAATATTGGCCTTTTTTTACTTTCCTACTATCTAATCCTCCAGCTCCAATTGAACCACTTCCCAGAACGTAATTCTCAAACCCTTTCCTGCCTGTTCCGCTTTCCACCCAGTTCCAACCAACCAGCCCAATTCCACTTCTCTATATTCTATGTGCAGATTCGCCTATTTAATCGGAGGTATGCAGGGCTTCTTAACTTCCCATACCTTTTATTCCACATTGGTTGTAACCGTTTTATATTCTCACTGAAGATCGGGATCGTATTTGCATTTTAAAACTTTCGGGCTAATGTCGTTAAAAAATAAGAATGAAAACTGAAATATGAAAGAGGCTATGAAATTTTTTTAGAACAGTAAGTTCAATCTAAGAACCAAAATTTTTACCGATTTGCATAATTCTGTTTCTATAGTTTCATTAAAAATAATTTGTGACAATCAGTGCGCCAAAGGCATCTTTATGAGAAAATCTGTAGACAATTACTTGTTTGAATCGATTCAGAGTTGATCAAAAGAGTCTTATTTTCAATTTAACAAGGAATCCTCATTTATATTTTTGGGTTTGGCAATTATCTGCATTATTTTAGTTGAGATGGTTAAATTAGCCCTTAAAAATAGGGTTAAAGAAAGGGGAAAAGTAATGAATAGAATATTAGCCTTTTGTTTTATTTTTATCTTTTTCAGTCCGTTAATGGCCGGTGGGAAAAAATCAAAGGAAACCGATGTAAAAAAGCTTTTGTCTTCTCCTGATACAGTGGTTGTACATGGACAGAAATTGGTGTTAAATACCTATTTATGGCGAGACTTCATGCCGATTTCCCCACCCAATGGGAAACCTTTACAGGCGACTATAAAAATTGTGCCTGTTGAGGATGAATATATTAAAAGTACCATTGATGCGGATCAGGTATGGATGATTCATGGTTCTGAAATCTGGAATGAAAGATTAGAGGATGTCCGTAAACCTCAATCTGAAAACAGGATTCGAGTTTTGGAGAAAGTCTGTCGAAACGGACCTAAATGGGATCCTGGATCAGAAGTTACCGTAGTCGTCAGGCTCCAGGACAGGGATGGCAAGTTTTATTTTCTAAGAGCATCCAATCAGAAGATTGAAAGAACGGATTAAAAAATTTTAAGAGACATTCTCCGCAAGAATATTGATTACACATTGATGGGAAGGGTTCATGTCGACTTTTTGAAATATTATTCGATGAGGTCTAATAAGTTGATTTCTTCAGTTATCATATTAAACTTCTTTGAGAGGTAAGAAACCAGCAATTCAAATGTTTCTTCTGAAAATTCAATTGCACCTGAATACGCTGGGTTTTATTTTTGGCCCTGAAAAATTGAAAAGGGTAGAGAAGGATTATGATTGAAAAAGATTTCTATCAGATCATTGCGCAAGAGTTAAATTTAAAAGCTTTCCAGGTTGCCAATACTGTGGAATTGCTCGATTCAGGAAACACGGTTCCCTTTATTGCCCGCTATCGAAAAGAAGCCACCGGGAAATTAGATGAAGAGAAAATTCGTGCCATAGAAGAGCGGATTAAGTATTTAAGGATGTTGGAGGAACGAAAAGCGACGATTCTCAAAACCATTGAGGAGCAAGGCAAATTAACGCCTGAATTAGAAGAGAAAATAAAAGCGTCATTTAAATTACAAGAAATTGAAGATCTTTACCTGCCTTATAAGCCCAAAAAACGCACCCGGGCTACTATAGCCAAAGAGAAGGGGTTAGAACCTCTTGCGCAGCTTATACTGGCCCAGGAGATTGAGGAAGGTTCGGCGCAAGAAATTGCTGGCGAATATGTCGATTCGGAAAAGGGGGTAGATAACGCAGATCAGGCGCTTGCCGGAGCCAGAGACATTGTCGCAGAAATTATTTCGGACGATGCGGAGGTGCGGAAAAGAATTCGTGAATTTACACGAAAGTATGGAATCCTGTGGAGCGAAGCAAAAAATACCGAGGAGAGATCAGAATATGAAATCTATTACGAATTTAATGAACCGGTAAAACGTCTGGTGCCACACCGTATTTTGGCGATAAATCGCGGTGAAAAGGAGGGATTTTTACGAGTATGGATTGAAGTAGAAGAGAATAAAGTTGTAAATATTATCCGCAAACTTTATGTGAAAAATGAAAAATCCATTTTTTTTCCTGAGTTAGATTTAGCCATTTCAGATGCTTATAAACGATTAATTGCTCCCAGTATAGAACGAGAAATCCGTAATGAATTGACCGAGATGGCCGATGAGCATGCCATCAAAGTTTTTGCCACCAATTTAAAGAATCTCATTTTGCAGCCACCGGTAAAGGATAAGATCATCATGGGTATTGATCCAGGATACCGGACGGGATGCAAAGTTGCTGTAATAGACAAAACCGGTAAGTATTTAGAAGGGGAAACTATCTATCCACATCCACCGCAAAATGAAGTGTTCGAAGCCAAAACCATCTTAAGACGCCTTATAGATAAATACCAGGTTGATGTAATTGCTATCGGTAACGGTACGGCTTCGCGAGAGACGGAGCAATTAGTAGCAGAATTAATCGGTGAAATTAAGGAAACCGGCGGAAAGGAAGTTTTTTATGTGATTGTGAATGAAGCAGGAGCCTCAGTTTATTCCGCATCGAAGATCGCTAAACAAGAATTTCCAGATCTGGAAGCCAGCATGAGAGGAAATATTTCAATCGCAAGACGTCTCCTGGATCCCCTCGCTGAGTTAGTGAAAATTGATCCAAAAAGCATTGGTGTTGGTCTTTATCAACATGATGTTAACCAGAAAAAGCTTGCTGAAGCGCTTCATAACACTGTGGAGAGTGCGGTGAATCTGGTTGGTGTGGATGTCAATACAGCTTCGGTAAGCCTGTTGAAATATATCTCCGGATTGACCTCTCGTACAGCCGAAAATATTGTTAAATATAGGAATGAACATGGCCCATTTCGAAATAGAGAAGAGTTGAAGAAAGTGCCGGGTATTGGGGAGATAGCCTTTCAACAAGCTGCTGGATTTTTAAGAATTCCCGGAGGGGATAATCCCCTGGACAACACTTCGATTCACCCGGAGTCGTACGAAGCCACCCAGAAACTCCTGGAAAAGTTCCAGATTTTGGACAAGCCAGCGAACTGGCGGCAATTGAAAAGAATGATTCATCAGCAAAATATCGATTTAGCTGATTTGGCCGAGGAAATTCAAGTTGGGCAACCCACTCTGGAAGATATACTGGCCGATCTGGAAAAGCCTGGAAGAGATCCGCGAGACGAAATGCCCAAACCCATCTTTAAGAGTGATGTACTTAAAATTGAAGATTTGCGTGAAGGGATGATTCTTAAAGGAACGGTGCGAAATGTGGTAGATTTCGGAGCCTTTGTGGATATTGGGGTGAAAAGAGATGGACTGGTACACGTGAGCGAGATGGGAGAAGGATATGTGAAGAATCCTCATCAATTGGTTTCAGTGGGAGATATTGTTACAGTTAAGGTTATCGATGTGGATTTAGAGCGTGGGCGAGTAAAGTTGTCTATGAAAGTTTAAGGTAATGTTGGTTCGTAAAATGTAACAAGCATGGTTTTCCGACAGGTTGGAACTCACCATGCTATTTTCGATAAAATAACCTTAAAAAAAGTCAGACTGAACTTAGTCGAAGTCTGACTTTTTTAATGATATCGAACTCACAATAAAATAACTGTCCTCCCGGGAGATTTAAAAAAAGTGTATCTCAAATTCTAGCCAGTTTTTTCTCACTTTTTTCTCTTTTATGAAGTTTTTTTACCCCAATTTATGTAAGGGATTAATAATAAAAATCCAAATTATTTAACTTTTTAAAAAATCCTTTTTAAACCCGGATTATTCACCGCAGAGTTCGCGGAGAACGCAGAGATATAATAATATCAATTAATTAGGACGATATTTAATGATAATCAGGTCAAGATCATTTTAAATTATATTGTTGTACCATAATATTTTCCATCGTGCACAACGGGTTAAAAAAATATCCAATTTTCCTGATGGATTATATTGATTTACAAAGAATTGTCTTTCTTTCGGAAATGATTGTAAAAAGCTAAAACTTTATTGACATATTGTTGAGTTTCTTTAAAGGGCGGAATCCCATGGTATTTCTCAACGACTGAGGGACCTGCATTATAGGCTGCTAAAGCATGGCGCAGATTTCCCTGAAATTTCCGCAGTAATTTTGATAAATATTTGGCTCCTCCGTGAATGTTTTCCACAGGATTGAATGGATCTTTTACTCCCACTTCCGTGGCGGTACTGTCCATTAATTGCATTAAACCTTTCGCATTTTTCTGAGAAACTGCGTTGGGATTTCCCGACGATTCGGCCATAATGACAGCCTTGATCAAATCGGAACTTACACCAGTTTTGCGCGAAGCTTCCTGGATGTGCCGTTCAAAGGGTTTGAGTTTATTGGAAAAATCTGGTAATTGATAGGATGCGAGTTTCCTTCTTTGAGTTTTTATTGGTCGAAGCGGAAGCTCCTTGAGATGAAAAGAATTTGGAACTTCCACCTCTTGTTTTGAAGCAAATTGTTGTAAAATTAATTCAGCAATGCCAAACTGCCCATGGCGGGCAATCTTCCTGGAAATTTCCTGATCGAAAAGCCCTTGCATCATTTCACCGCCAAATCCGTCTCCAATAAAACCGGATTTTAAGATTGATTTTCGCATATTTCGAAGCATAAAGTAGATAAACAGAGCCTCAAAATCTTCCGATGCTTCTTTAAGTTTTTTAGGATCTTTAATTTGGTGTTTTAATGCCTCAACTTTTTCCTTCAGTACCGCTTCCTGGGCGGTGATTTGTGTTTTGGATATATCCATGATCTAAATTTCTACCTATTTTACTATTTACATTATTACCAATTCAGCTTGTAAACTGCCCGCTTCTTTCAGGGCTTGTAGAACAGCAATCATGTCTCGAGGCGTTAATCCCAATGAATTCAAAGCCTGAGCAATTTCCTGCACGGTAACAGTCGAGCTGATGGTTGCCATTTTTCCTTCATCTGTATAAACGGTTGCCTGGGTGTTAGGCAAAACCACCGTTTGCCCCTGGCTAAATGGTGCTGGCTGTGATATAATAGGTTGAGATTGTATCTCTACACTTAAATTACCGTGAGCGATAGCGGCAGGTAACAACCGGACATTACCTCCCACAACTACTGTTCCCGTCCTTTCATTGATAACGACTTTAGCCTTTACATCAGGTTCAATCTCAATTTGTTCCAATTCGGCAATAAATTTACTCTGTTGCCCTGTTACCAGGTAGGCTCTCGGGATTTTTACACCAATTGTTCGAGGATTTTTATGAAATGCCAGTGAGTCGTTAAATTGCTGGTTGATAGCATCCACCATTCTTTGTGCTGTAGTAAAGTTTGTTTCATTTAGAGAAAAATATAAAGTATCGGGAAAATGGAAATTTTTACCCATATCCTTTTGTAAAACCGCGCCACCAGGGATACGTCCAACCAAAGTATGATTCTGCCTTACACCTCCGCCACCAGTTGTCTGGACAGAAAACCCACCAACAGCCACTGGACCCTGAGCCATACCGTATAGTTCGCCATTCTGATCTACCAGCGGTGTCATCAGTAACACTCCACCTTCCAGGCTTTTAGCGTCTCCCAATGATGAGATGGTAACATCCAGTCGATCTCCGGCTGATAAAAACGTTGGAGCTTCTGTAGTAACCATTACCGCAGCAACATTGCGCAATCTTAATTGATTCTCTGGCACATTGATACCAAAACGTTTCAGCATATTTACCACAGACTGAGTGGTAAAGGCAGCGCGTTTACTATCGCCTGTTCCATTAAGACCGATTACCAGCCCGTATCCAGTAAGCGGAATTTTACTAATGCCCTGAATACGGGCTAACTCTTTTATACGAACTTTGGCGAAAAGAAAATAAGGAAGGCAGATTAATAAGAATATAAGCCAAAATCGTTGTTTACTTTTCATTTTGATCCTCCTGATTTCCTGGGCGACCTGAACAATTCCATTCTTTTAAAGCTTCAAGATAAGGTCAACCCTCTTTTGGCGTCCTACCACTCTGTCACGGTTATTAATAAAGTTCTGTTAAAAAATCCATTGTAAAAGTCTGGTTAAAAAACCAGCCTTTTGCGCTCGAGAAACTTCCCCTTTACCTTTATAAACAATATGCGCATCATAAATGTTATACGAATAAACTGTATTATCAGCCATAATATCTTCTGGCCGCACGGCTCCGCTCAAAATGTAGGTCTCCGTTTCATTGTTAATTTCGATAACACGCTTCCCCTCTATGATGTAATCGCCAGCTTCGTTGATACCTACAATCCTGGCAGCAATCTTGGCCTTCAGCATTCCTCGCTTGCTGGTTCGTGCATCACCCCGGAAATCATTCTGTAAATCTCCATTCAAAGTAATATCGGGTAAAAAACTGAATAATCCATTACCGGTAGAAACTTTCACATCGTGATCACTTTTTTTCCTGGCTTCACTTCGAGCATCGCTGCTCCCCTGGGCATATTCCATGACCAACACAGTGATGCCTTTTCCCACCCGGTCGCTTTTGATATCACTAAATAAACTGTATTTGCTGCCCATGTTTTGGGAGAAACCACTAATAGTTATTAAAAGAAGCGTGGTGATTATTATAAAAAGATTTTTTACCATGGTTTTTCTCCTTTCCTAAAGTTTTCTATTCCCTATATTTTCAGGGAAGAACTGCCAATTCAGGCTCCAATACTTTTACTCTCATTCGACGATGCGTCATTGGATTCTTTACCCAGATAAGATCTCCTTTGCTACCATTCTGCAGTGCCTGAACTTGCATTCGAATAACAAAATTGGTCTTCCTGACCACAACGCTGACAGGATCTCCTTTGTGAACACAATAAGGTTCTCGAACATCCCTCCAGGTTATTACCCGCCCCTGAGAAAGCGTTCTCCGAGCGATGAGTGTTTTAACATCAATCTCTTCAGTTAGCGGAGCCCCAACAATTTCAGAAATATCCCTGCTCTCCAAATTTAATTTTTCCAGGCTTAGTGGTTCATCCTGATGGATGGTTTTCTTCACTACCCAGACATTTTGAAAAACATGAATTTTAGTTGATACATAAAGGCTTCTTAAAGGTTTATGTTTATGAAAGAATGTCACTTTCAGTACTTCGTGACCTTTTGGTAATCCATTGTCCTTGCATTGCACATGAACGGAATCGGGATTTTTGAATAGTCGGATTTCAGGAATTTCTTTCAACCATTCCACAGAATATTTCAATCCTGATTCTTGAAAACGGCTGCTAAAGTAATCCTGAATAATTTGACGTATTTTTTCGGCAGTGAATACATATAACCCTTCATTCGGGGTACTTCCCAGATGAGAAACTCCTAGTAAAATGCCCAATATTAAAATATGTTTAAAAAACCTCACCATAAATTACCGTTTCAATTGACTGACAATACGGTAAAGATCTTCGGTTGTTTTAATAGTTTTGGAATTCAACTCATAAGCACGCTGTGCTTCAATCATATGAACCATTTCGCTTACAACATCTACATTTGAGGTTTCCAGATAACCCTGGTGGATCAAACCCAGGCCATCCAGGCCAGGTGTACCTATAAATGGATTACCTGAAGAGGCGGTCTCTCTATATAGATTCTGTCCGATGGCCTCCAGACCGGCTGGATTGATGAAGCGAGCCAATTCTATCTGGCCCAGTATTGTCGGTTCAGGATCTCCGAACAAAGTGACTTCGATCTGTCCATCTTTCCGAATGGTAACTTGCTTGGCATCTTCCGGGATTGTGATTTCAGGTTCCACTATATATCCGTCTGAGGTAACGATTGTGCCATCCGCAGAAATTTTTAATGCTCCATCTCTGGTGTAAGCGGACGTCCCATCTGGCATCCGGACGATAAAAAATCCATCGCCTTCGATTGCCAGATCCAGTGGGTTTTCGGTCGCAATAACGGTTCCCTGGCGAAAACTCCGCTGTGTCGATACCACCTTCGTTCCGTTACCTAATTGTAAAGCGGTGGGATTTTCATTTTCTCCACCGGTAGATGTTCCAGCCGACTTGATTGTCTCGTAAAGCAAATCCTGGAATTCTAAACGGCTTTTCTTATAGCCAGTGGTATTCACATTTGCCAAATTGTTGGCAATCACATCAATTGTGAGTTTTTGTGCCTGCATCCCTGATGCTGCAATTTGTAATGCTTTATCCATCATGCCCTCCTTGGGTTTCGTTTTTAAGCTACTCTACCCCCATCATTTATCAGTTTTTCCAGTGTTTGGTCTTGCGTTTTAATGGCCTTTTCGCCTAATTCAAATTGACGATAGAGTTCTATCATTTGTACAATTTCCTGAATACCATTGACGTTGCTGTTTTCCAGATATCCCTGTCTGATGTGTATTTTTTCAGGTGATACTTCTATAGCACCATTAGTTTGTTCATCTGAGAAGTAATTTCCACCAATTTTAATAAGCTGAGTCAGATCATCAAAGGTAACCACACGAATTTTATCAACTATCTCCCCATCAACGGTAATAGAACCATCTTCTCCAATCCGAATTTCGTTTCCTACTATCTGAATCTCCCCCCCATTACCTAAAACTGGATAACCATCTAAAGTGGTTAATCGACCTTCGGCGTCTAATGTAAAATTACCGTCCCTGGTGTAAACATCCCCCTGTGGAGTTTGAACCACAAAAAAACCTTCGCCCACAATAGCCAAATCCAGTGGATTGCCAGTATTTTTGAGTTCTCCGCTGGAGTAATCCGTCATTATTTCCACCTTTGCCAATTCATTTGATGCAGAGTCATTCAAAGCATCCTGAGCCTCACGCATTCGAAGATAAAATAACTTATCCTTTTTATATCCGGTTGTATTGATATTAGCAAGATTGTTGGCAATAACATCTAAATGGCGAGCTCTGGCACACATCCCTGCTTTAGAAATATACAATCCTTTGATCATGAGAAATTCCTTTTTCTTATTTTTCCTCTTCTATTTCATTGTTTTTTTGAAGATTAAATCGTTCTTTCAGTATTATATTTCCAATCAAAGGCGCAGAAAGTTCTAACAAAAATCGGTCAGAAATGTCATACTGGTTTACTTTAAAGCTTCCCATTACTATTACACCAATATTTTCAGCATTAAATATTATCGGCACAGCTAAAAAAGATTTAACAAAAAAACGTTCATAATTTTTTTCTCGTCCTAAATTGCAGATTAAAAGAGATTTTTTATGACTCAAGCACCACCCAGTTGCCCCCTTTCCCAGACGAAAATTAACCGCATCCACCAGATTAAAAGGATCTCCATACATATAAACTGGCAAAAGCCTGCGTTCTAAATAATCATATTGGAAAATGGAAAAAAGATTAAATTCAAAAATTCTCAGGAGTAGTATTCTGGTCTTTTCCATTTCTTTACTTAAACCAATGCTTTTAGATTTAACCATTTGGCTTAATTCGTAGAGCGAGGCAAGAATGTTTTTTATTTTTACCTCCTTTTTCATCCTTCTGAATCCTTTGTCATTTCATGATATGCAGAAATTTTTTCAACAAATATTTCTGCTTCTTCTAAATGCATGTCAAAAACCCTGGTCATTTCTTCTAATGGGAAGTTATTTAATTTAGGATATCTGGTAGATAACTCTCTCCATATAGGATTTTCTTCAATAACCTCCATTATTGGAACTGGTTCAATACTGATACCCCAGATATTAGTAATACGATCAGCAACGTGAATTAAAGCAAGAAAAACATTATTTTTTACATCTGCCACTGTCAGATTATGGTGATCTCTGATCAGCACAGACAAATCTTCAGGAAGATTCCATCTTCTAGCCAGCCAATACCCAGCTTCTGCGTGTGTGATTCCGAGTACTTTCTTCTCTGCATCGAATAAAGAAATTTGATGATCATTACTAAATTTAAACACTTTTATGTAATCATCCCGAAAATACAGTTGAAGTACAAGTCTACCAAAATCATGAAGTAAGCCACCTAAAAAAGCAATATGGTTTGGTATGATCCCGATATATTTGCACAACACCGTAGCCACTTTACCCGTGGCAGCACAATGTTTCCAGAACTGAAGAAAACTAAAATTCTCGTTTTCTTTTATATGATAGAAAGTACTAAACACACTCATAGCAAAAACTAAATCTCGTAACTCCTCCAGGCCAAGTATTACCACAGCCTGGCGAATATTTTTTACTTCATAACGAAGGTTGTAAAAACCACTGTTAACAATGCGTAAAATCTTGGCAATCAGTGGTGGATCATCTTCGATAAGATTACCAATATCCCGCATGGAAGATGTCTCGTCTGAAATCATTGCGATAAGTTTAAAAGCCACCTGCGGCAAAGTCGGAACTTCTTTAATTTCGTTTAATTCCTTTAAAAAATATTCTTTACTATACATAAATTTGGTCACTTTTTAATTTTTATTTTTGATTCAAGACGTTTAATTAACTTTTGTGAAATATCCTGATAAGCAGCGATTCTCAACTCCTGTCTTTCTTTAGCAGATAAAATCAGAGATGGATCGTCCTTATCATATTCCAGGAATTGATAATTGCCACCTTTTCTTTTTTCAGTTTTTATCTTGCCAATATCTTCCCATTTTTTCTCTTTAGTATTATATAAGCGATATACTAATTGAATGGTGAAAACTGTCTGAGGCTTGTAGATCAAAAGAGGGATTTTTCCTTTTGTTTGTTTTTGGGATTCTAATTCGAAACTTCCTGTCAGAATCCAGGGAATAGTTGTATCGGCTAATGAGTGCATTTGTTGGAGTGTATAAAAACCAGGTAAAGTATCTAACATTATTAAATGAAAGCTCCCGGAATTATGCAACGCCTGGATGAGATGCTTGTTAGGTTCTTCTGGCTCGGGAGCGAGATGGGAGCTGGCGAAAGGGATAAAACCCAGGGGCTGTGGATTTTGGGCCAATTTCCACCCCGATCCACACCTGAAAAAAAGCAAAGCTGATAGTACAATGATTTTATGCCAGGATGTTCGCATCTTTTACTTTCATCTTTATTATAAATCTAAAAAATTTTACTTTTTTACTCATTAAAATTTCTTTAGAACCATTTTTATTTTTGATAACCCATAGCTTTCACAAAATGCACCAGTTTAAATGGGTGTTCAATTCCATAAAGCGATTCAAATGGTCCAACAAAAAGGTAACCTCCTGGTTTTAATAGCTCCTGAAATATCCGAATGGCTTTTTCTTTTGCTGTTTTGTTAAAGAAGATGAGAACATTCTGACAGAAAATGAGGTCAAACATTCCCAAACTTCTCATCTTTTCGGCATCTAATATATTCATATTCTTAAAATTAACGCTCTGACGAATAATTTCAGCAATGGAATAAACGTGGCCCGATTTTTTTAAATATTTTTGAAGCAAAGGATCTGGAATTGGTTTTACAGTCTGTTCACTAAAGACACCACGTCGTGCATTCGACAGGGCATCATTGTTAATATCTATCCCAATTATTTTAAACTGAAAGTTTTTTAACTCTTCCGAAAAGTTGTGGTCGATTAGCATAGCTAAACTATATGGCTCTTCTCCGCTTGAACAGCCAGCGCTTAATATTCTGATATGAAATTCAGCATTTTTCCGTTTATTTTCGAGGAGCTCTGGCATAACGACCTTTTTAATTGCTTCCAGAAGAGCAGGATTTCTAAAAAATCTCGTTTCTGTAACTGTTACTGCCTGCATCAAATGGTTAATTTCATTGCTATGAATTTCTTGTGATATATATGTAAAATATTCTTTAAAACTGTGGAATTTAAGCTGTTGTAGATGCTTTGATAATCTTCTTTCCAAAAGATGTTTCTTATTATCTGAGAGATAAATGCCGTAACGGTGATATACAAAATCACGTAATTCATTGAAAACCTGATGATCAAGTTTGATGAGTTGGTCCTCTTCTTTAAAACTTCTTTCAGGTAGTTTCCAATCAATTTTATGTAAAATTTTTTCCTTTATTTCCATTGGCATTTTAATCCTTAATTAATTTTATAAATAACTGAGCCTTTTCAATTTCATGTATAAGTTCAAACGTGAATTTCTCCACATCTAATTTGTATAAATTAGGATTAAACTGTTTAAGGATTCTCCAGGCGGGGTCGTCATATAGACAAAATTTTTTCAGATCTTCATCAAAACCGACACCCCACATCTCGCACAACATATCAGCAATATGGATTACCGAAGCTAAAACTTTGTAGTTCCCAGCGTCTTGGGGATTATGATGGTAAGTTACTGCGGCAACAATGCTTTCCGGGAAATGCCATTTTTTAAGTAACCAGCCAGCAACATCAGCGTGGTTACAGCCCAATACTTCTTTTTCTACAATAAATACTTGTTTCCCTGATTCTCTGGCATATTGAAGAATTTGTTGAAATTGGGTATTTAAAAATTGGTCGAAAACCAATTTTCCAAGGTCGTGAATTAAAGCTGCAACGAATTCTTCTCCCTGAAAACTTAGATTCAATTTTTTCGATAAAGTTCGTGCGATTTGCCCTGTGCCAGAGGAATGAAGCCAAAATTTTTCCCGGTCAAAATATGGATTGGGTTTCAGTTTGGTAAAAGTGCTGTAAAGACTGACAGCGATAACAATATTTAAAACTTGTTTTAAACCTAATAGTACTATCGAACGGTGCACACTATCAACTCTTCCTGGAAATCCCCACAAGGGTGAATTTGAGACTTTGAGAATTTTGGTGGTCACACTGGGATCTTTTTCAATAACTTTGGCAATTTCTTTCATACCGGCCTGATCATTGCGAATTATTTCTAAAATTTCTATTGCAATACTGGGTAATGTTGCGATATTCTCAACATGAGTCACTTTTCTTTTGACTTCTGCTGGCAATACCATTTCAATCTTCCTGTGGTTTATATTGAAATATTTTTTCATTCATTTTTCTTTAAAAGTTTCCATATCCTGGTGCAGAGGTTTTTTCTCTCATTGATCGGGTTGAGGAAAGTTAACTCCTGAACTCATCTTATCTTTTGCCAGGTCTAATTTTTTATTAAAAAGTTTTTCAAATAAAGGTAAAACTTTCTTCTGATCTTCTTTTTTTAAAGATGATAAATACAATTTATAATCATTTTTGAAATGAATAGATATCCCTTTTGAAAGCAATGATTCGATCAATTGTTTGATTGCCTCGGGATATGAGGCAAGAGATTTGGCAATGATTGGGAAGGAATGTGTCTCTTTATTTTGACTAATATATTTCTTAAGTAAATCTATTTTAGGCTCTAATGGTGGTTTAAACCATTTCTGGAAGAAGTGGTCTAATAAACTCGATGGGAGTTTTACTGCTAATTCTAAACATTTTAATTGTTTTTCTTCACTATTTTGATATTGATTTATTTTTTCGAGTAAAAAACTACATGTTCGTTCAGGAAATTTTAAAACACCTTTCATTGCACATTCTCTGATTCTTCTATCAGGGTGATGGAGGTATCTTTGAAAAAGGGGCCATAAGTTTTCATCCGTATAATGATTCAATAAATAAAGTGTTTCATATGTATGGCTATTAACCTTGTCGCTTAAACGAGCTAATAAAATATGCTTAGCTTCTGGACTCTTGCTAATAACTGCCAATCTTAATAAATCACTTTTTTCTTTGTCATCTTTAACTTTTAAATAGACTTGGAGAAGTTGAATGTCCTGAATCTGGATTCTATGATGGATAAGTCTTGATAGTATTGTTTTTCGTGTCTTTTTTGAAAGTTGAAAATATCTCTGAAAAAAAATAGGTTGAAAACGAAGTATGAATTGGATTAAAGCTTCTTCTACCAATCTATTGGTTTGATCTTTTTCAAAGAATTCTATTAGAATATTTAAAACCTCTGTAGAAGGAATGTGGCTTATACATTTTAAATATGCAGACAAAGGAATTTCATCTGAATGATGTTTCCATACATTGTTGACATAAGGAAGAAGATAGTGGGGTAAAAGTACAAACGGATTTTTTTCCAGTATAGAGGCTAAAGCTTTGAACACTTCATCCGTTATTCCTGACTTTTCGTCGCAGAGCCAATGCATTATTAAATTAAGAGTACTAATACTACCATTCTCTTGTATGGAATTAACTAAAGAAATGGTTAACATCGGATCTGTTTCCAGGAGTTCATTTTGAATAATAAATTTTTCCCAATGAAGGAAGATTTTACCAAGTGCGTTTAGAATCACTGGCCTGTGTTTTTCTAATTTTTCGTACATTTCAACTAAGCGAGGCACTGTGCGAATTTCGCGATGTTTCCCTAAACTTTCTATAGTCGCTAATAGAACAGTTTCATCTGAATCATTAAGTAAATCCAACAGGATATTAGCTGCCATTGGATGATTAATATCTCCAAGAAGTTCAGCCGCTATTTTACGTAATTCCGGATTGTTCATTTTTGTCAAACGTTTAAGAGGAAAGATGGCCTCCTCTCCTAATTCTTTCAGAATTTCCATAGCCAGGCTTTTTACAGAAATCTGTGATGAATGGAGCACGTCAGTTACTATTTCAGCGGTTTGTCGGTTTTTCTTTGCGGTGAAAACTTGAAATAAAGCCAGGCGGATAGCGGGGTGCCCATCTGCAAATTGTTGAGAAAGTACTTTTAAAACATGTGGGTCGTTGGACTCACCCAATTGCAAAATTGCTCTACGTTTGACCTCTGTATCCGGGTGATTGAGTTGTTTCAGGTAATCAATCCATGTAGTGTAACTCATATAAAATCCCTTTTTAATCAACTTTTATACTGCAATCCATGTGCCATTGAAAGAAAAAGAAATTCTTTCAGAGAAATCTAATAATTTTGTTAATATCGATAAAAAGGAACTCAAAAATATCCGAAATTTAGTCAACTTGGTGAAGGAATTTTCGTCAGTTACAGTAACTTTTCAACACTTTTTTAAAAAGCAGCATAGCAAAACATGTTTCAATACAGAAAATTTTACATTTAAAATTCTTCCCAGTGAAACTTTTTTATTTTGATTGGTGTTTATTTTGATTTGGATGACGAATTTTTATTTTAAGTACAATTATTTTTTTAGATTTACTTCCGGGGGTGGATAAGTTTGCGCGGTTGGATTTAAAGTCCATTATGGAAGCTGACTGGCATTTCTCGCCTAAGATCTGGCACTGTATTTCTAAATTTTTAATAGAAATTTTGGTTGAAAGATGGAACTTCAAAGCCGATAAAAAATATTGTCGTTGTTGAGGGAGGTAACCCAGGGAAGTGGCCGATTATTTTTAGTATGAACATCCAATTTGTAATGACATTTTTTACGATTACTAAAACTTTATTTGCATGTTTTTGCCAGTTCAATCTGTTTAAGATTCTTACTGCAGGAATGAAAGAAAAAAAATAGAGAGGGGTAGTAATGAACATTAAAGATCATATTCGCAAAATTGCTTTTGTTGGAGATTATCTGCCTCGGAAATGCGGTATAGCAACTTTCACGTACGATCTCAGGAATGCGGTAGCAAACCAATATCCCCGGACAGAATGTCTGGTAGTTCCAGTTAATGACAGGGAAGAAGGATATGATTATCCGGATGAAGTACGTTTCGAAATTATAGAACAAAAAATATCTGATTATCGACGCGCAGCAGATTTTCTGAATTTCAGTAATTGTGACATTGTATCCTTACAGCATGAATTTGGAATATTTGGGGGCTCTAATGGAAGCCATATCCTTGCCTTTTTGAGGGAGTTACATATACCAATAGTTACAACTTTACATACTATTTTAAAAGATCCAACTCCCGGTCAGTTCAGAGTTACACGTGAGTTGGTGTCGATTTCTTCCCGCCTTGTGGTTATGAGCGAACGAGGAAAAGAATTCCTGATGGATATTTACCAGGTGCCTGAAAATAAGATAGATATTATTCCACATGGTATACCGGATATGCCTTTTGTGGATCCCAACTTTTACAAAGATCAATTTGGAGTGGAAGGAAAATATGTTCTTCTGACATTTGGATTATTATCTCCTAACAAAGGAATTGAATATGTGTTAAAAGCTCTTCCGAAGGTAGTGGAACAAATTCCTAACATAGTATATATTGTATTGGGAGCTACCCATCCGAATCTAATTAGGAAAGAAGGCGAAGCTTATCGATTAAGTTTAGAGCGTCTTGCACGAGATCTGGGAATTAAAAAACATGTGATATTTTATAATCATTTTGTAGAATTAGAAGAATTGAAAGAATTCATTGGAGCAACTGATATTTATATTACACCTTATCTCAATCCTGCGCAAATCACTTCAGGGACTTTATCATATTCTTTTGGATGTGGTAAAGCTGTTATTTCGACACCCTACTGGCACGCTGAAGAATTGTTATCAGATGAAAGAGGTGTATTGGTTCCTTTCAAGGATTCTGATGCCATTGCCCGGGAAATTGTCAAATTATTGCAGGATGAGCCCCGGCGTCATGCTATGCGTAAAAGGGCCTACATGTTAGGTAGACAAATGGTGTGGAGTAATGTGGCTCACCTTTATATGGAATCTTTTCAGAAAGCCAGACACTCGAAGATGGTTAAGCCATCGAAGGCTTTTGCTGTCAAAACGCTTGAAGAAAAACGACTGGAACTTCCTTCCATAAGAATAAATCATCTGTTACGAATGACTGATTCTACAGGTATTTTTCAACATGCTAAATATTCTATGCCCGATTTTCATCACGGCTATTGCACTGATGATAATGCCAGGGCTTTATTATTGACACTCCTATTAGAAGAAGCCGGATTTGATTCAGAAGTGGTTTCGCGGCTCTTTCCAGTATATGCTTCTTTTTTAAATTATGCATACGATCGTAAAACAAAGCGTTTTCATAATTTTATGAGTTTTGATCGACGTTGGTTAGACGAAGTAGGTTCAGAAGATTGCCAGGGAAGGGCAATCTGGGCTCTTGGTGCTTGTGTGGGACGTGCTAATCACCGTTCATGGCAAATGTGGGCAATGGAATTGTTTGAGGAGGTTATTTCCATTGTAGAAGAATTAAATTCACCGCGAGCCTGGGCGTTTGCTTTAATGGGAATACATGAATATTGTCGTCGGATGAGTGGAGACAGAATTGCTAATCAATTTCGAGCTATGCTCTCCCATCGTTTGATGAATTTGTATGAAAAAAATGCAACATCTGGGTGGCTATGGTTTGAGAACAAATTGACCTATGATAATGCCAAACTTTCTCATGCTTTAATCTTAAGTGGCAAAGGGATGAAAGACGATCAAATGCTGGACACAGGACTTGAGTCATTGCGCTGGTTAAATCAAATTCAGACAGTCGAAGCAGGGCATTTTCGGCCCATTGGCTCCAATGGTTTCTTCCCCAAAAATGGAAATAGAGCGGATTTTGATCAGCAGCCGTTGGAAGCATACGCCACAACTTCTGCCTGTCTGGAGGCTTACCGAGCTACTGGTGAGGTTTATTGGTACGATCAAGCTCGCAAAGCTTTCGAGTGGTTTTTAGGTAGAAATGATCTCGGTCAGCCATTGTATGATCCCAGAACCGGCGGTTGTCATGATGCTCTTCATGTGGATAGGCTCAATCAAAATCAAGGTGCAGAATCAACACTTGCTTTTCTCCTTGCATTGGTTGAAATGCATTTGATGGAAACCTCTATTCATACATTTAGTCGACCGGTTGAAAATGAACAACTCGAATTAGATACAGTTTCCAATAAAGTTGGTCATTCTAGTCATTCTAATGAATAATATTAACCTGGAGGAAGGTTGATGAATTCTAAAACAGGAAACAGACAGATGTTCGAACGGTTTAAGGGAAATCCGATCTTAACTCCCGATCACTGGCCTTATCCAGTAAATGCTGTATTTAATCCTGGGGTTGTTCAGTATAAAGGACAAACTGTTTTACTGGTTCGGGTGGAAGATATGCGGGGTTTTTCTCATCTCACATTAGCTAAGAGTGCTGATGGTTATACCAATTGGCAAATAGCTACAAAACCCAGTCTGATACCGGATAAAGCGTTTCATGAAGAACAATGGGGTATTGAAGATCCCAGGATTGTCTGGTTAGAAGATCAAAAACAGTATGCGGTAACATATGTATCCTTCTCCAGAGGTGGCCCGGTGGTTTCATTAGCCATGACAAAGGATTTTACTTCTTTTCACAGAATGGGCTGTCTCATGCCTCCTGAGGATAAGGATGCGGCTTTATTTCCTCGAAAAATTGGCAACCGTTACGTGCTTATTCACCGTCCAATAATACGTGGAGAGGCACACATCTGGATCTCCTTTTCACCAGACTTAAAATATTGGGGAGAACATCATATCATCTTACCGGTTAGACCAGGGTGGTGGGACAATCATCGTGTAGGTCTTGGTCCGCCACCTATCGAAACGCCCGAGGGCTGGCTTATCATTTATCATGGTGTTCGCATAACTGCCTCCGGAAGTCTTTACCGCGTGGGCGCTGCTTTACTGGACCTGAATGATCCACGAAAAATCATTCACCGAAGCGATAGTTGGATTTTTGGTCCTGAGCAAGATTATGAATACATTGGCGATGTTCCTGGAGTAACATTTCCTACAGGTGTTATCGTCGATCATTCAAAAGATGAAATTCGCCTGTATTACGGTGCCGCAGATAAAACTGTTGCGGTAGCAACAGGTCGAATGTCCGAACTGTTGGATAGTCTTAAAAGAGGAGTGATTTAATATGCATATTGGAATGTTATCTCCTGTTGCCTGGCGGACTCCACCAGTTCATTATGGTCCATGGGAATGGGTTGTAAGTCAGTTGACTGAAAATCTGGTAGATAGAGGAATCCAGGTTACGCTATTTGCAACAAAAAATTCTCGGACTAAAGCTCGTTTAGAATGGATTTGTCCCCGTCCTTATGAGGAAGATAAAAACCTCGATCCCAAAGTATGGGAATGTTTGCATATTGCCAATGCATTTGAAAAAGCCGATCAATTTGACCTTATCCATAACCACTTCGATTTTCTACCATTATCTTATTCTTCGTTAGTAGAAACTCCTGTCCTAACTACCATACATGGCTTTTCTTCAGAGAAAATTCTTCCTGTCTACAAGAGGTATAATGGTAAAACTTACTATGTGGCGATTAGCGAAGCGGACCGCCGACCGGAGCTGGATTATATTGCCACCATTCATCATGGTATTCCCATTCAAGATTATCGATTTTTCGATAGCCCGGGAGAATATTTATTGGTTTTTGGGCGCATACATCATGATAAAGGTGTCTACGAAGCGATTCAAATAGCTCAGCAAGCTGGTTTACCATTGTTGATTGCAGGTATTATTCAGGATGAAGTTTATTTTAGAGAAAAAGTTGAGCCTTACATCGACAATCATAAAGTAAAATACATCGGTTCAGTTGGATTAGAAAAAAAATCCGAAATTTTGGGACGGGCGTTAGCATTGTTACATTATATAAATTTTAATGAACCATTTGGTTTGAGTGTGATCGAGGCGATGGCTTGTGGAACACCGGTGATTGCAATGAATCGTGGTTCGATGCCAGAAATCATCGTGGACGGAAAAACAGGTTTTCTGGTTCGAGATATGGATGATGCGATTGAGAAGATAAACAGACTGAGAGAAATTGACCGTTCACAATGTCGGCATCATGTTCAGAAAAATTTCACTGTGGAAAAGATGGTTGATAGTTATATTAAGGTATATGAACAAATTTTACATGAAAGGAAAAAATGAAAGCAAAGCGAATTCCAGAAATTATAATCAAACCAGATCCAAAGCGGGTGTTGTTTCTTCCGTTTCACCCCATGGATGAACAAAGGATTTTGAAAATTATTGCCCGTGTGAACGCTTTATCTGAAGAACAGGCTCGAAAGGAGTTAGAACAGATTATTGAGGAATTCGATTCCCGGCATCATCGGCTAAAACAATTTTTATTAAAACGGTTCGAGGATGTTCGAAAATACTTATTGACTGATCTTGAGCCCAGTGAAGAGCGTAAGTTGCTTATTGGTGCTTATTTCACCCAGGAATACTCATTGGAGTCGGCTGCATTGTTTAATCCGTCCATGGTTTGGCATCCAGATCAGTCTAAGTTGCCGAAGGGGTCGAAACGGTTCATCTTGAGTCTTCGGGCCACCGGCGAGGGACATATATCATCTATTACATTTCGCACTGGTGTCATCGATCGGGAAAATAATATTCAAATGGATCAAGCAACTAGATTCGTTACGACACCTGAAATTCATCCTAATCCAGTTTTTCAAAAAGAGATATTTGAGCAAAAATTGTATGAATTGGGGCTATTAAATGATTTTAGCATGCGAGTGCTTGCTGGTTTAAACGAAACATTTAGTCTAACCGATTTACGAGAAAATGTGAATTATGCATTACGGCAAAGCCGAGTATGGGAAGACGATTATGAAAACGTGGCGAAGGCTATTCTTACTCTTGCCGAATCCAACTATGAAATCTCTTTTTCTCCAGACCAGAGCCTATCAGAACGAATCATCTTTCCAGTGAGTAAAAATGAAAACAATGGAATTGAAGACGCCCGTTTTGTTGAGTTTAAAGATGAGAACGGTAGTGTTACCTATTACGCTACTTATACCGCTTATAATGGGGAAATTATTCTTCCACAGCTTTTAGAGACGAAAGATTTTCTGCACTTTAAAATTAGCACATTGAGTGGAGCAGCAGTTAAGAACAAGGGCATGGCGCTTTTTCCACGCAAAATAAATTGCAAGTATGCCATGCTTTCCCGGCAAGATAATGAAAATATTTATATTATGTTTTCAGACCATATCCATTTCTGGCATGAAAAAGAAGTGATTCTTAAACCAACCTTTCCGTGGGAATTTGTCCAACTGGGCAATTGTGGATCGCCTATAGAAACAGAAGCAGGATGGTTAGTGATTAGCCATGGTGTTGGGCCAATGCGAAAGTACGCCATGGGCGCCTTCTTGTTAGATTTAGAAGATCCAACAAAGGTCATTGGAAGATTAAAAGAACCGCTATTAAGTCCAAATGAAAACGAAAGGGAAGGCTATGTTCCCAATGTGGTTTACAGTTGCGGCGGCCAAATCCACAATGGTGAACTGATTATCCCTTATGCCATGTCTGATTATGCCAGCAGCTTTGCCAAAGTTGACATGGATGAACTTCTGAACGAGTTGACCTCAGGGTGATAGATAATATCTAAATGAACTTTTTCAACATCGATAGCTTTCAAATTTGCGGATTTATTTACTGCCTTGACCGGATGTTTTGAATATGGTTGATATAGTATTCCGAAAGTGTTATTTTCCGCTCTAAAATAATAAACTCCAGAGGGAGATGGAACGGCGTTTTTTCCTTAAATATTTGCCTTTTTTTGGATTTTTCTTCTTGAAGATTCAAGATGTATTAGCACGAATCACATCTTCCCTGTTTACTCACCTCCAATCCTCTGGAGAAGACGACAGGTTGACGATTCAAATTTCCGGTGTAAAATCAAAAAATATCCCGGCAAGATATCATCGAGGATTAGCTTACATGGCGGCAGAAAGCCTGGCAAGAGCATTAGATATCCATACCTATTTTAATGAAAGGAAGAAAAAACTGGTTCTTTACTTCCCCCAGAATCAGGTAGTGGTTACCGCTAATAATGCTTTTGTTATAATCGATAATGATGTCTACCAAATGCCTGCGAAAACATTATGGTTAAAGAATAAAATTTACGTGCCTGTAAAGTATTTTGCTTCTCTTTTGGAACGTCATACGAGTCTCGACGTGACTTATGATGAATACAAAAGAAAGCTATGCATTAATCCGAGTGGTGTTAACATCGCACAGGTTTCAATTACAGCAAAGAAAAATGGAACAGTGATCCGGATACGTACTTTGAAGGAATTCAAAGATGGAGAAGTCACAGCCGATATACGTTATGGCTGGCTACATGTAGATTTTTACGGAGGAAAAATAGATACAGAAAAGATTAAAAATACTACCCCTGCTGGATTGGTTCGTCAGATAAAGACTTTTCAGTTCTCTGAATTAGCCAGTTTGGCTTTTCAATTAAGAAAGGAACCCGTCTCTAGAGAAATTATCAGGAAACCAGAAAGTAAGGAAATCCTTGTTATTCTTCGCACTAGTGAAGAAATTTTGGAAGAAGATTTAGCTGAACTCCCTGATGAAGAATCTACACATCCAAATAAGGATTTAAAAAGACAATTGGAAGAAGAGCGTCGAAAGTGGCTTATCGATGTGGTCGTGATCGATCCTGGTCATGGCGGAAAAGATCCTGGTACCATTGGAGTCGACGGAACTTATGAAAAGGATATTGTCCTATCAATTGCATTGAAATTAGGTGAAATAATTAAAAAAGAAATGCCCGATGTCAAAGTCGTTTTTACTCGTAAGTCAGACCAATTTGTTCCATTAAAGCGGCGGACGGAAATCGCTAACGAAAACAAAGGCAAAGTGTTTATCAGTATACATGCCAACGCCTCTCGTAAAAAGAGCGTTAGCGGATTTGAAACGTATTTTTTAGGCCCGGAAAAAGGAGAGTTGGCTCGAGAAGTTGTATTGAAAGAAAATTCTGTTATTAAATTCGAAAATAGTTCCAGTCGTAGAAAATATCAGGGAATAAATCAAATTCTGGCCAACCTAGCTCAGAATGCATTTATGCGACAAAGCGAATACCTTGCCTTTCTGGTTCAAAAATATCTTGACAAACAGTTGAGAAGTTTAAGAATTCCCAATAGAGGAGTAAAGCAAGGCCCCTTCTGGGTTATGGTTGGAGCAACCATGCCCAATATTCTGGTGGAAACTGGATATCTTTCCAATCCTTATGACTTAAAAATCCTAAAAACCGCATCCTATCAGTATAAAATCGCCAGAGGAATTTTCGAAGGATTTAAGCAATATAAAAGGGATTATGAAAATGCCATTTAATCAAAACTAAAGTTAGAATAGGTTGGTCTTTAAGAATAATTGCTGACAAATTTTTGCATCTTTTTAATGGGTCAATAAATTTAAAATAACATAAGTTCTGTATATGATAAATTTGTTGTAAAGTGCATGGTTATGAACACACCATGACAGTTTAATAATCTAAAAAAGTCAGGCTGAGCTCAGTTGAAGTTTGACTTTTTTATTAATTGTTCTTAGTATAGAACTCATGTTAAAATAGTTAGCAAAGAGAAAATGTTAGATTAAAAAGGTAGGACATAGTGGAATCGAATTCTGTAAAATTTGATAATCGTCCGATTGGTGTGTTTGATTCCGGAGTCGGTGGCCTGACGGTGGTCAAACAGTTAATGAAGTTGCTTCCTTCCGAGAGTATTATCTACTTTGGAGACACTGCACGCATACCCTACGGCACAAAATCAGAAGAAACTGTTAAGCGTTTTGCTTTAGAAGATTCATTTTTTCTCCTGGACAAGAATGTGAAAATGATCGTGGTTGCCTGTAATACCGCTTCAGCGATTGCGATCAGAATGTTGAAAAATATTTTAGATGTGCCGGTTATAGGTGTTATCGAACCTGGTGCAAGTGCTGCGGTTCAATACAGCCGGTCAGGAAAAATTGGCGTGATAGGTACGGCTGTTACCATTCGGAGCGGAAGTTACAGACGGGAAATTCATCATTTAAAAAGTGAAACTCAGGTCATTTCGCAGGCTTGCCCTCTGTTTGTCAATCTGGTCGAAGAAGGGTGGATAGAAGATGAAGCCACGTATTTAATTGCCCGACGTTACTTACAGCCGGTAATCGAAAATGGCGTGGATACTTTGATATTGGGATGTACTCATTATCCACTGCTTAAAAATGTAATACAAAAAATCATGGGAAGAAGTGTACGTCTTATTGATAGTGGAGTGGAAACTGCTAAAACTGTTAAAAAGATATTAGATGAGCACCAGATGACTGCGTATCCCGGGCAGATACCTTCACATCGTTTCTATTTAAGTGATATGCCTTATAAATTTCAGGAGATTGCAGAACGATTTTTGGAGCGGAGTATCCCGCATGTAGAAACAGTAAATTTTGAAGAATTTTTGGTTGAGAAAGGTAAAAAATTCTGGAAAGAACATGCCGATACACTTTTAAAATCTTATTAAATTAAGCTGGATTCCGAGAAGCTTTCCTCCGATTATAAAAACTGTTCTGAATTCTCGTATTTTTGAATCTGGGATAGCATTCAGGAACAAAAAGATTAAGTACAGGTAGTAAGAGAAGAATAAATGAAGTATTGGGGAAATAGATGATTATGCGTTTAATCATAGGATTGATTTTTTTAATATTTTTATCGGCTTTAGCGCAATCTGCTGGTACCACAAGTTTTGAATTTTTACGTAGCCAATACAGTCCGCGCGGGGCTGCAATGGGAGGTAATCTCATCGCTGTCGAACATGATATTCAAAGCTTTCTTTACAATCCAGCTGCTTTATCTGGAAATACAGATCGTCAATGGACCGTGAATTATATTGACCACTTATTGGATTTTCAGGCGGGTTACCTGGCTATTGCCTGGCCGAATCAAAAATTGGGTAATGTGAGCGCTCATTTAATTTATTTCAACTATGGTTCATTTAACGAAACTGATGAATTCGGAGATCAAACTGGCAGAACATTTGGTGCATCTGAATTTGCTTTTATTGTAGGCATTAGCCATCCTCTGGGTGAAGGATTTGATTATGGGCTCGGATTAAAATTCTTTTATTCAGGTATTGATGACTACAATGCCTCAGGTATTGCCGTAGATGCTGGTCTTTTATACACGGCTACAGCTCTGGACAAACTCAAGATTGGCGTGTCTCTGGTAAATTTTGGGACTACCATCGACAATTATACTGATCAGAAGGAAAAACTTCCGGTAATGTTGCGTATTGGATTTGCCAAAAGATTAGCGCATTTGCCTCTCTTATTAACGGGAAGTTTGAATGATATTGCCCGGACAGAAAAAAATTTTTGGGACCGAATGAAGCGGTTTGCTATTGGTGGCGAATTTGATGTAAGTAAGGTGATTAAATTTCGTTTGGGATATCAGAACGAAATCAATCGCAGTGTCAAACCTCTGGGAAGAACCGCTGTCAATGGACTGTCTTTGGGATTGGGAATCTTCTGGAAAAAATTCCGTATTGATTACAGTTTTACCAATTTCGGTGATTTAGGCAGCCAGAACCGCCTGGGTATTATCGGATGGTTGTAATCCATATTTTTCGATAGTTTTTTATTTTATAGAAAAATTTGTTCTCATAATAAACAATCGAATCATTAGCCCATCAAATGATCTTTTAGCGACTGCCGGTTGAACCAAATCCACCACGGGTTTCACCGGCAAAATCCGGACTATCCTGCTCTACCCACTCAATTTCCGGAAATTCGTTTTTCTCGAAAATCAATTGAGCGATCCGGGTGCCTTTTTCGATCACAAAAGGTTGGTCTGTTGGTTCCGCCGGGTTATAGTGTTTGATGAGCGCTACCTTAACTTCATCCTCTGGGCCGCAATAATCTTCATCGATGATGCCCACGTCGTTGGCCAGACTTATGCCATGTTTTACCGCCAGGCCGCTTCTTATAAAGATTTTAAAAAAATAGCCAGGAGGCGATTCGATGATAAGACCCGTAGAGACTAATGTGACCTGGCCTGGATACAGCTTCACTGTTTCGGCTGCGTAAATATCCAGTCCCACAGATCTGGGTGTTTTTCGTTCCGGTAATGGGATGCTTTTATCTCTCCTATAGATTCTGATTTTAGTCATCACAACCTCATAAAACTTTTGATTGAAGAATATAAATTGTTACTTTTTACTTTCAAAATTTGTTTTGAAATGATTTATTTAGAATTGGTTGGTTTTAAACCATAATGTTAGACATGATAGCAAATCATCTGGACCCAGGGTATCGTCATCGGAATAAATGTTTTTGGTTGAATATCGGATGATTTCAGTTGCCTGATACCAGTTTCATTTCAATAAGAACAGTTGGTTATTGATTATGCTGTCGTAAAAAATTGTGAGAGTAAGGAATTACAGCAAGATAACTCCAAAAAAATATGTTCATTCGAGAAAGAGGCTTTAACGAATGTCTGTTAAGCATTCATCTCAATTTTTACCGACACTGTTTATTACAGCTCTTCGCGGCGAGTCAAAAGCTTTAATGAAAAGATTAAGGTTTGAAAAAATCCAGCATTCGACCCAAATACCCTTATTTAAATTGACTCAAAATCCAGTTTATTTAATGGAAGTTGGGATGGGACCATCAGTTTCGAAAGAATCCATCATTCAGGTGATTAGAGAGGTTCAATCACGTTTATTGATTAAGTTGGGAGTTTGCGGCGCATTGAATCCGAAATACTCCTTATTTGATTTTTTCCTGGTGGAAAAGGTATGTTCCCAGCAAGGTCAAATGATTGATTTATTATCAACACTGCCCCTTGAATTGAAATCGATTACTGAAGAGTATTCCCTGACTTCTCTATTAACTGCCGAAAAACCCGTCACAGATAAAAATTTGCGGAACGAACTTTATCAATCAACTGGTTGTTCCCTAGTGGACTTAGAGGCTTTTCATGTCGCTGAAATTGCTGAAGAATTAAAATTACCGTTAATCGTTTTCAAATTAGTATCAGATCGGGCGGATGAGCTGGCTTCTGTGCAAGTAAAAAGAAATTTGCAACGAATCCAGGAGAAATTAGGCAAGGAGATAATCGGTTTTATCAAAAAATACTTAGGATGGATTAGAGATTTTCCTGAATGATCTGAAGTATGGTTTGAGAAGTCCGAGAAATGAGTTGACGATACTCCTGATTTAATTCATGTGATGGGTGAATTCTTTTTTTCAGGATAAAAGGAATGCTGATAATTGTGGTGTGGAAAACCTGTTTTAAGATGTCAACAGTCTCCTGTTCTCGACGAACCACCTTTTCTTTGTCCCCGTAAGTGTCCATTTCCTGTTCATTGGTACCAAAATCGTCAATCAAAATAGCCTTTTTAATGTCTTCTAAATTGAGAAGAGATTTGACACGCAGCCAAAATTTAGGGTCTTTTTTATGAGATCCTATATCGGCTGAATTTGCAATATATATTTTGATTTCTGGTAAGAAATCAGGTGCCTGCATAATGGAAGCGGCATTAAAATTTAGAGATTGAAAGTGTTTTATGAAAGCAGTCGTGGCTTCAGCATAATGGTCTGTTGCAATCACGATGAGTGAATCCGGAACTTCTAATAGATGCTGGAATAGCGGTTGCCAGGCTGGATCAATTCTACTGTTAGAAAGATAATTCTGAACAAATAAAAATGCGGCTTTTTTTAATTCTTCCCTTTCGGACCTGGATAATTTTCGGTTTAGCAATTTCAGAGTTGATTCAACAATAGCCTGTGTGTATCCCTTAGAACTCAGACTGGCTGTTTCCCAGGTGGGATTCACAATTTTATTCCAGAAAATATCCAGGCTTGAAATACCAAATCGGTAAAGTCCGCTCTGTGTGAGGGTTTTCATGAGATTTTCTGGTGTGGCGAAATAAACGGCTTCCATGCTTAAAGTGCCAGAATAGTCAAATATGTATAGAATATTACAATTCATTGGCTCTTGGTATTAAAATATTTTCGTTAATGGTTCAATTTTTTCATGGAAAAAATACTTTCTCGTTAAGTGATTTTGTGTATTAGGATTTTAATAATCGGGGCAATCTATTCCTAATTTTTTATTCCTTCCAAAAAGCGTAAAAATGATGTAGCGGTCCTTTACCCGGGCCCAACTTGTATTGAACGCCGGCCTTTAAAGCTTCAAAGGTAAATTGTCGGGCTTTCTGGATGGATTCTTCCATGGAGAATTCCCGGGCAAGATAGGCGGCGATGGCTGAAGACAGCGTGCATCCCGTCCCATGTGTATTAACTGTTTTGATACGAGACGAAGTAAATACTCTCATTTTCTTCTCTTTGCTTGAATAAAAAATATCTGATATAGAATCTCCTGAAAGATGTCCTCCTTTCAATAAAACATTCTGACAACCTGATTTTGCCAGGTTTTCTGCTGCTTTTTCCAGATTTGTCCGGCTTTTTAGCTTTATTCCAAGGAGTGCTTCGGCTTCAGGAATGTTTGGGGTAATTAAGGTGCTTCTGGGAATTAAATATTTTTTTAATGCATCAATGGCATTTTCTTCAAGCAGGGGTGTTCCTGAAGTTGAATGAATAATGGGATCCAAAACGATGGGTTTTATAGAGTATTTGCGAAGTGTTGTTGTAACAGCTTCAATGATTTCAGCGGAGTAAAGCATCCCGATTTTTACTACATCAATTCGGATGTCTTTTAAAACAGCTTCTAATTGTTGAGTAACGATATAGGAGGGCACCGGATGGACAGTCATAACTCCCTGGGTATTCTGGGCGGTGACCGCTGTGATGACTGAAACGCCATAACATCCCAGCGCCGCTAACGTTTTAATGTCCGCCTGAATCCCGGCTCCCCCAGAACTGTCCGATCCGGCTATTGTTAATACAGTTTTATAATTTTTCACCTTTTGAATACCTTTCACTTAAAGCGGCTAAGATAACTTCGTTCAACTCCCTCGAAGCCTGGTAAGGATCGGAAACGGCACAAATGGCCGAAACTACTGCAATACAATCTGCTCCAGCTAAAACCACATCCCTGGCATTGGAGGCATTTAAACCTCCAATACCTACTAATGGAAAACGAGAATAGGCTTTAATTTTTCGTACTCCCTCCAATCCCCAACTTCCCTTGGTATCTGTTTTGGTCGGCGTTTCATAGACCGGGCTGATGCCAATATAATCAACATCTAATTTTTCGGCTTCTTCCACATCTTCCCAGGTTTCCACAGATAAACCAATGATGGCTTTTGGCCCCAGTAATTTCCTGGCGATACCTGGCGGCATATCATTTTGCCCAACATGAACCCCATCGGCTTCAACAGCTAAAGCAATATCTACCCGGTCATTAATGATTAAAGGGACATTGAATGGTTTCAGGATTTCTTTGATCTTTTGAGCCTCTTTCAGAAACTCCCTGGTTGTGGCATTCTTTTCCCGCAACTGCACGTACGCCACCCCACCCCTGACTGCTTCCAGAACTACATCTTCCAGTTTTCTATCCCCGATTAAATCCCGATCTGTAACCAGATATAGCCCACGCATGGCATCAACCCTCGATTTTTATTCGTTTTTCGATGTCAGACTGATTGACTTGATGAAGAGCATCCAGGAAATATAATTGCATGGTTCCCGGGCCATGGGCAATTTCGGCAGCGATTTCACCAGCTATACCCATGGTAATCATGGCGTGGGTGGCTGCCTGGAAGGGATCTGCGTTCACAGCCGCAAAGGCGCCACAGATCGCTGTTGCGGTGCAACCCATTCCGGTTACCCGACCCATCAAAGGATGGCCATTTTTCACTCGAACGAAATGATTATTGTCTACAATAATATCTTCGGCGCCTGAAATACACACCACACTGCCGTACTGCTTCGCCAAATGCTGGGCTGCTTCGAATGCCGCATCGGTTGTGTGCAAACTATCCACGCCTTTTGTTTGAGCACCATCTGCCGCAACTGCCATAATCTCAGAAGCGTTTCCCCTGATGATGGCGGGTGAAATAGCCCGGATTAATTTTCGCGCAGTTTCTGTTCGGTAAGGTGTGGCTCCAGCTCCCACCGGATCGAAAATAATAGGAATTCGTTTACTTTGCGCTTGCTTCATAGCCCGCTCCATGGCACGAATCCAGTGCTCGCTCAATGTGCCAATGTTAATCACCAGTGCAGAAGCCAATTGAACCATATCTTCGACTTCTTGCTCTGCATGGGCCATAACAGGCGAAGCGCCAATGGATAAAAGTGCATTAGCGGTAGTATTCATCACCACGTAATTGGTAATGTTGTGAACCAGAGGAGCTTTATCCCGTATCTTCCCTACATCTTCCCAGATGCTTTGGGCGGTAATCTTACTCATTTACACCTCCGTTTTTGATGATAATATTAGAGTTCTGAAAAATAGCTCTTATTGTCATTTCGATTTCCGACGTGTCGGGACGAGAAATCTTGTAATCCCAATAAAAACAAAGGATTATTCGCCTGTCCGGTGCCAGACGTCAGACTGATCGCTTCGCTCCTCGAAATGACAGAAAAAGAAGTATTTTGCAGAATTCTAAATGTTTATATACATATTCAGATTAACAGAATTAGCAAAATAATCTCATTCAAAAAATCATACTTCGAAGAGATTTCCCACACTCATTCCTCCTTTATGCTCTACAATCTACACTCTACTCCATTTCCATTTATTGCTGTTCTCATCGTTTAATTCCCCTCCAGCACTTCGCGGCTGCGCTTAACGGCGCACAAATCTCCACACATAGAACAAACTTCTTTATCGATCAGGGTCACTGATTCTTTGTAAGCTCGAGCTTTTTCGGGATCAATTGCCAGACGGAACATTTCTTCCCAGTCCAATTTTCGGCGGGCTTCACTCATACGATCGTCCCACTGACGAGCCCCCGGTATGCCTTTGGCAATATCCCCTGCATGAGCAGCGATTTTTGCTGCAATCAATCCTTCTTTCATGTCATCCAAAGTGGGTAAACGCAGATGTTCTGCTGGAGTAACGTAACAAAGGAAATCGGCTCCGGCGCTAGCCGCGATAGCCCCACCAATAGCAGATGTAATATGATCGTAACCCGGTGCAATGTCGGTCACCAGTGGACCCAGCACATAGAAAGGCGCTCCATGACACAATTTTTTTTCTAATTGTATATTTGAAACGATTTCGTTTAGTGGGACATGACCTGGACCTTCTATCATCACCTGTACATTTTCCTGCCATGCCATCAAAGTTAACTCTCCCAGGGAAATCAACTCCTGAATCTGTGCGGCATCGGTTGCATCTTTTAAACATCCAGGCCGTAAGCCATCGCCCAAACTTATGGTGATATCATATTCTTTACAGATTTCCAGCAACCTGTCAAAATGCTGGTAGAAGGGATTTTCCTGATCATTTTCTTCCATCCATTGTAGTAAGATGGATCCCCCGCGACTGACGACATGAGTAAGACGGGGGTTTTTTCTTAGCCGTTCAATCCCTGCACGGTTGAGGCCTGCGTGAATGGTCATAAAATCCACACCGTCTTGAGCATGCCTTTCCACCACGCTGAAAAATTCGTCCACAGTGATATCTGATACTGGTTTATTAAGAAGAACAACGGCATCATATACCGGAACTGTGCCGATCATGACGGGACTTTTCTGGATCAATTTACGCCGAAATTTTTGAGTCGGTCCATAACTACTTAAATCCATTATGGAATCGGTACCCAGCTGCAACGCATACTCAACTTTTTTTAATTCCATCCGAAGGTTAAAACAATCTTCTGATACTCCTAAATTGACATTGACTTTAGTCCGCAGCCCTTTGCCAATGCCAATGCCCTTTAAATTATGATGATTTTTATTGGCTGGTATGACAATCTCACCTTTGGACAGACTTTCTAAAAGTTGTTCTTCTGAAATTTTTTCGACCTCAAGGACATCCCTCATCTGCGGGGTTAAGATTCCTTTTCTGGCAGCTTCCATTTGTGTTTTGTAACTCATGGTGTTCTCCTTCTTGCTGAAATAAAAAAGCCGCATACCAACGTAGGTATGCGGCAAATAATATTTGTATTTTTTGTCTCAGTTTAGCCGCTTCCCTACGCCGGTATTACCCGGTTCAGGTTCTAAGGGTTGGGCATGGCCCTCTCAGCTACTACCGCACCCCTAGCGACCTTTAAAAATATAATAGTTTTTATCTGTCCATTCAAGTAAATATTCCGAGGATTATTTTTGTCCCATATTTTAGTCTCATGAAGGAATGATTGTTTAAATTCCAGGTGATCGTTATTGGTGAAATAAATAGAAAAGTATTTATCATCGTTTCAGGTTTGTCCACGATAAAAACTAAAAATAAACTACCTATTTTCAGAGGAACTAGAATGTGGTTTTAGGGCTAAATGAAGTGCTTTAGGGATGACCTCTACTTTTAGGATAGCCTCTTCCTCATAAGGATTGCCATCGGTGTGAATGGGGCCAGACTGTGAACGTTCGATAATCATTTGTTTGACTTGAAATGTATGAAATTCTTTCACTTCAGTAACAGTACCGTTAAATAATCGATGAACGTTAAATAAAGCTCGCAAGAGCGAAATATCTTCCAGGATACAAACATCTAAAAGCCCATCGTCAGGTCTGGCATGGGGAGCAATTATTGCACCATTTCCATATTGGGGAACGTTGGCGATGCTAATAAATAAAGGAGAAAATTCGAACCCTTTTTGTTCATAATAAACTTTCACCGGCGTAGGTTGAAATTTTAAAAACGAGCGAGCTCCGATTATAAAGTATGGTAGGGGACCACGCATACCAAATTGCTCAAAATTTTTACTGATCTCGGCATCTAATCCGGTTCCAGCTACATTAAAGAAATATCTGTTGTTAATTTTTCCCGCATCAATTTGGATAATTTGCGGCGATAGTAATATTTGAATAGCTCTGCGTTGATTTAATGGAATTTTAAAATTTCGAGCAAAACCGTTTCCAGATCCGGCGGGAATTACACCTAATGCCGCCTTGCTGTAAATTAAACTCTGACTGACTTCATTAATCGTCCCATCTCCACCGACTGCCACAACCAGATCATATCCTTTTTCTACAGCCTCTCTAGCTAACTGTGTTCCATCCCCTGGTTTCCTTGTATAAACTATATCAAATTTCTTCCCAGAAGGCTGAAAAATTTCTTTAATCCATTGTACAATTTTTTTAGGTTTCCTGTTAATGCCAGAAATAGGATTCACAATAAAGCATATTTTTTCCACAGTCTTCTCCATTTTTTCAGAAATATCTGAATTTTTATTCTTCCTGATTTTCTTCGTTTTGGATAAAATGATAATAAATATCCACAATCTTTTGTGCAGCTTGATGATATTGTTCCTCTTTATCGACAGATAACCAGATAATCTCTTTATCAGCATTAAACCAGGTATATTGTCTCTTGGCATAACGGCGGCTATTCCGCTTAACCAATTCTACGCATTTATCATAGGTAATTTGGCCTTCCAGGTACTGAATCACTTCTTTATAACCCACTGTGTTCAGACTATTGAGATTCTTCTCGTACCCCATTTCCAATAAGTGGGCGACTTCGAACAATAAACCCTGCTGAAACATTTGCTCTACGCGTTTATTTATTTCAGAATACAGTGTTTTTCTATTTTTAGTTATTCCGAATTTTAAAGCCTTAAAAGAGGGCGGGGGCAATTTTTTGTGTTGCAGAGACGAAAGAGGAATACCACATGCCAGATAAACCTCAAGAGCACGTAAAATACGCTGACTGTCGTTTGGATGAATTTTTTTAGCAGATTCCGGATCGACTTTCTGCAAATCTTTGTGTAGCGCCGCAGGTCCTTCTTGCTTCAACCGTTCTTGTAAAGACTCACGAATTTTAAAGTCGCGAATATCTTCTTCGAAAAACATTTCTAAAAGAGCTTTGATGTAGAGCCCGGAACCTCCAACAATGAGAGGTATTTTTTTTCGGGATAAAATTTCGTCGATAACACAACGAGCCTGCTTTCCGTATTCGCCAGCGCTAAAATATTGATCGGGTTCTAAAACGTCTACAAAATGATGAGGTATCTTTTTTCTAATTTCGAGCGGCGGTTTGGCTGTACCAATGTCTAGATTTTTATAAACCTGGCGAGAATCGGCGGAAACAATTTCTACTGGCAATTTCTCGGCTATTAATGTGCTTAAATAAGTTTTTCCTACTCCTGTTGGACCAACCAGCACCAGAACAACTTCTCTTTCATCAGTTACCGGCATTTCACATTCTTTTGAATTTTTTGTCAATCTCATTCAGATTCAGGGTAACAATTACCGGCCTTCCATGAGGACAAAAATAGGGTTCACTTGTTGCAAAGAGCTGATCAACCAGTGAAGACATTTCACGTAGGGTAAGTTTTTCTCCAGATTTTATGGCATTTTTGCACGCAAATGCTGCAGCAATTTTTTCATGAGGCAAAAGAGTGCTGCCTTCGTTTTCCCGGTAATAATCTATAATCTCTAATAATACTTTCGCTTCGTATCCCACTTTAACATCGGATGGAATGCCTTCAATTAAAATAGTTCTTCCGCTCAATTCAGTAATCGAGAAACTAATTTTTTGTAACAATTCTTTGATTTCAGTAAATATGAGATAATCTTCCAGTGCCAACTCCAGAGTCTGAGGGAAAAGCAGTTTTTGCGAAGGGACAGGTTTTTTCTCATTTAGATATTTAAGAATTTTTTCATAGAGAACCCGCTCGTGCGCAACATGCTGGTCAATAATAACTAAGCCGCTTTTAATTTGAGAGAGAATATATCTTCGGTGAACCTGCCACAAATGTGGTTGTTGCCCGCTTTTTTCTTCATCGGAAAGAACGGTTTCAACTTCTTCCTTTTCAGACTCTTCCGGTTGTGGAACTGTATAACTAAAAGCCAGTTGGTTCCCCGGAACTTCCCGATGTGTTTTACGGGTGAAGACAGCTGGCCGCACAGAGGTTCTTCGGTATGATTTAAAATGTCGATCTATTTCTGTCCTGACAGAATCATTCGATTTTAAGTTAAAGACTGGGATGATTTTCTGAGATTGTATGGCCTTTCGAACAGCAGAAAGAAAAAGATGATAAATCGCTCTTTCGTTAGAAAACCGCACTTCCATTTTAGTTGGATGAACATTTACATCTACCAATTGTGGCGGTATTTGTAAGAACATGACGTACTGTGGATATTGCGATCTTTCAATAAGGTTACCATATCCCTGTAAAATAGCGTGATTGAGACTGCGATTTTGAATCGCTCTTTTATTTAAAAAGATGTATTGATTCTCACTATTTCCTCGGGTTTTATCCGGACGACAAATATAGCCATCCAGCACAATTTCATTGAGCTCTTCCTGAACATAAACCAATCCTTCGTAAAGTTCTTCTCCCAAAACCTGGGTGATGCGTTCGTCAAGTGAACAAGCAGGTAACTCATAAATTTCCTTGTCATTATGAATGACGCGAAATGAGATTTCAGGATATCCCAGAAAGAATCGCTTCAGAACTTTATTGATGTGATTAAATTCTGTAATATCAGCTCTTAAAAAGTTGCGTCGTGCCGGAGTATTATAAAACAAATTTTTTACTGAGACGATAGTTCCTGGTTTAATAGCCACTTCTGTTTGTTGAATAATTTTGCCACCTTCCAGTGACATTAAGGTGCCAGTTTGATCATTTTTACGTCTTGTTTTGATTTCCACTCGTGAAACCGATGCAATGCTTGGCAAAGCCTCCCCACGGAATCCCATCGTTACGATTCGATCAAGATCACTAACTGTTTCAATTTTACTGGTGGCATGACGTTCAAATGCCAATGGCAGATCAACAGGATCGATTCCAACGCCATTGTCTATAACCTGAACCAATTCCTTTCCTGCTTTTTCCAGGACCACAGTTATTTCACTGGAGTGGGCGTCGATAGAATTTTCCACTAATTCTTTTACTACAGAGGCCGGACGGTCAACAACTTCTCCAGCAGCAATCTTATTAGCAATCTGTGGTGGCAGTACGCGAATTCTCCCCATTCAATTTATCTCCTGATACACGAAGTATTATCTTCTATCTCTCCATTTGTTTATCCGTAATTGCAAGAATTATCCTTACCATAATTATTATTTTACAAGAACGTCCTGAACCTTAATAAAATTAAAGCTTTACCGGGTATTTTTGCCAGGGTACTGCTCCAGCTTTGATTATATGGTTTTTAAGTTCATTAAATAGTTCCTTATATTTCGGGTGGTCTTTGGGCAAAGGATGTTGTTCACCAGGATCATCTTTGAGATTGTATAACTGATAGGGTTCAAATGGAGAATTTTGCAACAATTTCCAGTTGCCTTTTCGTACTGCATAATAGGCTCTTCCACCATAGCGATTTCCTTCCCGCCGTACCCAAAAGAGCGTTCGTTCTTCATCCGCTTTAATCTTCCCTCTTGAAAATAAATCCGGGAGTATGTTTTTTCCATCTATTTCATGGGTAATTTCTACACCAGCCACAGCACAGAGAGTTGGGAAAAGATCCATAGTTAAAGCAACTTTATTGTTGCGGGTTCCAGCTTCGATTTTTCCAGGCCAAACAAAACAGGTAGGTACACGGATTCCTCCCTCAAACATATTTTGTTTTCCGCCTCTTAAATTCCCGTTACTGGCGCCCACTTCTATTTTTCCACCGTTGTCTGAACTGAAAATAATAAAAGTATTCTTATACAAACCTGCATCTTTCAATGCTTGAATAACTTTCCCGATACTGTAATCCAAATGCTCAATCAGAGCTACAATCTTAGCCCGTTTACTGTCAATGCCTTTTTCACGTTTTTTAACCTTTTCCAGCCATTCTTCTGGTGGTTGAATAGGCGTGTGCGGTGCGTTATAGGCCAGATAAAGGAAAAAGGGTTGCTTTTTATTGATACGGCCACGAATATATTCAATTGCCCATTGGGTAAATAAATCTGTAGCATGTCCTTCTGGATGAATCTCTTGTTTGTTCAACCGCATGTAGTTGTATCCGTGCCGAAGATGAGTGTAATAATCGTCCATCATATCTCCCAGAAAACCATGGAAATGGTCAAATCCTCTCTCATTGGGAATATTCGGAGATTCCAATCCAAGGTGCCATTTACCAATAATAGCGGTATGATAACCGGCTTTCTTTAACATCGTGGGTAACATAACAGCATCAGGTGATAAATAACCAAAATTATTGGTAGGATGTGTTCTGATGACTCCAGGTACACCTACCATATCTGGATAACGCCCTGTCATCAATGAAGCCCGGGTTGGCGAACATACCGGACAATTGGCATAGAAATTATCGAAACGCATACCATTGGCCATAAGTTGGTCAATATTAGGCGTCCGAAGATCCTTGGCCCCGTAGCTAGATAAATCGCCATAGCCTAAATCATCTACCAGAATGACTAAAATATTTGGCTTTTTATCAGGATTATAGGGTTTTGTCTGGGATGTTCCGGGAAGAAGCATCCCTACTATACTCACTCCTAAAATTTTTAAAAATTCTTTTCTTCTTAGACTCGATTTTGTATCCATTTTCCTTACACAATTTTTTATTATTTAATAATAATTAATTTTAAAATCTTAAAAATATAATCAACTCCACAAGAGTTATCAATTAAATAAAAAGGGTTTTAAATTTGGACAAACTTAATAAAAATGAATGAACTTTTTATAGTAATTTTTCCAGATAAGCATTTATTTTTATAATTTAACCATCTCCATTTAAACGTTGGAGATGGAGATAGTTTAAAAATGTCATTTTAATAAGACAATTCTGCAGCTTGTTCAAAAAATTCGTAAAAATTTAATGATTGGAGTTCTTTCTCAAGACCGGCTGTAATTTTTTTGACATCTATTTTCCCCAAACCGATAACAAATTTTCGCAGCTCCTTAATAAACTGTTGCATCCAGACACTAAAGGCCAGGATTTCTTTAACTGAAATTTCATCTCTAACTTTAATTTGACCATTTTTATCTAACTCAAAATTTTTCAAGTTATGAAAATATTTACTAATAATTCTATGGCTTAAAAGTGCCAGCTCATGTGCCTTAATTGTATCAGTTGCCTGAGCGACATAGAAGAAAAATCGGGTATAGGCTTTTTTAATAATTTCTTCAAGAGAAATTTCATTATTTGAAGTTGTCTTGGATACCAAATTTTATCTCCCAAGCATTTGTTGAACAGTATGTAAGATTTCACCGATTTCCTGAGACCTTGTGAAAGCAATGGACTTGTAATCTGAGAGTTGCTGAGAAAATTTTTCTCGATTTCTTTCTTCAGTAAGTAAAACCACAGGCAATTGGCTAATTTTTCGGATGGATTTTATCAAATCAATACCATCTCCGTCAGGAAATTTTGTATCAGCTACCACCATATCGGGTTGTAGTTTTTGAATAAGGGTTAAGCCTTTGTTTTTATTTTCGACAGCAAAGACAGAATACCCAATATTTTCGAATGTACGCTGAAGCATTTTTTGCACTACCAAACTGTTATTAATAATAAGCAATTGTGCTTGCTCAGTAGTAACATCTGTTTTTTCTTCTTTTTTCTTCAATTTTAAGAGTTCCGGTTCGATGACAAATTCTCCATCAGTCCAATTGAGCATCGTATCCAGCGCTTCATCTTCACTTAAATCTCCAAGGATAACTTTTTTCAATTCACCCCTTTTGTATATGATAGTGCCTGTCTGATCACCTCTTTTCAATAGTAATTTTCCATTTAGAGAATTGGTCTCACAAAACTTTAAAATTTCCACAAGATTTCTCTCCGAGAGAGATCCTTTCACTTCGGAAGCAACTCTTCTAAAACCTTTTTTAGCGGTTTTCTGAAGGGTATCACGAAGTCGTTGACTAATAATTTTACCCATGCTCAGGGTGATGGAGGGGTATCGTTCTACAATAACATCAAAGTCAGCTTTGTTCAATATAAACATTTCTGATGGTTCGACCGTGATCACAGAAGCGGAACGCGGTTCACCGGTAAGAAGAGACATTTCGCCAAAGTAATCTCCGCTACCCAGGTAAGCAATGATAGTTTCATTACCATCTTCTTCGGATTTTACCAACACTTTAACCCGGCCACTGATGATGATATACATTTTATCCCCGGGATCTCCAATCTGGCAAATGACCTCATTTTCGTCGAAAGGTTTGAATTTCAAACGTTCTACAACGAAATCAATTCCCTCCTTCCCAAGCGTTCGGAAAAAGGGCACTTTTTTTAAGACTTCGCTTATATGAAACATGAAATTCTCCTAATAGTTATAAGCAATTTTCCCCAAAATGATAATGAGATAAACAACAAAAATGAGCATAGCAAGTAACCAGATAAAAGGCTTGGCTCGGGCTTTGCGATGCATTCGCCGAAAATGTATGCGTGGACGACCGCGTTCTTTTTCTTCTTTCTCTGGGTCGTAATACACTGGCGTATATTCAAACCTACGATGTTTTGCCAGTCGACCAAACATAATACCCCCCGCTGACGAACAGCTCTTTTTTATCGTAATCTTCTATTACACTTAAAAATAAATGCCTGTGTTAAAGATGTCAAATTAAAAGGCCAAATTCTCATGAAATTTTTTTATCCGAAATGGTAGATTTAAAATAGCTTATCCTCTTGGATGATATCGTTTATATACTTCAGTTAATTGTTTTTGGGTGATGTGGGTGTAAATTTGTGTAGTGGAGATATCTGCATGCCCCAATAATTCCTGTACTGAACGCAGATCAGCACCGTTATCTAGAAGATGGGTAGCAAAACAATGGCGAAATGTATGTGGATGCACATCCTGATTGATATTAGCCTGAACAACATATTTCCGCAAAATTTTCCAGAATCCCATACGAGTCATCGGTTTACCCCGATGATTCAGGAAGACCACATTTTTTGATCGGCTTAAATCGGCTAAAAGTGGGCGGACCCTCGCCAGATATATTTTTAAATGGTAAATAGCCTCTTTTCCGATTGGAATAAATCGTTCTTTGGATCCCTTTCCACGCACTCGAATAATCTCTTCTTCAAGATATAAGTTGTCTAATTGAAGTTGGAGTAATTCCGAAATTCGCAAACCACAGCCATACAGAACTTCCAGCATTGCTCGGTCGCGGATTCCTAAAGGTGTCGATAGATCCGGTTGTTCTAATAATCGGTCTATTTCTTCTACTGATAATACCGACGGAAGTGACCTTTTCAATTTAGGGGTTTCTAATATTTCGGTAGGATCATAAGTAGTGACGTCCATTTGGACTAAGAAACGATGAAAACTGCGCAAAGCGGAAAAATTTCGAGCCATACTGCTGCTAGCCAAACCGATATCATATAGTTGACCAATATAATTCTGGAGTATCATGGGCGTAATATCTTCTACTCTATTGATATCCTTTTCTTGCAAATATTTGATATAGCGGGAGAGGTCGTTGCGATATGCAAATTGAGTATTATCCGATAAAGCTTTCTCCAAAGCCAAGTGCCGAATAAATCGTTCTAAAAAATATTCCCAGTCCATTTAGATGCTCACAAATGGATTGTTGTATTTCTCTTCACCCACGCTGGTATTCGGCCCATGACCCGGGTAAATGATGGTGTTTTCTGGAAGACGATATATTTTATTGCGAATACTTTCGATGAGTTGATGACTTGAAGAGTGTGGAAAATCTGTTCTACCAATTCCGGCCTGGAAAATGACATCGCCAGTAAAGGCGTGATTATTCCATATAATGCAAATATGCCCTGGTGTATGCCCAGGAGTGTGAAGTACCGTAAATTGAATATTATCTAATTCTATGCAATCGCCTTCTTTTAAAAGTCGGTGTGCAGCAGGTGAACTTAATTCCCATCCAAAAAAAGCCGAAAGATTTAATTGCGGATCCTGCAAAAATGCAACTTCTTCTTTATGGATCAGAAGTTGAGCCCCCGTTTCTCGCAGAATGATCTCATTCCCCGCAATGTGATCTCCGTGCCCATGAGTGTTGATAAGATAAATAAGTTTAAGATTAAGTTGTTTAATTTTATTAAGAATTGGGGAAGGATCTTCCCCCGCATCAATGAGTAAGGCTTTTTTAGAATTGTTTGGATGAATTAAATAATTATTTACACCGAATGTACCAATTGTGAATTTGTAAATTTTTATCTCTTCTGATGAAACCACTGAACTCCTGTATCTCGATTTTAATTGTTCATCGTAAAAAGAAAATGATTCTTAAGATAAATAGTACTGGTTATATCTTTATAAATTATCCATCTACTCATCTTGTGATGGTAATAAATGTTCAGCAACCGATAACGCAATTCCTGACATCATGACTTCCGGAGCTAATTGAGTAAAATCGCCGGAAAGAATAGAAGCATCTACATTCGAATACACTGAGCAACCCGCTTCTTTTTCGACAATTACTCCGGAAACCCTTCCTTTATATTCGCTGATGAAAATAATTTCTCCCAGCGATTCACTTGGCACATAACCTGTACAATTATGCAATTGTATATGAGTATTGTGAGTATAAATTGAAATGAGATTACCCTTGTTCTGGCCGATAGATAAATCTGGATAAATTTCTAATGAGAGTCGACGTTTATCTTTTGTATTTTCTAAAACAAAGCGATAATGATCCACCCTTTCCACGGGGCTTACCCCCAGAACTTTACTGATATTTTTTATATCATTTTCGGTGAACACAAACTTTTTCAAATCAACAACTCCTTTTTTAAAATGAAAATCTGGAAAAAATTTATATAAAAATTAACGCTTATCCAAATATTAAATACGACTTGCGATGAAAACCAGAATCAATAAACAGCTTCATATTATCAAGGGAAAATTAAGTGATTAACAAACTACGTAGAATGGGACTAAAATGTTTGATAAATTTAATTTTATGTAGCGAATATCTGAAATTTTAGTATTCAGTTAGAATTCCTTTAATTTCAAAGCAAAGAACATTTAAAAAAATTTAATGTTCTGGCTTCATAATCGAATGAATCAAATTCCAAATGGAAAAAAATATTCTGGCAATTCTTTACATTTTGGTGAATTTCCTTTGAAACGCTTTTTATCATTTCTTGAAAATACTCACGGACATTTAGGTCGTTATTGAGAATCGTTAGAGGATTTTGAATTTTGAAAAGTTTGCATTCCTTAAAAGATGGTTCAATACTTTATGTTTTAAAAGGATGGTTTCTTCGAACTTTTAATAAGCATTTTCGCCTTTGATGATAGCAATGAAAGTCATAATAATAATTTTGATATCGAACCAGAGGGACCAATTTTCGATATAGTAGACATCGTAACGGGTTCTTTCTTCGATGGGGGATTGACCGCGTAAGCCATTTACCTGCGCCCAGCCGGTCATTCCACAACGTACTCGGTGGCGCTCGGCATATTTAGGAATGGACTTTTGAAACTGTTCAACAAATACTTTGCGCTCCGGTCGGGGACCAACTAAGCTCATTTCTCCTTTTAATACATTGATCAATTGAGGAAGTTCATCCAGGCTAGTCCGCCGTAGAATACGTCCAATAGGCGTTACCCGGGGATCATCCCTTTTTGCCCATACCGGACCGGTCTCTTTCTCAGCATCCACCTTCATGGAACGGAACTTCAGCATGATAAATTCTTTTCCATCTAATCCCACACGTTTCTGCTTATAAAATATCGGCCCAGGCGATGTCAACTTGATGGCGATGGCTATGAGCAAAATGAAGGGAAATAGGATAATCAAGGAGATCAAAGAGATGATAATGTCAAAAGTCCGTTTCAGAAAACCCTGCCAACCGCTGAAAACCACCGTCTTCAGGCGTAATACCGGAAGTCCGCTGATTTCTAAAGTACTGGTGTGAGATGTAATAATATCCAACAAATCAGGAATGTAAAATAACTCCACATTTTTCCCTTCGGTCATTTCCAGAACTTCCAGCACTTTGTAGTGCTCATCAGCTTCGAAACATAACAAGAGGCCTTCGAAATGTATCTCCTCTAACATCTGGGAAAGCTGTTGTAAATTTCCGAGGTAAGGCAGAGAAAGTTCGGACAATTTCTTTTCTGCACAGTAACCCACAAATTGGAACAGGTGGTCGTTTTTTCTTTTTATTTGCTGACAAAAGCGAGAGATAAGAGAGGAATTGCCAATCAGAATAAGGCGTTGGATGCCATACCCCTGGCGCATGTATTGCTTTCGAATACTGTGAAAAATAGCCCGCCCTGATAAAAGGAAAACAAGGGTATTGATGAATACCAGTAAAAAAGTAAGACGGGAATAGGAAAATCCCCGGTATAAGAAAGCACCGCTCATAGCAAATAAAATACCCAAAATACATGTCTTAAGAATGACCGGAATATCCTGGCTAAAAGTGGAGAAATAACGGCTTCGGTAAGAATGGAAAACACTAAACAAAACGAGATATATGATTAACAGGACAAAAGAAGCCAGCAGGTATTGTTGAAAGGGTGGATATCCCTTGGTTACTGGTATAATCTTAGTAAGCGGCGAATAAAAACGCAAATAAAATGAAAAAAGAAAAGCACTTTCGATGGCTATAGCATCAATGAGAATTTTAAGAAAAGGGATTAGTAAATTCCTTTGATAAATGTTTTTATTCATGAACGATTCTTGTATACTTATTTTTGAAATTGATTCAATTTCTCTTGAATAAATTTGGTGATTTTCTTCCTGAACCTTTCCTGGCTAAATTTCTGGGCATGATGAGCAATATATATAGGATCCCATTTTATGCGTTCGAATTGCCTGACGGCCTCGATTAAATCATCTTCGGTCTGTTGATTGAAAAATATCCCTGTTACCTGTTCACTAATTTCTTCGGAATACCCAATTACAGTTTCCAGTGCCCCGCCTTTGCCAAATGCAATTACGGGTTTTCCACAGGCCATGGCTTCCACCGGAACAATCCCGAAGTCCTCTTCTCCAGGGAAAATCAACGCTTTACAGTTCTGGTAGTATGTGCGGAGTTTTTCTGGGGGCTGCCAATTGACAAATTCAATGGTAGGACCAGCTAATTTTTGCAGGTTAGTTTTTTCTGGTCCACTACCCAAAACAATTAATCTCTCCTTCAACTTGTTGAAAGCCCGAATTGCCAAATCGATCTTCTTATATGGTACCAGCGCAGAAACGACCAGATAATAATCTCCAGCGGCTTCTACAGGAGAAAACAGGGAGGTATTTACTGGTGGATGAATAACAGTAGCCTCTCGCCCGTAATATTTTTTAATCCTTTTGGCAACATGTTTAGAGTTGGCTAAAAACCAATCTACCCGGTTGCTGCTGGTTACATCCCACATCCGTAGATAATTAGCAAAAAAGGGAATCACTTTTCGGGCTAACCACCCCATTTGTTCTTTTCCAAAATATTCGTCATACATATCCCAGACATATCGCATGGGAGTATGAAGATAGGATATATGCAGAGTATCAGGTGGTGTGATTATACCCTTTGCAACGCAGTGGGATGTCGAAATGATAAGATCATAATTTTTGAAATTAAATCGCTCAATAGCGGTCGGGAACAAAGGCAAGTAATGTCGGTATTTGTTTTTTTTAAAGGGCAACTTGTCAACAAAGGATGTGTAAATCGTGTGTGACTCAATGATGTCCGATACTGAACCCGGATTATGTATGAGTGTGAAAATATCGCTTTGAGGGAATAATTCACAGAGAATTTCTAAAACTTTCTCACCGCCTCGCATCCCTGTCAGCCAATCGTGGACGAGGGCAACATTCTTCAGGTGCTCAAAAGGCGTTTCCATCTCACTTGTCAATTTTTTCTGAGCTTATCACAATGATCTGAATTTAACTATTTATTCATTTAATTCAATAGAATTTAATAAAACATCCCAGATGAATCGAATAAATTACAACTTGAATACGCCATTTCAGTCTTTTAAATCGATTTATATTCGAAAGTTTAGAACTGTTTAGATTAATATGGATGTTCATCAATATTTAGGACATGAAAAAAATTTATTTGATTATGTCTTTTGCTCCGAAAAATTAAAATTTAGAAGATATTTTTAAAACAACTATACGGTGGGAGTGGCTTCCCGCCACGAACAATCTTAAAATTCGGGCAAAGAATGCTCGTCTGGCTTACAGCAGACAGACCCTATTTACGTTTTCTAATGATTAAAAAATCAATTTCTGAATTTGAAGTAAAAATTCATTAAATTTACATAGAAAGGTGTCTGAATTGATTATCTTCGATATAGTGTTTTAAGATAAATGGAAAAAAGAAATTAACAAAGAATTCAAAAACTTATGATAAAAAAGATAATATACTAAAAAGTTCATTAATTTTCTTGAGGAAAAAAGATGGCCCAATTCTGGCATGGCATAACTACTGGAATCAATCCTCAGAAAGATGCTGCCGTTTTGATAAAAATACCCAGTGGATCAAAGTGTAAATATGAATCGGATAAAATTTCAGGCATCATTCGGGTTGATCGCATTATTGCCAGTACGACTTATTATCCGGGTAATTACGGTTTTATTCCACAAACACTGACCAAAGATGGCGATGCACTTGATGTTCTGGTGCTCTCGCAGATCAATTTTCATCCAGGTGTGGTGGTTAACTCGCATCCAATTGGAGTAAAGCATGTAACTTATTCCGAGGAACCTGACGATAAAATTCTTTGTGTGCCTTTTCAAAATCCTCATTATTTGCAGATCAAACAGCAGATGATTTATCCCAAAACATTCCAGAAGAAATTCAAAAATTCTTCCGGGTTTACAAAAATCTTGAAGAAAAACAGGTGTTGATTCAGGAGTTTGAATCATTGGATCTAGCCATTGAACTCATCAATAATAGCATCTGTGATTATAAGAAGAAATTTATTGCGGAATGAAATTCAACCTAAACTAAAAACTTGTTAATTTAAAATTTTAAACAAAAATGCCACTTTCTGTTGAACAATTAAAAGCTCTAGATTTAAGAAGAAACTTATTAGTTACTGCTGGTGCTGGATCTGGAAAGACTACCGTCCTGGTTAACCGCTTTCTCCACATTTTATTACAAAGACCTCGAATGGAAATTCAGAATGTCCTGGCAATCACTTATACGGATAAAGCAGCCGCCGAAATGAAGGAGAGGATCTTTCAGGAAATCAATCAGCGGTTTTCAGAAGATCCTATTGTCAGCGCTCGACTTTTTGAGTTACTTCAGCAGTTAAATCAGGCACAAATTTCTACTATCCATGGATTTTGTGCGAATATTCTACGTCAGTATTCAGTGGAAGTCGGTATAAACCCCGATTTTGAAATCTTAGATGATGTGCAAAAAGAAGATTTTTTGCAAAAATCTTTCAGAGAATTTTTTCTGAGCTACCAGATAACTTATGGTGAAAAATCAACCTACCAGCTCTCAGCCTTGAGAGAATTTTCAATCAAACGTTTAAAAGAATTTTTGTTCAAAATATACAATGCCAGAGCGATATTGGCTCCACATTTCCAATCTTTTAACAAGGCAAATCCAGAAGATGTTAAAAGATTTTGGTTGTCGGAATTTGTCCGTTATCATGATGCTGTTTTAAGCGATCTGTTTTTATCCAGAGAATTTTTCAACAGCTTACAATTTTTATGTCAATTACCCATCGACCAAGATGGTAAGGAACGGGATTTACAAAGAAAATTCAGAACATATTTAGAGAAAATTGAGAATCCCGAGACAGATCATGTCGAAAAGATTGTTTCTCTTATTCAAATTATCCAGGAATTAACCACAAGAAGTGGAGAAGCATATTCCAGGATTCCAGGTCGCCAGAAAGTATGGGGTAAAGAAGGTACCCAGATTTTTAAAGAGCTTTCGCAAGTGGCTTCTCAGTATACCAACGCTGTGATTCTGATTCATCCGGAAGTGGAAGAAGTGTTTTTTAGGGTGTATCTTGGTCTGCTCCTCATCGCCAGTGATTTCCTGGAATATGTGGAAGAGAGGAAGCGCCACCAGAATACGCTGGATTTTGAGGATTTACAAATACAAACCATCCGGCTTCTGAAGTCCAATTGGGAGGTTAGAGAGCAAATTCGCAGGCGATTTCCTTTCGTCCTTGTGGACGAGTTTCAGGACACTGACGTTTTACAATCGGAAATTATCCATTTACTTGTTCACGATCGTTCTGGAAAATTGGATGAAAACCGTCTTTTTGTGGTGGGCGATCCTAAACAGTCCATTTATGGTTTTCGTAATGCCGATGTCAGCATTTTCCAGCAGTTTGCCGAAAAAATTTCCAAACAAGGCACTGATAAGCTCCCTATTTTAGTAGAAGGTGATGATGCATCTTTTGAAGATACTCTTGAAAATCGTCGAGGAGTGATCACCCTGTCCCAAAACTTCAGGTCAACACCCTCTCTTATTCATTTTTTTAATTATACTTTTTCTTCAATTTTCCAAAAGGATTCCGAATACGATGTAAAATTTCAGCCACTGCAGCCGGGGCGAGAAATAATTGAAAATGGGAACTCAAAAATCCAATTGGATTTATTTGTGCTACCTGATGATTTAGATGTTTCTCAAGTAGAGGCCCAGGTGAGGAAAATGGCCGAAAATATTCTAAAGCTGGCGGGCACTAATTTTTCTGATCACTACAGAGAAGAGATAAAAAAGCTCAGAGCAAAAAAAATTACATTTGGAGATATTGCCGTTTTAATACGCTCACGAAGTTTTCTGGGAACTATTGAGCAAGTGTTCAGAGAAAAAAATATTCCCTACCAAACCTATAAAGGAAAAGGTTTTTTCCAGACACAAGAAATTCAGGATATCTATTACATTCTCCGATCTATAGTGGACCCTGATGATGATTTTGCTCTGCTGGTATTTCTGCGAAGCCCTTATGTGGGACTCTCAGATGTAACGCTTTTTTATTTAAATCAGGTGCAGGGAGACACCTACTGGGAAAAGCTTCAAAAAATCCATAAATATTTTTCTGGACACCAATCAATAGAAGAAATTTTTCAATCTGATTTCAGTCGATTTATCCAATCAAAAGGCTACCAATTGCAAATCGGCGATGGCGAAATTCGGATGATACAATTTTTAGTAGAAAAAATACCTCAATGGAATGAATTAGCCTTGCATGGTCATTTCAGTTTACTTTTAGATATCATTATCGATGAATTACAAATGCGCGCCTTGCTGAGAGAACAACCGGATAGCGATCAAAAGTTGGCTAACCTGGATAAGTTTCTGCATTATCTTTTTGAATTGGAACAGAATAGAACAGTTATTGCTACAGAATTTATAGAATTTCTAAAGAAACAAATTACCGGGCAAATTGGTGAAGGTGAAGCCACCATTTTATTGGAAAAACAAGATAAGGTAAATATCCTTACTTATCATGCTGCTAAAGGAATGGAATTTCCAGTGGTCTTTCTTCCATTTCTGGAAAGAAGCTTTCAGTTCGACGATACCTTCCTTACCCATAAATCATCTGGGATGGCGTTCAAATTAGAACGATCATTTCCTAAAGAAATAAATACTCCTTTTGCTTATAATTACCTGAGGAAAGAAAATAGGAACAAAATTGTTGCAGAAGAAAAGCGTTTATTCTATGTAGCAGCCACCCGGGCAAAGGACCATCTTTTTATGTCGGGCTTTATTGGGAAAGGAGGAAAGCTTTCCGATCCAAGCTATTTAAAGTGGCTGCTGAATTCGTATCGACTTCAGCCAGGTGAATTACAAAAAGGACAAGAGATCTTGCTTAATGAGAAAGGTTTTGAGTTTTCCGTAAAAATCCATTTATTAAAAGAATCAATCCAAGAAAGCCCGTTGGCGAAGTCTGTGGAATATTCCCCAAAGGAAACACAAGTGCCTGATTTTTCTGTAGATGAATTGAAATTGCTCGAAAGAGCTCCGGAGAAACCAGGAGGCCAGATATATTCTGCAACCCAGTTAATGCTTTTCCATGAAAATAAAGAAAGGTATTTTAAGCACTATTATTTAAGAATGGGAAATATACAGCCTCCACCAGTGGAATTGGAATATGCTGATGAACCAGGTGGGGCAGTGTGGGGATCAATTGTACATCAATTACTGGAAAATTTTCATCGGCGACCAGCAGATGATGATGTGAGAAAAATTCAACAGATTTTCCTAAATATGGGTGTAATTGATCCAGAAGAAAAACAAAACCTGCAAACAAAATTACTCCTTTTTATGGATCGATTTCGGAATTCGGAATTTGCAGAAAAGTTGAGCATGAAAGAGCAGTTTAGTGAATTTCGAGTAGAAATGAGGATAGAAGAATTTATTTTTGCCGGTATTTTTGACCGATTATATCAGAATACAGATGGACACTGGGAAGTTTTGGATTTCAAAACTAATCGAATTAAACCACGGGAAATAGAACATGTGGCAAGTAAATATCAATTCCAGATGGAAGCTTATGCTCTCCTTCTTTCTGGATTATTTCCTGAACAGAAGAACTTTCCTGTGACTTTATTATTTCTGGAACCCATGAAAACATTCAGCAAAACATTTACCCTGGATCAGATTCAAAAAATTTATGATAATATACACAGATTAATGCATCAAATCTTCGAAGAAGAGCAACAATTCTATTTGAAGTATGAATAAAAATTCTCTTTTAAATTGGGAATCTGAAGTTTTAAATAAATCTCAGCCCGATATGCTTTCTTCATATCACTCAATCTTAAAATCAACTTTTTATAACCACTAAAAAATCCCTGGAAAAGTCATATTTCGACCTAAGTTATATGCATATAAAGTCAAATTCTTATTTCCTAAGCCCGAGTTTACCCAAATGGTAGCCGAGAGAAAATCTAATAAAGCGATTGAAGGTTCTTCTTGTTGGAAGCAATTTGTAACTATGTTATTTTTTCATAAAAAGGCTTAAAGTTTATAAAAAAATCTATCACTATCTGAAAACTTTTCAGAACAGAATAAACCATCTGGATTTAAAGAAAGCTTCCAGTTATTCAATCTTATTCTACATAAATGAGCAACATTATGAAAAACATTTTTGCACACCATTTGACCGATTCCGCCAGACCTATTCTATTATAATTCTTGTAAATTTCATTTTCAAAACAAATAATATCATTAAGACGCCTGTTTGGTAGAATTGTGCAACAATATGTTCGACAGAGTAAAATAATAGTTTAACAAGGCACTGCCTATTGCTCCATTCAGGCAGATAAACTTGTTAACAACTTGCAAAGATTGTGGTATTAATTAAATCACCCTTATTTTATTAAACAAAGATAATTATTCGATAAACAATAAAACCTGAACCTATAGACTTTTGACAGAAAATATTTTAAAAAAGGTGGTTTAACTTGAAAACTTGAATTATTAACTTCAAAACCAGATAATTACAACTTCACCTGGGAGGGGCACCACTGCGGGTTTGAGCGAAAGAAAAATTCATTTTGGCATGCAATAACCGGCCAGATCTGGTCCGCAGCAATTTTAATCGAACAGCAATTAAAAATTAAGTTTTACAAAAAAAGGTCGATTCTTTGAATATGTCATGATTTATACATTTGATTCATGGCCTGAAACTGAAAACAGAAATAATATTGAAAAAGACAAATTAAACATGAGAAAAATTAAAATTTATATTTTAAAAGGAACATTTTCAGTTTTTTTATTTTTCGGTTTTTTACTTTCATTTTCCTGTTCTCATTCCATTAAATCTTCACTAAATAATTCATCCTCAACCCAGCCTGAGCGGAATAAAATTTATAATAAGATTCCTTTAGAGTTCGCCATCGCTGGCGAAGCAATCCGATACAATTTGCCAGATACATCAAGACCAATTCAAAATAAGGACTCAATTCAAAATTCAAAACTACTCCAGAAAAAAAATAGAAGGAAACCAAGCAAAAGGGATTCTCTCTATATGGAAATGATCCAAAAGGCGAAAAGATTGAAAGAGAGTAAAGTAAAACTATGGGATTATAAATTAAATATGACGCCAAATCCTTTACTCAGAGACCAGAAGGAAAAGGTTCCAACCAAATCACCCCAACTTACTGATTTTCTTAACAAAAAGAAAGACAGTCTCACTTCTTTGCAAGATTTCTTGTCCCCGGAACAGGTAGATTTACTACCCGATCCTGATTTTGGACAAACTGCCTCCATCAGTGCCTCTCCCAACAGGCCCATTACTGATTATAAAGAAATGGTTAACCAATTTCAAAATGGAACGCATCCAATTTGGGTAAAAATTGGCTACGGTAAAAAATACTGGATCAGCTCCCTAGCAAATCTTTTATTTCCAATGGGTTCATCAAAATTTAATCAAACTCTGGATTGGATTGTGGAACATAACAATCAGTTTCATACTAGAAAAGATTTGGATAGGATAAGAGATGGTGATGTGTTGCTTCTTCCGGTAAAAAAAACCATTCAGGATTTACAATAAGTCAAACAATAGATATTTATTTGCAGTGATCAATAAATCTTTCATCGGGTAAATTAAAAATATTTTTAAATGACAGGTTCATTTTTTTCTCTGGATGAACAAGCTATATTATTCTACTACTTGTTTTTAAGAAAATTAACCTGACTAAAAAAGTTGAATTTTTTTAAAATAATTTGAGTTCGCCCTAAAAAGGTAGTTTGCACATAAATATTATTCTGAACAAAGTGAAAGATCTCTTAATTTTTAATAAGTTAGGGGTCTTTCGGCTCTGTTAGGGGCAATCCCAAAATTTTTTTAGGGTGAACTTACCATTACCAACCAGGAACCTTTGAAAAAATAGAATCTTTGTAAATTGATCATTTTCAATTTTCGGATTTTCTATATCAAATGCTTCTAACTATCATTTTGGCATACCACCGATAGACTACGAACGAGGAACGAAGGAAGAACGAAAGAAAAGAGTATGACAGAATGACGGAAAAAGTGGGTCAAAAGAGGTAAAATGTAGAGATTTTTTATATATAGCTTAAAAAATTCATAAACACAAAATAGAGCACACCGATTATAATAGTATCAAATAAATAACTGTAATCATCTGAAACTGGGAAATTTTCGGATTACCCTGAATTCCTTGTAAATAGCGAATATTCATGAATTATTCGGGATAAGAAAATTTATGAATATCTTTAGGAGGTTGTGAATTGGAATAAAAAGAAAATAGAAAGTTAGGTAAAGTGGAGATTAATTATAAATTATAATAAAGAGAGCTTTGAAGAATCAATAAAACTGTCATTACAAAAAGTTTTGCTAATGCAGAACGAGGGTACAAACTCATATTTCATAAGTAAACATTTTAAATAAAATTATTGAAAAATCAACTTGCATTAACTCTATCGTTTTACTTATGAACGAATTCGATGGCTATAAAATTGTTCGAAATTTCTTAAAATAGGTTTGCGAATAGTATTATCCGCCAAATTTAATCGGTTGAAAATTAAAACATTGGTTTCAATTAAAAAATCAGAGAAATTTTGAATTTATTTTTATGTTGAAAGAATATTTTCTTTATTATATTTATAAAAAATTTAATTCATATGCGAATAGACATACAATTTGGCATTATCGCAGGATTTGCTACAATTCTATGTTTTACTTTAGAATTTGTTCTGGGTTTTCATACCACATATCTAAACATCGGAAAATACACTAGCTATCTTAGCGCATTAATACCTGTAATAACCGTCTATATGGCAATAAAAAGACATTATACCAGGGAAGAAGAAACCTTCTTAACCTGGCGGCAAGGATTACAATTTGATACAGTAATATTTTTTACTGGTCTGTTGATTTTTACCATATTTTTTATCATCTACTGCTACTTTATTAATCCTGACTGGAAAAATTTTCTTCAAAAATTAACAGAACAAGAAATTATTTTATCAGATATGTCTGAAGAACAAATTGAGATAAGATTCCACGAGTTTACTGAAATTCTTTATAATCCTTCCCAAATATGGTTTAGATATATTATAGGTTATTTCTTAGGCTTTTTGATTTCTTTAATCGTTATACTTTTTCTCATAAAAAGCAATAAATTTGGTTTAAAAAGAAATTAACTTCTTCTATAATCATTTTCCATTGTTCCTAAAAAGTTAGAATTGGAACTCATTGGAAAAAATGATGATATTAAAGATAAATATTTTGCATTCGCCTTTTTTATTAACTTTCTTATTTTGAATAAGCTCAAATCTAACAAAACATGTAAATAGGTTATTATTTTAAAAAATGTCACACGTAAAAGTTGAATCGGGCAGTAACTTTAATTAATTTGCTTAAGAATATAATCTTTAATCTTAATGAATTTAATCTGAGATTAAGATGGCAAGATTATTGGGTCTTTCTTTTCCATTCAAATATTTTTTTAGAACAAAATTCATGGTCTGCCCACTGTTACTAAGAAAATTAAAACGACTTTTTTTAATTATCTTTATCTCAATCTTTTTACTTTCTTGTACAACTGAAAGCCAGTGGTCGCGACTTATCGATTGGAAGGATTTTGACCTTAACAATTTACCTGGTTCTGAGAATTATCCAAATGCAGGAGCAGTAATGCTTCTTGATGAAGGAAAAATAGAAATATTTGGAAGCGGCAGCCAGGAGGGTTTTAGTATTTTTGAGCAGCATCGGATTTATAAAATTTTGAACCACCGTGGACATAAATATGCAAACATATTAATAGCTTACACACCTGAAACTCAGATCGAAGAAATCAAAGCCCGTACAATTTCGCCAGATGGAAAGATTACTGAATTAAAAAAAGAAAATATCTACGATATCACTCTTTACCCTAACTTTGTTTTTTATTCTGATCAACGAGCTAAGATTTTCACCATGCCAGCAGTAGAAGATGGCACGGTGATCGAGTATAAATATCGTTTGCGAATTGAGTCGTGGACTTTACGACACTTCTGGGCCTTCCAATCCGAAATACCAACAGTAATTTCACGTTTCGCTCTGGTCAAACCTTCTGATTTGGATATAAATTACCATGTTTATGGTATAGAAATTGAACCAAAAGTACAAGAAGCTCCTAAAGGATTTAAATCAACTTACGTCTGGGAAACACGCCATGTACCACCTATAGAGAAAGAGTTTGGCATGCCGCCAATGAAAGAAATTGCTGCACACATTGCTTTTTCGCCGGTGGGTATGAATACCTGGGAGGATGTGGCTAAATGGTATAAACAATTGGCTCACCCCCAAATGAAGGCAGGAGAAAGCGTCAAACAACTGGCCCTAAAAATCACCACAGGAGCAAAAGATGATATGGATAAACTAAGAAAAATCTATGAATGGGTGCGCGACAAAGTTCGCTATATCGCTGTTGAAATTGGTATTGGTGGTTTTCAGCCTTATCCTGCTGAGCAAGTTCTCCAGAACCGATATGGTGATTGCAAAGACATGAGCACTTTAATTTGTTCATTGGCCAGAGAAGTTGGCCTGGATGTTCGAGAAGTTCTCATCAGTACCTGGCAAAATGGTTATCCTGATACTTCGCTGCCATCACCGTTTCAATTCAATCACGCCATTGCTTATTGTCCAACCCTAGGAGATAGTGGTATTTGGATGGATGCCACTGATAAAAACTGTCCATTTGGAGACCTTCCATGGTATGATCAGGGCCTCCCAGCGCTTGTGGTTGATGAAAATGGCAGAGGTGAAATTCGTTTTACTCCCAGAACTCCTCTGGACAGAAATCGCTTAATTATAGACTGGAATGTACAACTTTCTTCCAATGGTTCAGCCAAAATTAAAGGTAGTTCTCGTTGGTGGGGCGCCATTGCAGTTGAAATGCGAAACAACTTCTATAATGCATCTACAAATGAAAAAAGAGAATGGTTGGAATCTTATTTAGCTAAAAAATGTTCGGGCGCAGTACTCGATTCATTTGCCATTCGAGGTATGTTTCCTGTAGAAGATCCTTTTGAAATTTCTTATATATTTCATACCAATACTTTCGCGTTAAAAAGAGAAAAAGAAATAATCATCCAACCAGGAAAAATTCTCTCACTTGAGTTACCCGACATATTTCGATCTCCTTATCGGAAGTATCCTATTCGTTGGCGTTATGGTCTAATTAAAAAGCTCAGTCTTTCTGTTTCTTTACCTGTAAATATCGTCGCCCAAGATAATCTATACCGTGATTCTGTTCACTCTGATTATGGCACGGCCAAATGGAAATGGCAAGTAGAGAAAAACACTCTTTTATATACATCTCAATATCGCCTACCTGGAAAACACATTGAACCCGAACAATATCAAAAATTTCAAAAATATCTGGAAGAGGTAAGAAAGATGGATCTACAGGAAATTGTAATTCACTTCGAAAAAAAAGCTTTGTAAAATCTATAATCCTTTTATCTCTTTTTCTTTATTTATTTTTAATTCAATCCCTACAAATGGTCAACAGAAAAAATAAATTCAGTAGCACACTTTAGATAAGACTAATAATAAAAACACGAACTTTTTTGAGAAAAAATATTATAATATTTAAAAATACTAATAATAATTTCATAATTTGAAAATTTTATTGTAAATTATAGTGCACTAAATGATAGGAGAAAAAAAATTACAATTTGAATAATAAACGAAATAAGCGTGTTATAAATAAATTAAAGGGGGTAATATGTATAAACGCTTATTTCATTCATTAATATATTTGAATCTTTTTACAATTCTAATGATTTTACGTCCTAACTCTTATTTATTGGCAGATTCATTCGTAAGTCAGGACACAACCAAGTCGGACACGGTAAAACTTCCAAAAAACATGTACAATAATGTAGATGTTTATATTATCTATCCCTGGAACGAGGACGAACCGGAACGTCATGAAAATGTTCGTTGCCAGATTATTAAAGAAAACAAACAAGTTAAAGAGATTAAGTTGTTTCTCAAAACCCGCACAGACTGTATCAAAATTAAAAAGGGATTAATTCGATTTGAAATCCATGATCATAAGACTAAAAAACTGATTATCAAGGGTCCATAAGCACAATTTACCATTGCACCGGAGACAGTTATATAAAAAATTGAAAAAACGGATTTTATGAAAAGGGTGATGCAATAAGTGTATCTGGATATTACCAGATAGGATTAGAGGTAATTTTGTATTTCTTTAGGTAGGTTACTTAATTTATCTTTCAAAAGATATCTTATTTTTCATAATACCTTTATAATACCAAAAAACTTTTAATGTAAATATTTAAAAATCCTCATATAGGCAAAAAATAAATTATTAAAATAATAAAAATATTTGAAATTTTTATAGATTCCTTCTCGTAGATCACTCTTTCCAATAATTAGATATAGATAAAAAGAAAACTTCTTATAAAAATTAAAGTAACAAGGAAGATTTTTATTTAAAATGTATATAATTTTTTAATCAAAAATGCCTTCGTTTTGTTCAAATCAATTTAACCGAAAAACCTACACTTATAGAAAATGTAAACTGAGAAACCTTTTGGAAGAATCTTGCAAGAGCCTTTTCCCTAAAAAACAATAGTGTTGCCAGACTGCACCAAAATATATTTATTATTATCGTTAGAATTTGCTCAATTAGTTTTTAATTTAAACTCGGTTTATTTAACATTACGGAACAATATTTCCTTCTTAAATCGACGCGCCATGGCAAAGGCTTCTTTATCTCCATATTTTTCTATAGAAAAAAATTTTGTTTTAACTTTGTCCCCTTCTTTCCACGCCACCCGATAAGCTCTATAGTATCCGCCAGTTTTTCTTTTTCGTTTGATTTTCTGTATTCCAACAATCCCGGTATTATTGCTTTTATGCTTTGTGACTAAAATTGTATTGGGAATTCGTTTGACTTCCTCCCCGGTGATTTTTTTGAAGATCCTTCTCATTTGCTTCTTGTAGTAACTTTTGGCTTTCATGAAAGCCTTGTCGCGCCCACCATATTTTTTATCACTAAAGAACTTGGATTTAACCTGTCCATGATATCGGAATCTAACATACCAGCCAAAAGTAAATTTCTCAGGCTGTTCAATTCTACTGATGCCCTTTGAACTAAAAATAGACATTTTACTCCTACCTATTTGATCTTTTAAACTTTTAAATCAACAAATATAATGTCATTTATTTGGAAAAATAAATTTTACTTATATACTTTTGTAATGCGTATTAGTTTCAAAGGATTTTTAATCTAAAATAGAAATCACAACCAGAACCAAAATTAAATATTATACACCATATTTAGCAAAAAGTTTAGAGATTAATAATTGTGCTTCTTCCTGAATATTTTTTAGATGCTCTTTCCCTTTGAAAGATTCAGAATAAATTTTATAAATGTCTTCTGTCCCCGAAGTTCGTGCTGCAAACCAGCCATTTTTTGTAATTATCTTCAATCCACCGATAGGTGCATCATTTCCCGGACTCTGGTCAATTTCGCTTCAATCATCTCACCCGCAAGTTTATCTGCCGGAATTTGATCTGGTGAGAGGTTTCCAAACACCTCTTGTTCGGGAAAAACAGGCGCATCAATACGTTCATAAACAGGGCAACCAAACAATTCTTCCTGCCGCCGATAATGTTCTGCCGGGTCTTTTTCTGTCACTGCGGTAATTTCTGCTGTTAACAGATCCATAATTATTCCATCTTTATGTGTGGTCCATACTGTACCATACTTTCTTAAAAATGCCGCTCCCGCGCTCTCTTCACCACCAAAACCCAGTGAACCATTGAATAAACCATCAGAAACCCACTTGTACTTCTACCAGTGACCGTCTTAAATAATATGTTACTCTGTCTATCATAGAACTAGAAACAAGCGTTTTCCCTATTGCTGATTCTGTAGGCCAGGACGGTCGATGCTGGAACATATACAAAACCGCTACAGACAAATAATGGTTAGGATTCATTAGTCACCATTGTTCGTGTAACAATACCGTGACGATCATAATTCAAGTCGTTACAAAAAGCTATATCGAATTTATCCTTGTGCTGGATTAATCCGACCATGGCATATGGAGAAAAACAATCCAAGCAAATTTTACCATCTTGATCGAGTGTCATAAAAGAAAAAGAAGGATCTATCCGAGGATTAACAAATTGAATATCCAGACCATATTTATCAGCAATA
>CAYLYM010000007.1:0-64188 GCA_964387645.1 uncultured Calditrichaceae bacterium | reverse complement strand
TCAAGGACTTATATTTGAACAAAAAATAAATCCTGCAAAATTCATATGGGAATATTTCTAAAAAATGGGCTGATCGTGACTCAAAATTCCAACCGTGAGATTTTAAAAGGAGATATTTTAATAGAGAACGATACCATTAAAAAGATCGATAGCATTATCTCAGACAATAATCATAAAATTTTCGATTTTTCGGGATTAGTTATTATTCCCGGATTCGTTCAAACACATGTTCATCTCTGTCAAACACTGTTTCGCAATTTAGCAGACGATTTAGAATTATTAGATTGGTTAGAGAAACGTATCTGGCCATTTGAGATGTCCCATACTCCGGAGTCACTGAGCATTTCAGCCAGACTTGGACTGGCAGAATTATTATTAGGAGGAACAACTTGTATTTTAGATATGGGTAATGCTTATTATCAAGATATTATTTTTAAAGAAATGCTGCGAAGTGGTATACGTGGTTTCAGTGGCAAAGTCATGATGGATAGCGGTGACCATCCTTATCGAGAAGATACACAAAGCTGTTTGTATTCAACGGAAGAATTAATCAAAAAATGGCACGGTACAGATAATTCACGCATTCAATATGCTCTCGCGCCCCGTTTTGTTCCAAGTTGCAGCGCAGAACTCTGGAAGGGAGTTAAAGAACTTTCAGACAAATATGGTTTGATTATACATTCACATGCTGCAGAGAATCGTAAAGAATTAGAACTTGTTAAATCTTTAACAGGTTACCAGAACATAGAGTTTTTTGTAAAAAAAGAAATTGCATCTTCACGTCTCTGTTTAGCCCATTGTATTTGGGTTTCTGACCCGGAAATACAAATGATGGCAGAGACCGGAATTCAAGTTTTACATTGTCCTTCAGCTAATTTGAAATTAGGTTCTGGAATCGCTCCAGTGCCAAAGTTTATAAGGAGAGGTATTAATGTAAGTTTAGGAGCCGATGGAGCACCCTGTAATAATAATCTGGATATATTTATGGAAATGCGACTATCGGCTTTAATTCAAAAACATAAAGAAGGAATTAAATCAACTTCGGCTCAACAAATATTCGATATGGCAAATCTTGGTGGCGCTAAAGCCCTGGGTTTAGAAGCATTCATTGGAAGCTTAGAGCCCGGGAAAAAAGCAGACTTAGTAGTTATGGATTTGAATAAAATTCACAGTATTCCAGCCGATAATATTTATTCTCAAATTGTATACTCTGCTCATGCCTCCGATGTGAAACATGTGATGATCGATGGTAAATGGGTTGTTTTCGACCAACTAATTCAGTATGATTCATCTGATGAAATTATCCAGAGTACATGGAATCAAATCCATCAATTCGTTGAGCGAATAAGTGATTATTAGATATATGCCTAAGGAGGAGTAATATGAAAAAAAATTTTATAATCATTGTTATGGTTACCATTCTTTTTCTTACCTGCAGTAAAAAAGAAACCGCTGTAAAACCAACCCAAGAAGAATACAATCCTACAGAACTTTTACAACAGGCAAACAAATTATATAATGAAGGCAATTTAGAAGAAGCCTTCAGAGCCTATGGATTCATATATAACCGATATCCCACCAGACGGGAATATGTAGATGCTGTAATTGGCCTTAGCCGTTGTTACAATGATATGGGAGAATATGAGAAAGGAATGGATTTATTATATCATCTGGTGAGTGAAAATATCATTCCTTCACGAATACCCGAAATATATAATGAAATTGCAAAATACTATGAAGTTAATGCAGGAATATCTTCCATTGCGGGCTTTTCGGATGAAGAGCAGGATTATCAAAAGGCTATCGAATTTTACCAGAAAGCTATTTATTATCCTAATAGTAATGATAAAGAAGCTAAAGCCTACGCTCAGTACCGTATAGGCGAATTAAACATCGCCACGCACAATTTTAAAGATGCAGTACTGGCATTTAAAGCTACTATTCATAATTATCCAGAAACAAAGTGGGCTCAATTGGCAAAACAACGCTTAGAGGAATTCCACCAGGCTCTTTTGAATGTATTAAATGAAAGTACATCAGATACACAACCACAAATTGAAGAAGAAAAAATTACCGAAACCCCAGATAGTACTTCTAAATCGAAAACACCACCCAAAGAAGGACAGAACTTTCGATCAGGAGATACTACTAAACCAAAACTTGAAGAAAATTTAATGAAAATTGTACCGGATACTTCTCATAAACCTGAATTGGAACTAAAGTAAATTAATCAAATAGGAAAAAACATATCAAAAAGAGGCTTTTGTTCCAATCAAAAAAGGTAATTAAATTTTTAAGTATCTTTTATCATTTTTCATAGATTAAAATTGGCAAATAATACATTTTAAAAACTTGCTTCAAAGGATTTGAATAATCGTATTACCATCGAATAAATTCGATGGTAGAATAAATGAGTTAATGCAAAATAATTTTTCAAAGATTCGACAAAATTGTAAGGTCAATATGGAAATTCCCATAGAAATTTTAAAGGAGCTTCCCAAAACTGATTTACATGTCCATTTAGATGGTTCTTTACGAATTTCTACCCTAATCGACCTGGCGAGAAAACAAAATGTTGAATTACCAACCTTCGATCCTCTTGAATTAGAAAAATATGTAATGAGTGGGAAATATTGTAAAAATCTTGCCGAATATTTACAGGGCTTTGATATCACTTTGTCAGTGATGCAAGAACTGGAAGCTCTTTATAGAATTGCTTATGAGCTTGCCGAAGATGCTGCAGAAGAAAATGTCTGGTACATGGAAGTGCGATTTTCTCCAATATTACACATTCGTCGAGGATTGAAACTAACAACCATTGTGGACGCTGTCATCGAAGGATTACAGGATGCAGAAAAAAAATTCAATATCAAAACCGGTATCATCATTTGTGGAATGCGTAATATTAATCCTGAAACTTCGTTGATATTAGCAGAACTATCGGTAGCTTACAAAAACAAGGGCGTGGTCGGATTTGATTTAGCAGGACAGGAAGAGAACTATCCCGCAGAAAACCACAAAGAAGCTTTCTATATAATCCGCAAAAACAATATTAATACCACTGCTCATGCAGGTGAAGCTTATGGACCTGAGAGTATTCATCAGGCTATTCATTCTTGTGGTACGCATCGTATTGGACATGGTACACGTCTATATGAAGACGGCGATTTACTTAATTTTGTAAATGATCACCGCATTCCTATCGAAGCCTGTCTTACCAGCAATATCCAGACCGGTGCTGCTTCTTCCTACGAAACACATCCTTTCCGGTTTTATTATGATTACGGTTTGCGAATTACTCTAAATACAGACAATCGGCTGGTATCTGATACAACAGTTACAAAAGAACTCTATTTAGCAGCAAAATATTTAAATTTAAATCTGGATGATATAAAATCCATTATATTAGACGGATTCAAAAGCGCCTTCTTGCCAAATAGAGCCAAATCCATAATGCTAAATGTAGTCAATGATAAATTAAAAAAATTTTAAACAGGTGAAATTTATTTGCTTTTATAATAGAGAATTATTATTATAAAAACTATTATAATTACAGATTTTATACTTGATACACCTTATGTTATTTGTATGTACATCAAATTTAATTCATCCAAATTCGGCACGCTTGGTCTCGAACTCGAAGTGCAAACAATAAGTCCCCGGACTGGCGAACTGGTCAACGGAGCAGGTATTATTTTATCCCAGCTACAAGGCAATATAATGTTCAAACCGGAACTATTTAACTCTACTCTCGAAATCAATACACCAATTTGTGAAAACCTGGAAGAACTGGAATCTGCTTTAAACCATAACCTGGAAATTGTTGAAAAAATTGCGAAAGAAAATAATCTCAAAATTCTAATTTCCGGTTGCCATCCTTTTTCAAATTGGCAATATCAACAAATTACTCGCCGAGAAAGATATCAGAATTTGCTGAGCAGAATACAATGGCCAGTTCGACAATTTCTTATTTTTGGCCTTCACGTACATGTGGGAATAGATGATGCCGATAAAGCTATTTACATTATGAATCGATTAACATGGTATTTACCCCACTTAATTGCCCTCTCAGCCAGTTCTCCTTTTTGGAATGGTTTCGACACCGGCCTGGCTACTACTCGAATTAAAATATTTGAGGAACTTCCTAATGCTGGCATCCCTTATTATTTCGACAACTGGGATAATTACAGTCAATTAGTACATCAACTGATTAAAACCAATTCTATCGACACCGTTAGGGATATTTGGTGGGACATTCGTCCCCATCCGATTTTTGGCACGATTGAAGTACGTATTTGCGATGCCATGCCCACTTTAAAAGAAAATCTTGGTTTAACCGCAATGATTTACTCGCTTATACGTAAATTTGATATAGAATTTAAACAAAACGGTAAAATCCAACATGTTGAACGATGGATTTTGGAAGAAAACAAATGGCGAGCAGCTCGCTACGGCATTATGGGAAAAATTATTCTAGATAATAAAGGAAATACCAGAAGCTTAAAAGATGAAGTTCAAAGCTTGTATGAAGAAATGGTAACATTCGGTAAACAACAAAATATTACTTATTTACACGATTATCTTAAAGTAATACCCGAGATTATCGATTCAGGTCCCAGTTACCTGCGTCAGCGCGCCTGGGCCAGGGAAAAACCAGGCGATTATAAATATATTGTAAACAACCTTTTAAAAGAAAAAAATGGAAATATTCTCTTAAACAATAATAAATAAAATAACTATTATCTCTCATTTTAATTTCGAAAAATTGTTTTTCTAAAGTCTTTCAAATTCATAGGATGAGTATCTTCCCGACAAGTCGGGATATTTATCTCGTTCCAACCGACTGACCAGACATAACTTTGTAAATAGCATAAAAAATACTACGGTAAAGTTCCACAGATCTTATTGGAAAATAAAATTTTTGCATATGCTATCTTTATAGAGCAAAATTATTATATGAAAGCTTTGAAAAATTATAGAATGTGGAATAAATATTTATGGCTATTTTATATTTCAAAATTATTTTACGAAAAATCTTTGTACATTTGCGACTGTTATGTAAAAGCTTTCTATCTAAAATTATCTCACAATTGCCAATTTTTCAATCTTCTCCACACGGTTTTCGCCATCGTCTACAACAATCTTATAAATGTAAACACCATTAGCAATCACATCACCATCCCAATCCAGACCATCCCAATAAATTCTATTGAAGCCAGGTCTTGCAACATCTCGAATTTCTTGAATTTTACGTCCAGTCAAGGTATAAACACTGATGATGACTTCTGCTTCTCCAACTGGCGATACTAACTGAAAAGTAAAATAAGTATCATTACTAAAAGGATTTGGAAAGTTAACAACTTCTGTTAAAGTTAGTTTATCTGCAGAGCTCGTCCGAAAAGTTACTACTTTTTCGGAATAATTATTTAGATTATCCCAGGAAGAAATCTTTAACTGGTGCACTCCTTCAGGAAGCGGCGGTAGCGTATATTCTAACCTGCCGCTCTGGTAACTATCTGTTTCATAAACGAAAAATTCCGTAACATCTTTTTTCAACTTTTCATCGATAATAAGCTCAATTCGGTGACCTACTTCTCCAGTTAAATTAATACCATTTTCATCTCTCAGTTCAACCACCAATGTTGGCTGAATATTTACAAAATCCCCATCAAAGAAATCAGGCATTTCTTTAAAAGAAACATCAATTTCCGGACCTTCAGTATCGGTTATCTGGCTTTCAGAACCGAAAAAGAGGAGTGTATCAACAAATCCTACCGCATCAGTATCCTGGTTCCAGGCATAGATGTTTATTCGCCCCGTAGCAGCATTTTTATATTTTATAGACTTAGGTACAATAAAACTACCGGAAATATAACCATCTTCAACCGTAACTATACCTTTGAATATAGTTCCACCATGGTAATTATATTGCAAATCTGCTGGAGCAATATATAAACTATCTACTGCATCAAAACATTGGATAATCGCTTTACCATCGAAATTCGTCAAGCGAAAGCCAAATTTATCTGTAACAACTGCTTCCACCGTCACAGTTGATAAAGCTTTAAGAGTGTCTGGTAAAATTGAAATAATCTTTATAACATGTTCTGGGTCAGCTAACCGCATGGTGGGATCACCGTATAGATGAAACTTTTGGTAATTCCTGGAACCCTGGCCTCTCATTGCCAGGTAAATTGCATCTCCCAATAAACAGCTTGGAAGATTTTCTGATTTACCTCGAAAAAGGTGCCAATAAAAATCCTTCGCAAATTGCACATTAGAAAAAACAAAAACTGGACGACTCGCAGAAATTACTGCAATCCCCCCTTTCTCAGGTAACCAAATAAGTTCTTCGCTCATTGAAGTATGATTTGGATCATCATATTTCCCCCAGGTACAGGTTGCTGCCACCCATAACGGCAACCTGAAGTTATTTTGAAATTTTGGTAAATCTCTACTGCGATTCAAAACTGACTCATGTGCCCAGGTATCCGAATCACCATGTCCAAAATAATTAATCAGAAGCGTTCCTCGATTGATCTGAGCCACCAGGTCTTCGGTCGCTTTTGGCTTCCAGCGGCCTAATCCACCTGCAACCTGTTCATAATCATGCAAATAAATTTTCGTCCTATTAAACTTTTTCGGAATGTATTTTTTATTCAATTCTTCGGTTGGTTGAACATGGAACCATTCATTATTTGAGCCAATACCCCCATACTGATCGTCAGCAACCAGAGTAACCCAGGTTTGCCAACCGTTACGTTCAGGATTATATAGGTAAGAATAACGATATTTTTCAACTTTTTCTCGATATACATCAATCTGCTCTATACTATTCACAGGTAAACGGGCAATGGGAAGCCAGGGATCAATATTATTCAAATTGTCATTCATTCCGAACGCTACATAATAATTATCTGTTTCTCTACTATCTACTTCACTGATGTTGCTGATTTCAAACGGGGGAATGAAATTAGGCTGGTCTTTTAATAGAATTTGCCTGTAATCATAATGCCCATCACCAAAAAGTAAAACGTATTGTAAAGTATCACTCCAGTTTTCATAAACATATTTAAGGAAATCTCGAATAGCGGTTACATCACGTACCGAAGAAGAAAATTCCAGAAAAATTTCACTCAATCGGATACGTTCAGTTTGCAAAGGATTCAGGACCTGGGTCTCCCGCCAGTCTTCAAGGAATTGAGCCGCATCATAAAACTCATCAGGAGTAATGATTATAAATTCTGCTTTGCGAGAGGGATCTCGGAGATTGGGATGATTTTCAACAGGTTCAATCTCTTCCACATCTTGAATACTTTCGGATGAAAAAACGTAATATTCAGCTGCTTTCAGCTCAGCAGCTACATCCTGAAAAATCACTGTTTGCCCATTCTGGATAGGTTCAATTTTTTTTACATTTGCAAAATCTGAAATATCATAAACAACATTAGTACCCGCTGGCATACCGGTGATACGATATTCTACCGGTTTATTATTACCAATCAGATTCCGAAAGTGCAATTTATTATCTTCCGCAATAAAGGGTCGTTGCAATGTTATTTCAATAAAATCTAAATAAACTTCACACCCCGATAAATTTCCTTTATGATAAATCTCCAACAAATTATTACCACCTTTCAGCGCAAAAAGACTTTCGCTTGTTACAACTTTAGTTCCATTGTAACTTCGAGAAAGCGAATAATTTTCGAAAACAATTTCGCCATTAATAATTGCCTTTAGATTATAAAGGTAGGGCTCGTTGTCTCCATAAAAGCTACCCGATCCTCCTTTAAATCGAAATAACAATTTGGTCTGTCCATCGGCTAAGTTCTTAGGAAGTCCTAATTCAGCAGTTTTCTTATCATTCAAACCGCTCAACTTTAACCAATACCAATCCAATCCCGAAGACAAAATATTGTATCGATCCTCTTCAAATCTGAAATAATCTGTAAAGCTTGTTGGAATCTCCGGGTTGGGTAATTGAGGTGAATTTTGTTTTAGAACTCTCTTCCCGGGGCGATTATCAATCGAAAGTAAGTAGTAATTAGTATCGTCATATGGAAACTCTTGATATTCCCAGCTTAGTGAGTTGGGGTTAAATTGCCAATTTCCAAGACCTCGGCCAAAAAATATAATTTTATCATCTTCATCCATCTGGCCATTATTCTGAGCGTCCACCACTTCTATAGCAATCTCGTTCAGATCGTCTGGACGAGGAACATTCACATTATAAGGTAAAGGTAAACCACCATAATTATACATATGAATATTAGCTAACTGAATCGAACCTATATCAATACCTTTTGACTTCAGAAAAGCTCCAGTAATTTGATATATTCCCTCCTCTTTAATTGGAATCCGAAACCATTTACCTGTACTAAAATCATAATCAACGGAGCGTTTGTTCAATCCTTTCCGTTTGTTAAATCGATACATTACCGCTTGCTGGTAATTCAAGATTTTTTCAGATAAAACATTCAACTCTTTCTTCGAGATGGGAATCGATTTCCCCACTACTGATCCCTTTTTCATCTTAAAGTTAAATTCTATTCTTAATTTCTTAATAATAACAACACGATGTTCTCCGGGAAAATATTGAATAGGATATACCTTCAGACCTACTACATTGATGCCACGAAAGCTGTAAGGTTGGCCAATTTGCACAATCTCGGAAGGATAAGGGACAAAATTTTTATAAACCTGTTCATCTGGCGGAATCTGGGCTACTTTCCCACGAATATAGACTCTGCTCTGCGGTACTACATCCGTATCATATCTGATTTCTTGTTGCAAAATGGCAAGTTTATAAGAAACATTCGCATTTGGCGGAACTGCGAGTCGTGTACTAAAATAAGGTAAAGCAGGTCTACCAGCCTCCTCTTCAACGATACCACCATCGAACTGGAAAAATGAATATCTTTTACCATTAATTTCGATTGGAAATTCTTTTAGATTGCTTATGTCAACTTGTACTGAAACAAAGTTACTTGACTGATCGACAACTTTTATGCTTGCTAAAAGAGATACAGGAAGAATAATCCCAAAAAGTATTATGAAATATCTCATTTATAACCCCGGAATTAGATCAATTTTAAAATTTGAATTAGAAAAAAATTGTTCTTCGCTATAACAATAATCTTGCTTAACATCCACATATAATAATATCCTTTATTTAAGTTTAAATTTAATCCTTTAGAAAAAAACCGAGCAAATGTAAAATTAAGTAATAATTACAAGGTTCAAAATTTTTTCTTTTTAAAATGTTGAGAAAATTATATTAATAACAGAATATAGGTTGAAATAGAATTATAAATTATTTAACTATGGCACTCTATTAAAAGGTATATCTCAAGTTTATCTTTCCAGTAGCAAAGTATTGCCTGCAGATATGTAAATCGCGGTATACCTTTGGAGCAAAAGCGATATGCAACAATAATCGAGGTCCTAAAGAATATAATATAGTCAATTTGGGACTAAAATCACGATAATCCCGACTGATTCGCTTTTCCGGATAAAAACTCCATTCCTTTCGGAAGAACCAACTCATCCCAGTTGAAAACCGCAATCCTTTTAATCTAAGATACACCAGACGAACATCAATAAAATGACTGGTAAGTTCTCTTCCAATTTGTTGAGCAAAGATATTTTTAAAGAATGTACCGTCATCTTCCTTTTCGAGCTGGTAAAAAGTTACTAATTTCAATCCTTTACTTAATTTTAAACTCAGAGAATCGCTAAATATCATTTTACGAAAAATAAAACTGCGAACCTTGGGGAGTAAATCATCAAAATCATAAACTGTATAATTAGCCAGAATTTTAAAGCGATTGGAATGTTCAAGAACTTCAGGAATTTTGAATCGAAACGAAGGTCCCATTTGAAAAATACGATTCCAATTATTATTAGCTGAACGGCTGGCATATATGTAAATTTGATGGTACCAGTAAAGATTTACATCAAATTCCAAAGAAAAATATTGACTGAAGTGGTGAAACCATTTTAAATCGAACAGAAAACGTAGATCATCTTCGTCAATACTTTGCGTTGTATCAGGGGATGAATATTCGTATTTAGTATATGAAAAGGTTAAATTTAAATTATCCGTTTGCGAAGCTCTCCAGAGTGTACTAAAATTGAAAGCAGCTTGAAGTCCTTCCCAATCGGTACGTGATTCTGGTCGGTCTGTAGTCTGGCGCGCCGCCAGATTGGTTACCTGGCTGGTAAAAAAAGCAAATCTTGGGTGAATTTTTTCTCCTCGCCACTCAAGAATAACACGGTTCGATAAATTAATTTCCTGGCGATGATTAAGTAAAGATGGATTGCTCTGGCTGATATCACGATTTTGAACCTTTGTCTCAACCTTCAAAAAAGATTTTTTACTAATGTTATAATTGAGCTGATTATATAAAAAACGAGCATTAATTTCTACATTTTCTATTTTCCCACTTTGGGATAGATGATAAGAATTGTCCATAAATTCATAACCGACCCGAATAGAATCGCTGGCAAATTGAGAAAAGTGTTTATTGAACGAGACATAATAACGGTGTTCTTGATTCTTTCGCCCTGGAAAATGATAAATTGCGCTTAACAGATCTGTATTATTGATATATCCCCCAAGGTCCATATCATCAATGCTTCCTTGTATTTGGGTAAACCAACCCTGATCTTTAAAACTATAAATATCTTCCGATGCCCATCCAAGTACCGGTGCAATACTGACATTTGAATAAGGTGTATATTGAAATTCCTGTAACAAAAGATGTTTACTAAATTTAACAAAGGAATTTTCATCTGAAAAAATATGAGACTTAATTATTGATTCAATTGTAAGTTTTGAATTTAATGGAATTTCCAACCCAATATCTAAGTTATTCTCGTCCTTCCATTTTTTATCCAGACCTTTTTCTCTGAATAGGTTACTTACGAAAGTATTTTGAAAATGAAAACGTCTTTTACCATTTTGGCCAGTAACAAAACTAAGCTGCCCCTGCCAATTCCAACTAATATTATCTTTATTCAAATAAATTTGGTATGAGCTGCTTTGCGCAAGGATGCTTGCACAAAAAAAGAAGACGTAGATAAAATGGAACCTTAATACTCTCATTAAACAAATCAATTTATCTATAGTCTGATGATTCCTTAAACAAATTTTGAACTTACGAAAGTTAATTTTAATGTTTTTCGTAAAATCCGTGAATTTTAAAATAACCACACTATTCTAATTCAGCAAGATCCAAACTTCAATCTAGATTTGTAGATTTTTTTCCGGCATTTTTACCTGGTCGAATGTCATTAAATAATGTTGAATAAAAATGATAAATCATAAAAATTTCGGCTTTAAAATTTTTCAGGTCAAAAAGAATATTTTCAGGCTGAATAAAACTAAATTTGTTAAAATCGGAGGGAATTTTTAAGCCAAAGACAACATTTTAATGTATTAATGTTATTAATGTACTATAATGTGGTATACATCTTCTTTGGGTTTTTTCATATTATGTTTTTCTCGAGCTATTTTCTCAAGATAGTTCTTATCATGTTGTAATTTATAAATTTCCTCTTCTAGTTTTTTATTCGTTTTTTCTAATTTTTCTTTTTCTTTAATCAAGTTCTGTTTTTCCTGATAAAGGGAGTAAAGCTTCTGCAAAGACCGATTTCCTGTGAAGAAGATCAGAAATAGAACAAGCAGTATAGAGAGTAAAATCCATCGTTTAAGATTCATCCCTACCTTTTTTCTTGGAGGACGCTTACTGAAATGATAATTTCTTACTTGTTTTCGGGAGGTTTTCATTATAATCACCAGGAGGGGAAATATTTCCCCTCCTTTTATCTATTAGACTATTAGACAATTTAATTACCTTTTCAATACATTTTTGCCATAAAATTGTGCTTCGGATCCCAACATCTCTTCAATGCGGAGCAATTGATTGTATTTAGCGATACGATCGCTTCGGCTGGCTGAACCTGTTTTAATCTGACCAGCATTGACGGCAACAACCACATCTGCAATGGTAGCATCTTCCGTTTCACCAGAGCGATGAGAAATAACTGTAGTGTAACCGGCCCGGTGAGCCATCTGAATACAATCCAGTGTTTCCGTCACAGTTCCGATCTGATTGAGCTTGATTAGAATAGAATTGGCAACACCACGTTCAATACCCATGGCTAACCGCTTAGTGTTAGTTACAAACAGATCATCGCCAACCAATTGTATTTTATCGCCCAGTTTTTCTGTGATCAGCTTCCAACCATCCCAGTCATCTTCTGCCATACCATCTTCTATGGAAATGATGGGATATTTATTAACCCAATCAGCATAATAATCAACCATTTTTTCTGGGGATAATTCCTTATTCTCAGATTTCAAGAGATAAAGCTTCCTTTCCGCATCAAAAAATTCACTGCTGGCAGGATCTAACGCCAGAAAAACATCTTCACCCGGCTTCAGACCAATCTGGTTAATCGCTTCAAGTATAACTTCAACCGCTTCTTCATTGGATTTCAGATCAGGTGCAAATCCACCTTCATCACCAACGGCAGTATTGTAACCTTTTTTCTTCAAAACACTTTTTAAAGAATGGAAAATCTCCACACCCATTCGTAGCGATTCCCGGAAAGAAGTGGCGTTTACCGGCATTATCATGAATTCCTGCAAATCCACGTTATTATCGGCATGTTTTCCACCATTAAGGATATTCATCATGGGTACTGGCAGAACTTTGGCATTCACGCCGCCTAAATACTGATATAATGGCAATCCCAGAGCGGCAGCGGCAGCCTTGGCTACAGCCAGTGAAACACCCAAAATAGCATTAGCACCTAATTTTCCCTTATTTTCCGTCCCATCCAATTGAATCATCAGATTATCGATGGCAACCTGGTCAGTGGCATCCATTCCAATGACTTCTTCAGCAATAACATCATTCACATTTTTCACCGCCTTAAGAACACCTTTTCCATTGTAACGGCTTTTGTCTCCATCCCGTAGCTCTACTGCTTCATGCTCACCTGTCGATGCTCCAGACGGTACCGCGGCTACTCCAAAATCACCGCTTTCCAGGTAAACTTCCACTTCAACCGTGGGATTTCCACGACTGTCAAGAATTTCGCGCGCAATGACATCAATAATTTCGGTCATTATCATCTCCTTCTTTTTTATTTGTTAACTGTGTTCTTTCTGATCATAAATTTTCTTTAAGCATAACTTTCTGAAAATCTTCCCGCCGCCGCTTCCAGACGATCCACAATATTGATCCCATTTAAACATACCTCTTCGCACTGCCGGCAAAACCTACAAACTGAACTGATTCTCTTGTCTGATGGAATAGACTGGTATGTAGCCAAAGCAGTGTCAAAATCATGAAGTTGTTCATCGTAATAATCCTTACATCGCAGAGCAGTGGAAATTTCAATGCCCTCTGGACATATTCTTTCACATTCTCCACACATCATGCAATTATTCGATCGATTCACCTGAGCATAACGATAGAGAGCTACATCTTCTTCATAAGATAACGTTTCTTGCATTGCTTTCATATAAGAATCAAACATGTTGAAAGTATTAAATCCTTTAAGAACAGTAGTTACAGCCGGATTGCTTAAAACTTTTTTCAAATAAGCTGTTTCCAGTTTGGGATCGGTGATACCCTTCATAGTTTTCATCGCAATAATTCCAATACCACGCTCATAGGCAATTTTTAATTCCTGATTCAAAGCCTCCAGATTGGGCTGATTAAGTACCGGCATTATGGCACAATAAAGATCAATCCCGAGACCAGCATTTACACAGGCTTTAACATCACGATGTGTTGTTAATCCGGCAAAACGAACTTTACCTTGTTGCTTATATTTCTCAAAAATCTCAATATTTCGCGGATCTTTAACCGCTGAAACAGAATGGCGATTAAACATAAGAAAATCTACATAATCCGTGTTGAGTGTTTTGAGAACAGGATCAATGTCGTCAAAATTTGCCTTCAGTGCCACATAAACTTTATCTCTTTTTTCCTTAAGAACCTTTCCAAGATTAATAATAGAATTACCGTTCGAATATTTGTGTGAAATATGGACTAAATTCACACCTTGATCAATTGCATAATGTGCTACTGGAATTTGCAGTCCTATTCCCCCCAGACTAATAACAGATAAATAAATATTAGTATTTCCCAATTGCCTATAGCGCATTTTCGGATTAAAATTAAGAATATTTTTTTCATTAGCCTCTTTCTTGTTGGTAGCTTTAAGAGCGACAGGCGAGACACTTGCTGTAAAAGTTACCAGCGCGCTACTTTTAAGAAAATCACGCCTGTTTAAAAGTTCCTTTTTTGAGGCCATTTTAATCCCCCTTTTATTTGATGTAATTCAATGACTTTATTAAAAATAAAAAAATCCCCACTTTTTTGCAAGATGCGAATTGTAAAGTTTCAAATTGCAAAATTTCTTATTCTTTCAAAACGTTGTGTATAATCTCCACGAATTGATCGATATCTTCTTTAGTAGTATCGAATGCCGTCATCCAACGAACTTCAGATGTCTCTTCGTTCCAAATGTAAAAAAAGAATTTTTTCTGAAGCTCAGGAATGTATTCAGGTGGAACAATAGCAAAAACCCCATTTGCTTGAACGGGTTGGGTAATTTTAATCTGAGGAATACCTTTGATTTTATCAGCAAGATATTGCGCCATCTGGTTGGCATGCTTTGCATTTCTGAACCACAAATCACCAGACAAGAGCGCAATAAATTGAGCAGAGATGAATCGCATTTTCGATCCTAATTGCATTCCTTGCTTGCGAAGATACTTAAAATTTTCAGCTAACCCAGGATTGAAGAAAATGACTGCCTCTCCAAACATCATACCATTTTTTGTTCCGCCAAAAGAAAGTACATCGACACCAACATCACCTGTAATTTCACGTAAATTGCAATTCAGGTAAGCCGCAGCGTTAGCTATTCTTGCCCCATCCATATGTACAAACAAGCCGTGTTTATGGGCATAATTAGATAATTCTTTAATTTCATCAGGAGTGTAAACTGTTCCCATTTCAGTTGCCTGTGTAACGGAAATAACTTTCGGTTGAACATGATGTTCAAATCCAAAACCATGCATGTGTCTTTGAATCCCTTCGATGGTTAATTTTCCATCTGTTGCAGGAACTGTTAACAACTTACATCCTGTAAATTTTTCCAGCGCTCCGCATTCATCAACATTTAAATGGGCTACTTCGGTGCAAATAATAGAGTTAAAAGATCGGGTAATATTTGCTAAACCGAGCACATTCGCACCAGTGCCATTAAAAACAAAAAACACCTCAATTTCTTCCCCAAAATGTTTTTTAAAAATTTTCCTGGCTTCTGCTGTAAAAGGATCATCACCATATGCAATAACATGCCCTTGATTTGCCTCCATTAAGGCATTCATGATTTCAGGATGTACCCCCGCATTATTGTCACTGGCAAATCCCCTATTTATCTCCATTTTCAACTCTCCTTAAACTTATATCAGCTTTAATGTCTTTTCTGCGCTCACAAAAAAATAAATATTAATTTTTATTTAACAAAAATAATTTTTGTAATTTGCTTATTCTAAAAAACTTGAAGAAAACAGTCACCACGATAAATTAAATAATTATATTAAAAACAATAATATTTTAAAAAAATTTCGTTGTAAACACTATGAAAGATTATCTTCTTTTATTTATAAAAAAAGATGCAAGGTTGACTTTATGACATTAACATGATTAACTTAAAACATAAAAATAAAAGAAAATTAAATATATCTAATTATGGATAATAAATTTCAAAATAATGGAGAAAATAACGCATCAATTTTTGAGAGAAATCAAAAAGAGATTGAAGCAATCATTAGAAATGCTCTGGCAGAAGATATTGGCAAAGGTGATGTCACTACTGACTGTATTGTTCCTTCTGGAATGATCTTTACAGGACAATTCATCACCAAGGAAAATGGAGTTTTAGCAGGTTTACCAGTAGCCCAAAAAACTTTCCAGTTACTGAATGGTTATATTTCATTTCATACAAATTTTAAAGATGGAGATTTTGTTAAAAAAGAAACTATTTTTGCAGAAATTGAAGGTGACGTCAGGACCATTCTAAAAGGTGAACGTGTGGCACTGAATTTTCTACAAAGAATGTCGGGAATTGCTACACTGACCCGTCAATTTGTAAACGCTATTAAACATACGGATTGTATTATTCTGGATACACGAAAAACAGTCCCTGGGCTTCGTCTGTTAGACAAACTGGCAGTTGTATTAGGGGGTGGGCAAAACCACCGTTTTGGTTTGTATGATATGGCTCTAATCAAAGAAAATCATATCACAGTGGCTGGAAGCATCAAAGAAGCCGTGCAACGAGTTCGCACTGGAGATCCTGAAAAAAGGAAAATTGAGGTAGAAGTTAAAAACCTAGAAGAATTACAGGAAGCACTGTCACTAGATGTGGATAGAATTATGTTAGATAACATGACCGTTACCGAAATAAAAAAAGCTGTTGAAATGGTTGCAGGCAAAATTCCATTAGAAGCTTCCGGTAATATTACATTAGAAAATGTTAAAGAAATTGCTGAAGCAGGAGTTAATTATATCTCAATAGGGAAATTAACTCATTCAGTAAAAGCATTAGACATCAGCCTGATTTTAAAAAAGAAAGATATCATAAATTCATTTTAAATTATTAATATACTTTTCTTTTAATTAATGTAGGAGAAATGAATGCCTATAGAAGAAATTTATCAATTTATGAAAGAAAAACTTGGAAATTTTGTGCCTGAGTTTGAATTAAGATACAAAGCGGAGTTAGTTGATCGGATAAACCGTCTTAAAAAGAAGCGAAATGCGGTAATTCTGGGACACAACTACATGGAGCCAGCCCTTTATCATACCATTCCAGATTATACAGGAGATTCTCTGGAATTGAGTCGCAAAGCAGCGGAAACTGAGAAAGACATCATCGTTTTTTGTGGTGTGCGTTTCATGGCCGAAACAGCAAAAATTTTAAATCCTGATAAAACCGTTTTACTTCCAGCCAAAAATGCCGGATGTTCATTGGCCGAAAGCATTACTGCCGAAGACGTAAGGCAACTGAAAAAGCGTTTCCCTGGTGTACCGGTGGTCACATACATTAACACTTATGCTGACGTAAAGGCAGAAAGCGATATTTGTTGCACATCAGGGAATGCGGTAAAAGTTGTTGAAGCACTAAATGCAAATACCATAATATTTTTACCAGATGAATATCTGGCGAAAAATGTTGCTCGAGAGACCAAAAAACATATTGTATTTCCAAGCAAAATGCCCCGTACTCAAAACAATACCGACCTTGATTATCAAATCATAGGTTGGGAAGGAAAATGTGAGGTACATGAGAAATTTACAGTAGAAGATGTCGAAAATGTCCGGAAACAGTTCCCTGATGTAGTGGTTCTTGCCCATCCTGAATGTAGTCCAGAGGTTGTTGAAGCGGCAGATTTCTCTGGTAGCACATCTGCTATGATTAAATATGTGGAACAAACTTCGGCCCCACAGTATCTGCTTTTGACAGAATGTTCTATGGGTGATAATATTATTGCTTCCAATCCGAATAAGGAAATTATTCGATTGTGTAGCCACCGATGTCCACACATGAATGAAATTACTCTGGAAAATACTCTTAAAGCATTACAAGATATTCAATACATCATTGAAGTGCCTGAAGACATCCGAGTTAGAGCTTTACAGGCTGTCGAGCGTATGTTAGCCATTAGATAAGGTGAAAAAATGTCAGACCACATTGAGACAGAAGTATTGATTATTGGATGCGGCATTGCAGGAGGAACAGCCGCTTTACAACTGGCTGATGCCGGGGTAGATGTTACTATAGTTACACGGACAAATGATCCTTTGGAATCCAACACCTTTTATGCCCAGGGTGGCATTATTTACAAGGGAGAAAAAGACTCTCCGAAATTATTGGCAGAGGATATCCAGAGAGCAGGTGTCTGGCAGTGCAATCCCAAGGCAGTGAACATTTTAGCCACTGAAGGTCCAAAACTGGTTGAAAAAATTTTAATGGAGAAATTAGAGGTTGTTTTTGACAAGAACCCGGATGGTAGCTTATCATTAGCGAGAGAAGGAAGCCATTCAGTACCTCGCATTTTACATTTTAGAGATAGTACAGGTCAGGCTATCCAACACGCTTTAATCAAAAAACTTTCCAGACATCCTAACATCACCCTTTTAAAGGGTTATACTGCCATTGACCTGCTCACTCCCTCCCACCATTCACGAAATCGATTGGAAGTCTATGAACCGCTCTCGTGTACAGGAGCGTACTTATTAGATCAGAAAAAACAGCAGGTCATTCGCTGCCTTGCAAAAAAAACAATTCTTGCTACTGGAGGGCTGGGGCAGATTTTTTTGTTATCAAGTAATCCAGATTGGGCAAGAGGCGATGGAATCGCAATGGCATACCGTGCCGGAGCCAGAATTATTAATCTAGAATATATACAATTTCATCCTACTACTTTTCATTACAAACAAGCCCCACATTTTTTAATATCAGAGGCAGTGCGAGGTGCTGGTGCTCGACTTATCAATTCCAACGGTGAACCTTTTATGCACAAATATGATCCTGAATGGAAAGATTTAGCTCCACGCGATGTGGTTTCGCGAAGTATCCATCAGGAAATGCTTGAACACGGTGTATCAAATGTCTATCTGGATCTACATTCCTATATTCCTGCAAAAGAAATTATAGAAAAGTTCCCAACAATTTATAAAAATTGCCTGGCTTATGGTATCGATCCTACCAAGGAACCAATTCCCGTTGTTCCTGCAGCACATTACTCCTGCGGTGGTATTTGGGTGGACGAATGGGGGAAATCCACTATTCGCAACCTTTATGCTGTGGGAGAGGTTTCTTGCACTGGTGTTCACGGTGCTAACCGTTTAGCAAGCACCTCTTTGCTAGAAGGATTGGTTTGGGGGAACCGTTCTGCCAATCATATTCTAAAAACTCTGTCCCAAACCCGCCGGGCTGAACCGGGAAATTATCCACCCTGGATGGATACGGGCCTGGAAGATCCAGACCCAGCTTTGATTAATCAGGACATGAGTTTCATTAAGCATATCATGTGGAATTATGTTGGACTAATACGTACCGGGCCTCGTCTGGCGAGAGCTTTGCGTGAATTAAGAAACCTGGAAAATGAAATTGAACAATTTTATCAAAACTCCCGCCTAATAGACAGCCTGATTGGACTGCGCAACGCGGTTCGTACCGCTATTGTTGTTACTCTGGCCGCATGGGAAAACAAACAGAGTAAAGGTTGCCACTATCGGGTTTAGTTATTCAATATCTAATAAATGTCATTCACTTATTTTAGAAAATGTAGACAAGAAATCACCTAGCAGAATTAGCTTTGTGACCTAGAAATTGTTATTAACTAGCAAAACACGGATTCAAGCCACCCCTCCCGAAAGGTTCAGGGTATCTCTTCAGTTATGCTACGATTTATTTTATGGTAATTCTATAACTATTTCAAATTAACTCATTTTTATTCAAAGCAAGAGACGACAGATAAAATAGAACTTTTTCCCTATTTATTTTTTAACTGAGAACAAACCCAGTTTTCTAGTCCTCCAACTAATATTAATTCCTGTGCTGGTAAACCAACCGGGCTGATAGTATATTCTTTTTCACCTACTTTCACAATTGATTTTCTGAAATCGATCTTCGCCAATTTTCCGGTTCTGATAGTTAATTTTTCTGTTCCATATTCTTTTTTTAAGTCTAGTACCAACTCCGGAGCTTCTAATACCAAAAAGCCATTATTTAAAGCATTGCGTTTGTAGGTTTCACTAAAAGAGCCAGCTAAAACCAGCCGAATTCCGCGATACTTCAGAGCGGTGACAGCTTGTTCCCTTGAGCTACCAGTAGCGAAATTGAATCCACCAACCAGAATATCACCCTCCTTCACAAGGCGCGTAAATTCTGGATCATAATTTTCCATAACAACCCGAGATTGCTGTTCAGGTGTAAAATCATCTATATAAGTATATTTCCCGGGATAAATACCATCAGTATTCAAATTGTCCTTGTGGCAAAAAACAAGTTCTCCTTCAATTAGAGAAGGAAAATCCTTATGTAACTTATTTTCTACTGGTGTTCTCTTTGCTTTTGGCTTTATTTCAATTTTGGTAATGGGTATCTCCGAAAGCCATTCACCAGGATAATCAATTCTACCTGCAATAGCCGATGCAGCAACCACCGCCGGAGAAGCCAGATACGCTTCAGCATTTTTCGATCCCATGCGGCCTTTGAAGTTACGATTGGTTGCTGAGATACCAACTTCACCATCCTTTAACAATCCAACACCCAGGCCAATACAAGGACCACATCCGGGCGGTAAGGCAATAGCGCCAGCTTTTAATAAAGTTTGCCAATCACCGTTTTTTTCTGCATCGGCTTGCACCTCGTTAGAAGCTGCAGCGATGTAAAATTTTACCCCTGAGGCAACTTTTTTTCCTTTAATTATTCGGGCTGCTTCTGCAATATCCTCCTGGCGGCTATTGACACAAGAAACAAGATAAGCCTTATGTATGCGAATATCCTTTTTCCTGGCTTCCACAAGTGGCATTATCACTTTTACGGTATCGGGCCCCGCTACATGAGGTTGCACCGTTGATAAATCTAATTCCAATTCTTTAGCATAATAAGCGTCCACATCAGGTTTTAAAGTTTCAAGTTCCTCTTCTAACTGTTTTATCCTCTCCAGATTTAATCTGGGATGAACACCTTTCCCATCTGCATCGGAAGGAACTCCGGCCAGTCCCCGTTTAGCTACAAATTCTGCCCTTTGTCTTAACCATTGGAGTGTGATTTCATCCACCGGAAATAAACCTGCTAAAGCCCCCCACTCTGTGGTCATATTAGCAATAGTTAAACGTTGTTCGATAGTAAGACTTTTTATCCCTTCTCCTGTAAACTCCACAGCATGATTAAGCACCTCGTCTTTATTGAAGTATCCGCATAATGCTATGATAACATCCTTACCTGTCACTCCGGTCTGTAATTGTCCCTTTAAAATTACTTTCGCCACGAGTGGCACCTGCCACCAGGTCCGTCCCGTCGCCCAGATTGCTGCTGCATCCGTTCGAACAACCGGTGTTCCCAAACATCCCAGAGCGCCATACATATTAGCATGACTATCGGAAGCCACTACCATTGTACCTGGCCAGGCATAGCCTTCTTCACACATAATCTGGTGACCAATACCGCGACCTGCCGGATAAAAATCAACTCCCATCTGCCGAGCAAATTGCTCAATCCGGACATACTTTTTTAAATTTTTCTCGCTGGTATCCTGGACGTTATGGTCAAGAGCAAATACCGGCTGTCTGGGTATAGCAATTTTTTTAGCACCAATACTTAAAAACTTAGGAATGACTGCACCTGTATTATCATGAGTTAAAACATGTGCAGGTCTTACAGAAATAAAATCACCACTGTGAACCTCATAACCTTTTTCCAGACCTACTGCAAACTTTTGAGCAATTTTTTCGACAAGGTTCTGTGCCATAAACTCTCCCGTTTTTCACTACTTTAAATTTCTTGGTGTAAAAAAGTTATTTTGAAAATTTTTATCTACTTTGAAAATCAAACAGACCCAAGTTTTACAACAGAAAAGTAAGGTGCAACTCTATTTTAATTTTATTAATTTTTAAATATTTCTTTTTGTAGCACATGGCGTAAGCCACCCCTTTCTCGGGATTAACCAAATGCTATGCATCGACATGGGCGATGCATTCCAAGAGTATTAAAATCAATGTATTATTAAAATATCAAATTTGCCTGATCATTTTAAATTTCTTTTTACCTTAATCTATAATAAACATAACTTTACATTGTTGAAGAAAATTCAAATTCTGGTTGGCTACGCGAATTCTTTCTGCATCCTGTTGTGAAATTATCACGTCCGTATTATTAGTACCTACAGATCCTATTGCTTTTACTATGAGAGGATTGTTCTTAACACGTTCATGGGCAAGCGCCCTATTTAAATTTCTTTCATATCCAACAACGCCAATCTGCAAAGCATATCCTCGGCTTACCCGACCTGTTCCATAGATTTCCTGATTATTCTCATCCAGTATTTTAGGTGCCAGAGCTGGACGTACACCCAGACCTCTAGCATCAATAATGAGACCGGTATAAACAGGAGAGGCAGGAGATGGTGCTGTGCCGGGAGATATTTGATAAGGCATTATTCCCTCCGTAAGTTGGTCGGTCAAAACAGCTTCTAAAATACCAGTGATTGGTATCTCAACTTCAACCTCCACACTTCCATCACTTTTATAACGCGTATCGATAACTCTGAAATTGCGCACTAATCCTTCAACTTTATTTCGAATAATATCGTTGGTAACTATATATTGTTGAATTGTGATTTCAGAATTAATGCACATTCCTTTAACACGTTCTAACAAGTTTTGGAAAGCTTCCCTTTTTGCTGCTTCCACAGCTTTAGCTCGTTGAACGGCAATTGGCATATTGGGATTAGGCATACCAATACCAATCTCCCGAATCACATAATTGGTCCAATCCACTATTCCACCAGTTGGTGATTTTTGTAAATATTGAGCATAAACTGAAAAAGAAAAAAATGCAAGAAGGCATACAGAGAAATTCACTATCTTCAACATCTTTACCTCCAATAAATTTCAATTTACAGGAAAATTAGAATCGATGAATTGAATATTTTGTAATAACAATCACTTATCATATTCATAAGGCAGGACTTTACGAATAAAAAAACAGAGCGGGTGACGGGATTCGAACCCGCGACCCTCAGCTTGGGAAGCTGATACTCTACCAACTGAGTTACACCCGCTTAGATTAATTATAATTTAATCTTTATTATTTAAAAATCAAGAAATTTTGAAGGAAAACTACAATGGATATTAGGTAAAGAAATTATTGAAAAAGTTTTTATTATAAAAGTTACTCACAATTACAATAATAAACAAGTTGTCAGAATTAGAGACGAGAATTTGCGAAAAAAAACAAAAATATCCGATTTACAGAAACAAAATTTTTTAAAGGTTTCATCTCGTCTTTATTATACTTGAAAAATATTATTATAGAAGGTAAATAAATTTCCTTGCATAAACTTCGATTTCTTTTCAAATTTTAAAAAATTAACTATATACAGGAAAATATATAAAACATGGAGTAATCTATGACACGTATATTCCAAATCATGATTTTAATTTTTTTAATATTTGTATATTCAGTAGGTTATTCACAAACCCAATTTATTCCTTTATTTGCTGATGCCGCTATTTTTCTGGATCAAAATAATGCTCCCTATGCTGAAATTTATGTATCTTTTTTCTCAAAAAATTTACAATATGTCGATCAGGGAGATTTTCTGCAAGCGGATGTTACTATTCAGGTTTTTCTTAAAAAAAATGATAAGAAATATGCAGAGCAATCCAGAAATTTCAGTTCAAAAATTCTAAAGACTTCTCAAGTACGTGTAAACAACCAATTTGTCACACAGTTTCGTTTTCCCGTTGAGCCGGGAGAATATATTGCAAATGTCAAGGTAACAGATATTCATTCTCAAAAAACAGGAAATTATGAATTTCATTTTTCATCTCCTCAACCCGAACCTGGAGTTCTGACACTTAGTGATATTGAGCTATCCAGTAAAATTTCACGCACTCAGGCAAATCCAGAATTCAATAAAAGTGTTCTGAATGTTATTCCAAATCCCAGCACTATTTATAGCGTAACATTACCAATGCTATATTACTATGCCGAAGCATATAATTTTAAATTCGATCCTAATCAGAAAGGTCACTATCTGGTTAAATCTTATATTACAGATGCCAGTGGAACAGTAATAAAAGATCTGGGCGAAAGATCTCATGAAAAACCTGGTACCAGTGCTGTCATTTTTGGTGGAAAAAATATTATTACCCTTGATCCGGGTGTATACTTTTTAAATATCGAAGTAACTGATATGGAAAGTAAAACAATGAGTAAGGCTATCAAACGTTTTACTCTAGTTAAACCACAGAAAAAAACAATATTTACTCTAAAAAATGAAAAAAAATCCCAGAATAAATATTTAGCAGAATATGGAGCTTTTTCTGAGGCAGAATTGGATAAAGAATTTGAAATGGCTAAATACATTGCTACAAGGCAGGAAATTCAGGTTTATAAAAATCTTCCGGTTGAAGAGAAGAAGAAATTTTTGGCACAATTCTGGTATAAACGAGATAAAAAATTCAAGAATCCTAATAAAACTTTCAAACGTGATTATTTTGAACGCATTCAATATGCAAATCAGTTTTTTAGTACAGCTAATAAAGAGGGGTGGCAAACCGATCGTGGACGCAATCTTTTAAAATATGGTCGCCCGGATGATATTGAATACAACAAAATGTCTGTTGATAAAAAGCCTTACGAAATCTGGTATTATCATCATCTGGAAGGAGGGGTTATTTTTGTATTTGCCGATCTTACAGGATTTGGAGATTATGAACTGATACATTCCACTGCAACTGGAGAAGTTAAGGATCCAAACTGGCAGAGTCTTTTAGATGAATAAATTTTTTTTAAAATTTTTATTAATAAACCTGACATTCATTCTTGTAAATTTTGTAGAATGCTGGGATCGGCAAAATAATTTGATTGAGCCTCCAGAAATACCTTACTACCAGCTCAAGGGAAAAGTAATTGATCTTGATAATAGTCTACCTTTATCAAATGTTCAAATTACGTTAAAAGCACTGGAACTCCAACAGGTAGAAACAACTAATTATCCTGAAAAATATTCAACTACCGATGAAAACGGTAATTTTACTTTCGATAGCCTATATATTGGAGTTTATCAATTATCATTTGTAAGAGAAGGATTTATTATTTTAGAAAAGGGATATTTCCAGAATTATGGAGATTCTTCTCTTATTATTTTACTTCCTACACCTCTTTCCTTAGAAAACAGTAAAAATTTTATTATTTTAAATAATTTAAGTATTTTTAAAAATCGAGTTATTCGTTCTTTGAGTATTTCGCAAACAAACGATACATCACTCGTTTTGCTATCAAACGAAATTTTTCCATTTCGTTTGGTTTCATTTAATAAAAATTTTTCCCACTGGACTATCCTTGCTACATTGCCCAACCCACTTCCCGAAAACAGGGTTGGAACATTAAATAATATTACTCTTAATTCTCAAAAAAGCCGATCTTTTTGCGGTACTTTTTCACTCAGTTCTAACATCTATTTTTTTCAGATCGATTCAAATCAATTTATTCATTCAATTGACACTCTAAAATTTTCCAAGGAGCCATGGGATATTTTTGCGTATAATCAATCCATTTATATTTCCTCCTCGAATTCTATCTGGGATTTTGATATCTTTTCTTTATCTTTAAACCAGATTCTAAATCTTCCTCGGGAAAATTATTATATAACAGACTTTGTATATTATCCACCATATTTCTGGATTTATGATATTAATCACCATTATCTAACTCAATGTGATAAAAACTTGAATATATTAAAAACCTATATTCCTTTTTACCAGAAGTCAATTGCTTACATTGAAGAAATGGCTATAGATAATCAAGGAAAAATTTATTTATGGTTGAGAGAACAAAAAAAATCGTGATAAAAAAATTATTCTTTTTTCTGATCTTGATTTTGCCCAATGTATGCACCTTACGGGCAGGAATTTATGGTACACTTACTGGGCAAGTAAAAGATAAAGAGACAGGTGAACCATTGCCTGGTGTAAATATTACTATTGAAGGATTACCGGTGGGAGCAGCTACCGATGAAGATGGGTGTTTTCTGATCACACAATTACCTCCCGGATTATATTCTGTAACAGCACAAATGCTCGGTTATAAAAAAGAAACCATTCGCAATGTGTCCATTCTTATCGATCTCAGGACTACTATCTACTTTAAACTGGAACCTACTACGTTGGAATCTTCAGAAACTATTGTAGTTACCGCTCAACGTCCACTTTTACAAAGAGATATTACTGCCACAACACATTTTATCACGCACCAGGAATTGCTAAATTTACCTGTCCGGAATTTTAAACAGGCGATCCAATTGCAGCCTGGAGTCGTTGCCGGTCATATTCGCGGCGGGCGACAGAATGAAGTGCTTTATCTGGTAGATGGTATCCCCATTCGCGAAGCAATTGATGCGGAACCTGGTAGTTCCTTACCTAATAGCGCTATTATTGATATGACTATTCAAACTGGTGGATTTAATGCCGAATACGGACAAGCCATGTCTGGCATTATTAATATTATTACTCGTGAAGGAACTGATCATTTTTTTGGCCGTACTATATTTAATTTTACTCTTCTACATTCCATCAGACGTCCTTTTCCGAATTCTCCTCCTTTTGACCATGAGCTCGAACTTGCTTTTGGTTTTCCATTAACTAAAAATATAAATCTATTTTTTGCTGGAAATATTCTGCATCCAAATTACCATACCCTGAAAGAGGAATTAGGTTTAAAACATATGAGCTATGCCAACTCTTCATCATTGCATGGCAATGCAAATATGAAATTAACATTCAAACCACTAAATACATTGAAAATAAATACCCATTTTCTCCTTTCATTCTGGAATTGGAGGGAATATGAACATCAATGGAAATATAATTTAGTAGGACTTCCCCCACAGGAAAAGAAAAGCTATAGAATTAGCTCTTCATTCCATTTCACACTATCAAACCATTCATACTTAAATTTTTATCTAAGCCAATACAATGTTCTAAAGTCCGTTTTTGGTAAATCTTCTCGAGAGTTAAAACCCGTTATTTACGAAAAAGATTCTTTCGGACTACCCAATTATGCTGGGTATGTGTTAAGTGGAGATTATCCCTGGTGGATGGATCACCAGGAAATCCATTATTAAAGCAGATTATACCAATCAAATTAATTATCATCATAAGATTCAGACCGGTATCGAATTGACGCAATACGACCTTTACAAGAAAAATGTTCTTCGCAAAGAATTGATTTCCTATGATAATAAATTTCCACGATACATAAGCTATGATACCGAATACCACTATAAGCCTTATCAAGGAGCTTTTTATTTGCAAGATCGTATTGAATTGGATGTTATGGTTGCCAATATTGGTGTACGATATGATTTTTTTAATCCTCGTGCCCAACGGCCTGCAATAGAACGACAAATTATTAACATCGATTCTGCTTGGATTGTTCATCATGCAAGTTCAGTTCCCGCTCGCATTAAATTTCAAATAAGCCCGCGTATTGGTGTCACGTTTCCTATCACAAAAACTTCCGACATTAGATTTAATTACGGCCACTTCTTTCAAATGCCGCAGTTTGAATATCTATACACTAATACAAATCTGAATGTAACTTACGGTTTTGCTCCACTTGGAGACCCTGATCTCAAGCCAGCTCGAACTATTGCCTACGAAATGGGTTATCGTGCCTCTTTCCATGATACTTATTTATTAGATATTACTCTTTTTACAAAAGAAGTCAACAATCTGGTGGATTCAAATACATTGCTTAATTCTAACCCTCACCAGGGCGGTATTTTTACTTATGGATATACACAATTTGTCAACTCAGCCAATGTATATATTAATGGATTGGAAATATTGTTAAAGAAACGCTTTAATAACTTCATGGGTGGTTCAATAAGCTACACATTTATGCATGCAAAGGGAATGAGTAGCAGTGCTTTTGATCAAGTAGAATGGTTAGACACCGACATTAAACCCTCTTTGGATGAACATCCTTTAAGTTGGGATCAACGACATACTCTGGTAATCGATCTGAATATCAAATTTACCCCTACTTTCAAGGGAAACTTCCTATGGCGATGGAATAGCCCTTTGCCTTATACACACTACCAGGGTCCCAATACTTATTTGAATAATGCACGACTAACATCGACATATTTTCTTGATCTTCGAGTGGAAAAAACTTTCTTCATAAAAAACAATAGAACGCAATTTTACGGAGAAATTTATAATCTTTTTGGAAATGAGTTCGTTTTATGGAAAGATATTTATAATCGCACAGGAGGTCCACTTCATGATATTTCTGCTTATGATTTAGGCCGACGCATTCAATTAGGAATTATTTTTCATTACAAATAAAAACAGCTTCCTGGAAATTTAACTCCAGAAAGCTGTAGATTATACCCTGTATTAAATCAATTTTTATTTTACTAAAATCATCTTTCGAGTTTCAACAAATTCTCCAGCCGACAAATGATACAAATAAATACCCGCTGCAACTTTACGATTAAATTGGTCAGTTCCATCCCATATTACACGATATATCCCTGGTTTTTGTTGTTGAGAAACCAGTGTTTTAATTCGTTGTCCCAAAATGTTATATATTTCGAGAGTCACATTTTGAGTGGAAGCAATTCCATACTCAATCACAGTCGATGGATTAAATGGATTTGGATAGTTCGCTTTGAGAAAATATTTATTAATCGTCCGACCTGTAAAATGATCATCTATTCCGGAAACGATAATTGAGTTGGAAACAAAAATAGAAATATCGTCAATATAAACACCATCTTTTGTATTGACAGAATCTGTAGATATAATGAATCGGAATGTCAATGAGTCTGTTTCTTCATCAATAAAATGCATTAACGAAAGGGTATCGAGAGCAAAGCCCCCATACCTACCGGTATAAGATTTCATACGGAACCAGTTCTTTCCATTATCAGGTGACACATCTAAATAGAGAAAATCTTTTTCTTTTTCCAGATCATACTTAATATAATATTCAATCCAGGCCGATTGAACATGACTTAAATCAAAAGAACCTAAATAACGGAGTGTATCCTGCAGATTATTTTTATAATCTCCAATTTTACTGTCAGAAATGGAATGTTTACCAGAATGGCGCTTGGAACTGGATACATCCCAATATTTGCCCGTATCCCAATTGTCCAATCCTTCTTCAAAACCATCGACAAATTCGGTAGTATCGGAAAACTGGAATGTATCGCTAATTGTAATATTTCTACTCAAAGAAGAATCCATTGCAGAAAAATAAAAATAGTATAAACCGGCTCGCTCTGCTAGTGGATCAAGAGTCAGAGTATCAACATAAATATCATTACCCATGTATTCCATGGAATGTCTCATTTCAGGCTCGCCTTTCCGCCAATAATGAACATAAACAGAATCTGGATAGAGTCCAAGATTGTCTATGGCTTGCAATGTTAAAGGAATTGCCTTTGTTAAATCTATTCGATTTTCTGGCAGAGGTTCTGGGAAACTGAGCACAGGAGGAATGGTGTCTGGTCCTACATGGAATCGATATTCCTTTTTAGGTAAATAGGTTCCTTTATCTGTTATCACAAAAAAGAAATAGGATATATCACTTTCTTCCTGTGCTGGAGGAATACTTGCCTCAAACTGATTAGAACTCGTTTCCTGCATAATGATCTTATGATATGCTCCTTCTTCTTGTTTTTTCCAGAAAAGTGCCGCTGATTGGATACCATCAAATTCCGAATGAACTGCAACAGAAAGTTTATAAGGAACATCCAATTTTTCAGTATCTTTCATAGGAGAATGATCTAAAGAGAGCCCATTGAGCCAATTCAAAACCCTGGATAACACAATTTTTCTTGTCATTGAATCCACAATTGCTTCATATCCACCAAAAGCAAAATAAACCAGACGATAATCACCTTCATAGCGAATAGCCCCACTATTTTTATTTGGATATTCAAAAATAGAAATAGCACCATTCAAAGGAGCAATTTCATCTGGAAACTGTTGATCCCTAGTTCGTCCAGGCTGCTTTACATCGAAGGTAAGTCCATCACCAATGGGGTCGCCAACAACTCCCGTTAGGTCATCGTATTTCGAATCATCCAAAATAAAATCTGCATGTAAATAGTTATTCAGAAAATCTTTAGAAGCCCCACCAGAAGCTGTATATTCTGTCCCATCGATCGCTCCAAGATCCCAACCAATGTCCTGTCCAGATAAAAAGAGCCGACCACCGAGATTTAAATAATCCTTAATCCAGGCACGATCTGTGGCATCCAACGAAGGGAAGGTCCATTCACAAAGCCAAATAACAACAGGGAAATTTTTAAATTCTGTAGGCGGTGTACCATTGACGCTATGATTCCAGACCACATAACCAATGTTGTATTCATCCAGTACTTTGGTATAATATCCTTCCACATTATTGACACCGTCATCATCATCAACTAACAATACCTGAGGAAGTACGGTAAGCTGGAATGTCAAATCTTGTGAAAAACCACCATCGCCTTCCAAATGAATTACAAATGGAACGGATTGAGGTAAAGCATCCGGTTCACAGCTCAACTGAAACGATACAGAAGTGTTCCAGTTTGCGGTATCTTTCACACCTGGCACATTACCCACTGAATACACGTTGTTATCAATTGACAAAGGACTTTCTGCTTGCTGTTGAAGTGTAGCAATAACGTTTGCTGCATTTTCCCAGAAATTCCGCAAGTGTAGTTGAATACTAAAATTTTCACCAGGTTCTATTATACCATTCCCATTTGCGGTCTGGTCATCTACCTGCACATTCAATAGAGTAAATTGAGGTTTGGGTGTCGTGTATTCTGTCAGCGCTCGATAAGCATTCACCCGTCCAGCACCTAATTGACCAATATAGTCAGGATTTAAGTTATCAATATTATCCGCTGTTTCAACGAGCCTCGTATAAAGTTCTAAAGAAGTTAAATTGGGTTCGTGAGCTTTCACTAATGCGGCTACTGAGGCGACCACCGGGGCAGCCATGGACGTCCCCTGAAGGTTTCGATACTGGTTTTCCGGAAAAGTGCTGAGTATCCTTGAGCCCGTTCCTGAAGATAAATCACCACCAGGGGCAGAAATATCCACATAGGAACCAAAACTGGAGTAAGTTGCTTTCTGGTCCTGATCATTCACAGAAGCCACACTCATAACAAAAAACTGGCTTCCCAGTGCACTCGGTGTTGGAGCGTTTGAATTGCCAGCCGATTCGGTAATTAAAACATTATTCAAAAAGGCATAAAGAGCTGCATCCACAATGAGTTGTCCGCTATTTCCCGAACTCTGATTTACAATATGTGCACCATTATCTGCAGCATAAGTATAGGCTTCTGCTGCAAAAACAGAAGAAACATATCCATTACCATCGGAGGCATGCCACCCACAGCGCAGTGGCATAATCCGTGCTCCCCAGGACACAGCAGCTACACCTGTATCATTATTTGTCGTTGCAGCAGCTATGCCTGCTATATGTGTTCCATGCCCATCGAAATCCATAGGATCATTATCTGGTAAAAATCCATCTTCTCCGGCTGCTGTATCAGCTATACCATCAACAAAATCCCAACCGATAATATCATCAATATAACCGTTGTTATCATCATCAATTCCATTCTCCGCTATTTCTCCGGGGTTGTGCCAGATTGAATTCTTCAAATCTTCATGTTTCCAATCAACCCCAGTATCCAAAATACCAATAATGATATCTGACGTTCCCTGAGTAATATCCCATGCCTCTGGTGCATGTATTTGCTCTAAATATTGTTGAGAGGTATACAACGGATCATTAGGAATGATACTTTCCACAAAACCGATATAATGTGGTTCTATATATTCAATATCTGGATTATTTCGATAGGTTTGAATCAAATGTCGAATGTTTACATTTTTATCTACTTCCACCAGAAATGTGTTGTGGAGGTTTAATTGATCAGCTAGTATTTGATTTTTCACATGAGAAAATACAGATTTTACATTTTTAACATTATAAGCTAAAAAATAACTTTGCACACTTGTTGCTTTCCAAAAACTGCGTCCCCGGCTCTTTTTGAATTTGACTACAAACTGGCCCGGAATGTAAAGTTGCTTGTCATTACCAAAAATCTTCAATTGGGGAGCTTTAGCAAAACTCGAAATTGTTAAAATGCAAATAAATAATATACACAATAAACGTTTTTCCAATTTCACGATAATCCTCCTTATAATAAACTGAAGAATAATAATATCATATTCATCAATATAATTCGAGAATTTTTTTGATAAAAACATTTATTTAGCAGGAGGGGTAAAAAATAAGAAAAGCCAGGGAATAGTTCCCTGGCTTTTCTGTGGTTAAAGATTCATTTTTATTTCATTAACATCATCTTCTTCGTTGCCACAAAATTATCCGTTTCAAGACGATAGATATACAATCCGCTGGAAACTTTCATGCCAGCTTCATTGCGTCCATCCCAATCAACTAAATATGAACCGGCACTTAACTGGTTATTTACTAGCGTTCTAACTTTTTGACCAAGTGTATTATAAATGGTCAACGTCACTTTACTGGCTTTCGGCAAATCAAAAGCGATCTTCGTGGTTGGATTAAATGGATTCGGATAATTTTGCTTTAACTGGAACTTACTTGGTACCGTTTCAACAATATGCTCAATTGCATTAGGCGCGCCTGGTGTTCCAAAGTAGTTGAGTACATTCGCCAGGAAGGTTGCACGGACAGTAGAATCCAGCCCTGCGATTGTGAATGGTGTGAAGATAACATTTTCATAAGCCACACTAGCATAATAGAAAAATTCATAATCAGGCAACCAACCCCAGAAAGGTACAGCAGCAGTCACATTATCTTCTGATAAACCAACAGGATCAATAACATCGGCATAATTGCCAATTCCACTACCTTCAGGCACACTCAACTGAACAATAGAATCTAACCCAGCAACAAGAGATGCTGCCGCAGGATCCATATCGGTTTTCAATGTATCGTAACCGAAATCATGACCAACCCATTCAACACCTAAATAATCATAAGCAAAATCTCCAGAAGTAAATTCAGCATTTTCCCAATTTGTCCAGGCACCCATAATTTCCTCAGAACTCAAGAAGAAATGACCACCCATATCCAGATATTCTGCAATGGGATTATCAGCAGATTTCATGGGTAAGTGATCGCCTTCCCAGTCTGCATAGCCAACCCAGATAACTGTATGGTAATTACTCAATACTGTCTTTGCATCCATCAATCCGCGGGCATCTGCATCCCAGATATCATAAGCTACACCCATTTCATCCAGAATATCAATAACGGACGAGTCTACATTAACACCAACATACCAATCGTATGGTTCATCAAATACCAACAGTAAATTGGTATTTTCCGGGACGAAATCAGTCGGAATAATATAGCGAGTTTCTGTATGATATTGTGTTTTACCCTGATCATCTGTTGCCCGAACAGTATAAGTTACAAGTGTATCTCCACTCTGGAGTGCAGGGATTTGTCCCACATATTTTCCATCTTGCTCAGTCATTCCGACCCACACATAATCAGTCTGGTTTACAGAATATCCCAGTTCAACGGTGGCCACAGCACCATCCATATCTTCCACTTCCACACTCACATCAAATGGTCCATTACCAGAAACACCATATCGTGGTCCATCCAAATTGCTGAATAATGGCGCCGCATTTTCCCCAAAGAAATCACCTAAGAAAATGCTCAATAATTTGGTACGTACTGCACCATCAATAATACTTTCGAAGCACCAGGGCAGATAAACTAATTTATAAGTTCCTGTATAGGCCAGTCCAGCAGTCTGATCCCAATCACCCAGCTCTTCACTGAAGACCTGCATAATTGTTTCGGCATCATCTGCCGGAATCACTTCGCCAGACCAGTCGGTATAACCAAAGTCTAACATATCCGCTTCAAAAGTATCAACAATGGCAGGTTCAGTAATTGTACCCTCTAAACCAGTATAAAGCGTATCAGATGAATATCCACTTTCTGTTCTTGTAGCGTTAGCATCATCCAATATTTCAGATACTTTGAGATAGTTCGTAATAAACGGATCTGTTGGAACTGTCCATTCTGTCCATTCATTTTCAAATTCTTCACGGACACCAACAAAGTCTGAAGAGGAGAAGAACAGATTTCCTCCATTATCCAGGAATGGTATAATCTGGCTTTCTACCAGATCGTTGAATTTACCACCATTGGCTGTACCTGTATACCAGATCAGAGTATTATATAGACTTAAAATTTCTAGAGAAGTGGTATCACCATCTTGTGTATCCCACACGTCATAAACATAACCATAAGCATCCAAAGCTGAAGTATACTGTTCTGATAAACCCTGACCATTTGAATCATCTACTAGTAAAATAGTTGCATCAGGATTCTTCTCCCGAACAGTAAAATGCATTTTTTTAGAAACGGTGACATGCGTTACGGCTTCCGGATCAGATGTATTTTCGGCGCCATTATCTTCTGCATACCACCAGTAATACACTGAATTGCCCACGCCAGGATTGGGAATATCATAAGACACATGGACAGAATCATCAGTACCACTGGGCTCATTATATACCCAAATCGTATCGGTAACACCATTAGCTAAATCATCATCATTATCCAGAATAAGAGCTACTTTTCTTACATAACCAGTAAATACATCTGTACCCAGATCCTTTACATCTGCTTCTACAGTATAGGGACCGGGATCAACAGAATTATACTGATCGGCCAAGTCGTTAGCATTTTCGATTGTAGGAGGTGGGTCTCCGTAATAAAGTACTTTTGCCCATATAGAGAAATTATAACGAGCTACCCAACCAGGTTGCCCACCTAATGAGGCATGCCCTTCAGAATAGTATTTAAATCCGTGATGATTTAAAGGTGTAGGCGTATCACCATAGAGCTGAGCCTCATCTGCACCTGTTTCAGGCGGGAATGCCCACATTACGGCAAAATCATGCAATCCTATATTCTGTTGTTCATCGGTTAATCCAAACGCATTAATGGGAAATTCGACTATATCTGCAGCACTTACTGTATATTCAAAACTTCCTAGCATAGGGCCAGTCCAATTCTGATCAAATCCATCCATACTGGCGCCACTTTCCGTACCCTTGGAAAAATCATACACACCATCCACATGGTCTGCGACACGATGGATTTCTATATTATAAGTATAGCCAACTGCATCATCATTAAAGTCAACAACAACAGCCAGAAGTGAGCATTGGGTAGCAGGACGGAACCACACTGCCACACTATCATTGGGACCAAAAATAAAACCTGCGTCATAGGGCCTGTCGGCATATTGAATCACATCCTCAAAAGATTCTGTATTTCCGACTTTGGGTAATAATTTTTTCTTCAAGGGTTGGGCATCATTGAACTTCCCAGTAGGCTTTATACCTATGTTTTCCAGCGGAGATTTCACATTTTTCAAATATTTAACATTATAATTCACACCATCTGGTCCAACCAGCCCCACCTTTTTTGTAACCTTATCAACTTTGTGATTCTTTAATGCTGAATTATCAGCATTAACAAGAGAAAACAAAAACAAAACTCCTAATAGTAATACTAGCACTTTTTTGTACATAAGCCTTCTCCTTTACTTTTGGTTATAAAACCATTTCGATAAGTGCAAAATGAATTAAATTGCCAACTTCTTTGTTCATCACCTCCTTTTTTTTATTTAACTTGACTTTAAATCAAACAATTTTGCTGCAATTTTATCCAGATAAAGATAAAAATCAGATGTTTTCTTAAATTGAATCTCAAATTTTCTTTTATAACGATATTCCAATGTTACAGACTGTGAATTCTCCAACTCTTTTATAACAACAAAGAAATTTCCATCAATTTTTATAATTTCAGTTTTTCGTGAAAAAAGATTTTCATCTAATGCTTTATTGACTTTATAAATCGTTTGTTGAGAAGGCTTTACTACAAATACTGTATCTCCATTTACTACTGTATCTACCGCCTGGAGAGTTTCTTCATACAAATCCACATCATCATTAAATTTAACTTGACTACCAGAAATAAGTGCAACAAAGGCCGGATTGTTTCCTCCATCTACAGCTTTCACATTATCTATTGTTATAACACCATCTTCTGACCAATCAATAAATACTTCCCCATCGTCGTTAATTGGCGCGGTCATAAATGTATCCACTACATCATTGTGTGGAACTGTTTGCAATAAATTCTGTAAAAATTCACTGGATATCGCATCTATTTTCTTTGCCGCTTCATAAAAATACTGAATATTATAATAACTTTCTGCAACAGCAATTAATATATTTTCAACATTTATCACATCAGGTTCGTATGGATGCTGGTAATTTGGATCTATCTCGTATAATTTATTTCCATTTTGTATTATTTTATTCAACTTAATTTCATCCACTTCGCCAGCAGGTTTTCCATTTTCAACAGCATTTATCATTTGCTTTATGCCTGTTAGTGTTAATCCAGCATAACCAGATGCTAACATTTCGGTGACATTGTTAATTTCTGCTAGAGAAACAACAAATTGAAATTTCGCAGCAGCTTTATCAAGTTCATTTTGATGATATAGGCACCAGGCAGCTCCATTATGAGCTTCTAAATTACCTGATTGTCTCTCAATGGCCCGATTAAAGGCCATAAGTGCTGAATCATAATCCGCTTTTACATAATAGTCCCAACCTTCTTCAAGAAAACTTTTAACATTTTCAAATTGTGTTGGAATGTTTTCACTGGATGTTTCGCATCCCATAATTAAGAAAAGAATACTTACAATCAGGAGACTCTTGATGATGTATTTCATCGCTCTATATTCCTCCTAAATATAATTTTCATAAATTATTTCATTAAGATCATTTTTTTCGTATCGGTGAACTGCCCCGCCTGAATGGTGTAAAAATACACACCCGAACTAAGTTGCCGACCAATTTCTTTCTCAAGATTGATCTTGTAAGAATATGTACCAGCTTTTTTAAATTCATTTACTACTGTTTTTAGCTTTTGTCCCAAGATATTATAAATAGTTAAAGTTACATACGAATCTTCTGGAAGTTGATAAACAATTGTTGTAGTAGGATTAAACGGATTTGGATAATTCTGCATTAGTTTAAAAGAAAGAGGAAGAACTTCTGAATTACTTTCTATATTACCTTTTTGCAATCTGAATTGTCCTAATTGATCCACATTCGCAAATACTTTTTTGCTTTTACGATCGATGTAACTCTTAACTTGTACCCAACCATTCTCTGTTTTGGTGTAAATAGCTAATTTCGAGATATCATTTTCGTTTATATTTTGATCAGCATAAGAAATGGAAATACGGGCATTCTCAATTTTTTTCTGTACCGGACCAAGGATGTAAACATCACTCATAACTACGTCTTGAACATTTGGCTCTATAATTTTCACATCATTCCGGTCCATTTTATATAGAGTAACAATGGTATTCTCTTTTACTCCATTTTCCGCAACTAAACCAAATGATTTATCTTCACTATTTAAGATAAATTTTTTATGGGCTATTGCTTTGGAATATTGTAAATTTCGAGAAATCTGATATTTATTACCCGCAAAATCTTCCCCTCGCTGGATCAGAGTAACAGTTCCTCCATTTCCTGTGAGAAGTGAAGCAATATCGAAAAATCCATGATAAATAAAAATATCTTTTTCATTTCTTAAAAAGGGTGATAAAGTAAATTGCAAAGTATCTGTTGCACCAATAGCCAGAACTTCGGGCCCTTCAATTTCTGGTTCTTCTTCACTACCAATACCCAGTAATTTGGCCTGTCCACCATCAATAAATGCTCTTTCGCTGGAAAACGCATAGAAATCAAAATAGGTTTCCTTTACAACATTCTGAAGTGGATAAAAAGCAGTTCGTTCTGGTACTTCCGTATCCACCTCCAGTGTTAAAGCTCCACCATCTTGAGCTAATGGTTCATTGCTTATAATCAAAAGAAGAAACGTTGTATAAGAATCGGAATCATCCTCACTTGTTTTTACCTGCAATTGACCTATTCCCCGGTTGTATTTATCCAAATTAATTGGAGAAATTACAAAATTTTCATTTAAATCAGGATTTTCTTGTTGTATCAAATAAACTTCGTATTTTGTTACATCATCTCCATTAAAAACCACCACAGAATCAATTAATGGTGCAACCAGTGAATTTTTATTAGTATCCCAAACTTTTACTTGAAAATAATAGTAACTCCATCCGGAAAAATTAAATACATAAGGTGGATTTGTTAAGAATCCAAAATCAATAGGTAATTTTTCAGGTTCCACATCTATTGAAGCAAAGTAATATTTACCATTTTCATATTCCGCTCCCAATGCGTCAAAATATAAAGCTTTTGCAAAATCTGTAAAAAATTGTCTAAATGTTCCTGATTTTAAATGATTTTCAACACTTTCCATCCCATTGGTTGTATCAGCAATTAGAGCCTTTACACCTGTAGAATCAAACAAATGATGCTCAAATAAATAAGTGAAAAATACAAAAGAAAATTCGCGTTCTTTCTTATCAAATCCAGCGTCACCCCAGTTAAATAAATTATTTGTTCGTCCTTTTGGTTTTAGAGTACTGGTTAAATCCAGATAGGCACTCTGCCCATCATGAGAATAAAATTTGTAGCCATTAATCCAACGTGACCACATGGAAATTCCTTCAGTTAACCAGCGTTCTTCATCTTTATCATAATTTAATTGAATCAATTCTGCCAAATAGTGAGAAATTGCTGATTCTGCTTCTAAGGATTCCTCAAGATCGGTTGGGTAATCATCTAAATAAATAATTTCCCGTTGATTACTATTAGAGTTTTCTTCTTTACTTAATAAATCAACAGGATCAACACGACCATCTTTATAATCTGTTCCATTCCCTGCTTGTAAGAAAAATTCATCTACTAAATCTGTAATTAATAGAAAAACTTTATCATAATTATCAACATTTGATAGTTCACCAAAATAATCAATAGTCCTCTGATAAATACCAATATTTGGATCATATGCAGAGCTATTATCAAATGCATTTATAATTCGAGTAATGGCATTGGGTGAAACTTTACGATAAGTTAAACCCAAATTATGGGTGACCCATTCGTTCAGATCTGAACTTTCAACCAGTCCCCCAATTGAGCACCCTAATAAATATGAATCAGATATACTCTTTTTTATGATATTAATGTCCAGATCTTGATTATCAATGCCATATCCATCTGAAAGTAACGGACTAACTTTTATAAAATTGATTGAATTTAGCTCGGATTTATATAATCCTTTATTTGTTCCTACTAAAAGAACATCACCATCCACTAAAAGTGCCTTGATTGTAAGATCGGCGACATCTTCTCCCAAAGTATATTCCATTACATTTCCGTCAGGAGTAATACGATATACTTTTGAGGCAGAGGCTGCGAAAATTGTACCATCGTCAGTAAATTCAATCTCTTCCACCTTCTCACAACTGGTTATCATCATTTCCAGGTTTTCGGGATTTATGGTGCTATAGTCTCCAGAAAAAGTCCCTGTGAAATATAGATTATCCTCATTTAACATCCCAATAAGATTGCCTAGAGAATCTTCTACTGGGTTAACTGCCCAGTGAGCTCCAGTTTCAGAGTCTAATACATAAATATGAGAAGCGGTAGAAAGGGAATATCCATCGTAATCCTTTTGTAATAAAAATGTTAATGAATCGCTATTATCTATTGTTTGAGGTGTAAAAGAAACAGATTTTTTAATAAGAGGTTCCCACGAGAATTCATCCCCTTTTTCATTAATCCATCCTTTAAAAGGACCAAATTCTGAGGCGACATAAAGGACAGAATCCTCAATTATCTCAATATCATAGGCAGGCGCAGGATTGGGAGGAACAAATGGCATGCCATCGTTCAAATTTTTCCAACTCCGGGCGACAACATCCTGTATGTAATAAAGTCCCCCACCTGTTGCGATAAATTTGCGAATCTTTCGTTCTGCTGTTCCCTGAGAAATATCAAAAAGTACCTTATAATAAGGAACATTTTTAGGTAAACCACGAGTTATCTTGCGGAACGATTTGCCCCCATCTCTCGACCAATATAGTGCTTTTGTAGAACCAGTAAGAATAACCTTATCTCCAGGAGTAACAGCCACAAATTGTTCACCAAAGGCTTCTGCTTCTTCATTTTCATCAGCAAGATCGAACACATAACTCAGAAATGTCCAGGTTTTACCACTATCTGCACTAACATATAGTCCGGTCGTTGTCGCTGCGTACATCATGAATTGTCCATTCACCTCTTCACCAAAAATATCCTTCACATTAGCATCTTCGGTATAAACAACAATGTTTTCTCCAATTGCCTGACAGGTCGCACTTACCTTAGAATATCCAACAAAAAATCCTTCATTAAATTTATTAAAAATTAAGGTTTGCCCCACTTCTGGTTCTTCAAGACTTGCAGCCATATCTGCGGTTATAAATCCTAAACTCAAAAATAGAACCAGTACGAGACCTAAATTAATAGAATTCAATCGAATTATTTTACTCATAATGTCCTCCTCATTAAAGGAAATCTTTGAATTTACACAAATACAATTACCAATCGAATATCAATGAGAACATTTGTAAATCTTCAAGTACACCATAATGTGCATATCCGTAATCTATTTTTAAATTGGTTTGGCCAAATACGGATAAATTTAATCCTAACCCCGCACTAAAAGTTCGAACATCATGATTAAGAACATACCCACCTCTTAGGGAAATTATTTTCAGAAAGGTATATTCTGCTCCTAAATTCACCCGTTCCAGATTGTCATTGGGATGTTCACCAATAATAGCAATAGATAATTTATGTGTCGCATTATCAATGGGGTCATATCCTAGACCAAAACGAAACATTAATGGCAACGGAAATTCTTTATAATCAGTAGGTTCTGTAAGAAATTCACCTTTTATTCCATCAAAATCGTAATATTGGCCTTTTAAACGAACCTCTGGTCCAAAATTTCTTACTGACATAGTCAGACGTAAACTTTCGAATCTTTCGAACCCCGGATAATAAATAGTACCCAGATCCACGGCCCATGCTCCAGTAGAATTATCTTCGCCCAGATCTTTAGTTAGATTTTCATTTACGTATTTTACACTTCCACCAATACCAAAACGTTCGGTTAACAAGCGGGCGAATGAAACGCCCACGGCATAACTTACTGCAGAGAAGGTATTTCCAGTGCCATTTTGCATCTCTACAGTAGTTTCCTCAATTGGACCTGAATCTAGGTAAACCATATTCACGCCAACCACACCAATACCCTTTAATACCTTCGAAAAACCAAAGGCTTCATAATTCATATCTGCCAGGTAGTTGCCATGAGCTAAAAATAAACTGGAATTTTTTGTAAAATTAAGCGTGGCAGGATTCCAGAACATGGAAGAAGCATCAAACACAATTGGATCACCTGCATCTCCCAGCGCTAAGCCTCGCGCACCGGATACAATTTTTAAAAATTGATAACCTGCCGTACCTACTTTGGCAATACCCTGTGCCCATGAATTAAGGGAGGTCATCAATATGATCATTAATATAAATATAAAATATCTTCGCATTTTTATCCTCCTCTAAACCTGTTGTCCTGTTGGAGTCATAAGCCTTTATCTTAAAATAACAAATTTTCCTACTTTTTTCGCATCTTCAGTTTCAACTACATATATATACAGACCGGTTTTTACAGACTGCCTGTTTCGGCTCACCAGATTCCATTCTTCTTGCATTGTTCCATCTGTATGATCAATAGAAATGATATGATCACCAGTTATTGTGAAGATAGAAATCTTACAAGCAGGCGGTAAATTCTGGAAGACAATTTTTTCCTGATAACGTTCTTCCAAGATTGATGTTCCTTTATATGGATTTGGAAATACGGTTACTTTAGATAAATCCTGCTCTGGAACAATTCTGTTATTTTCAATTTCATACAATCCCTTTGGAATAACAGGAACAGGTGCTCCAGTTTCTGGATCAGTCATGAAATTTGTTCTTGGAGATTCAATAGACTTCAAGGCAGGTCGTCCACCTACTGCAGGTTTATCTGGATCATAGGCTACCACAACATAATAGTAAGGTAATCCATTTAATGGTCGTTCATATTCATGCCCCATAAAAACTCCACCTTGATCCACAAAATGATGGGTAATATCTGGTAAATTAGTCCATCCTAATGTATCACCCTCAGTTGTTACTACCGGTACTTCTTCATCCACATTATCAAATGCAGCAATCATTTGCCAATTAGAAGGCGAATACATGGCGCGGTAGATTTTATACCCGCGAAAATCCACTTCACCGATCATTTCATCAACAGCCGTTTCAGCAATATTATCCCAGTTTAATTCTACACTGTTATATCCCGGACTATATGTTAAAGTAGGTTGTGGAGGAGGAATAGGCAATACCCAATGAAGGTCCTCCTCAGGTGCAGATGGATGGTAAGGATTACTATGCTGAGAACCTGCATAATAGGCTTTCAAAGCATTATCAACATTTTGCCGTAACCCCATTAATCCCTTACCAACCGCAGCAACATAAACAAAATGTAGTTCTTCACCAGGTTTAAATTCTCCAAAGGGACCAGTAGTAGTCATCCATCGATAATCAAATTCCGGAGCCCCCAGATCTAAAGGATTGGGCAAAAATTTAAATAAACTAAAGGGGTGGGTAGCACTCATATATTGATATTTTTCCAGATCAGAGCCAGGATCACTTTCCCAGTTCCACCATTGATGTGTATAAACACGACGCAATGTATCATCGGTAGAGGTATAGTAAGGCTCATGATCTGTATAAATTAAAGCCCCACCAATAAATCCATCTACAGGTCCAAAAGACTCATCCCGTTCGCCAGTATCGAATTTTGAAGTTGCGGAGTTATCCGCATCATACATATAAGACATATTTCTGGGCACACAGTAGCCGCGTAAGGTGTCACCATTTACAACTGCAATTTCACCAGCAATTCGTCCTTCGGAAGGTACATCTGCCTGCCAACGTAAGGGTGGACCATTTTTATCCAGGATCACACTCCACTCATCCCAGAAACCATCAGGATGAATTTTGCTTGGATCATAATTTGGTTGAGGTTCCTTACGTCCCAGTAATCTTCGACCATACGGAATGCCCCATTCGTCGTACCCGTCCAGAACACCATTGCCATTTATGTCAATATTTTCCACAATATCTTCAATGTCCGTATCTGTGGCATCTCCATCCCATCCATCAAAATCTACCAGGTCATCAATATGAGGATCTGTCACATCTGCAACAGTACCAACGTCACAATCGTAAACCCAGCTCACAAAGAAATTTTTAATAGTATGGGGACCTTCGCTTAGTTCAGCGCTGGCATTTATCACTGTATATTCATAAGCGATAAAATCATCGTAATCAGGAGTTGACCACGTTAATCCTCTTTCAATGACCCTGATACCCAAAGGTTTAGTATCATGCCAATTAGGATCAAGATCATCGAAAACTACACGGTGGTCTTCAATGGATTTACCAGGTCCCATAAAAAATTCTTCATTAGGATCTGGCCAGAATTCATAATTTCCATAATCTGCATGGGAAACTCTAATTTCTCCACCTACTGTACCACCAACCCAGAAACGCCCTTCCCAAAGATAACATACTCTAGACGCACCTGGCCATTCCATTGAGGGACGATCGGTCGAACTTGCATCCGGGTCGCCATATCGACCAAAATTACTAATAGTATTCCAAAGCGTCCCTACTTTATGTACACGATCTTCTGCAAGAGAGTTGTCACCTGCAGGTTTATTCAACATTTTACTCTGCCTTTTATCACGGGCGAGAAGCCCCACTGCACACATCAGGCTTAAAAAAAGCACTAGGAAAAAATTTAATTTATTGTCCATTCTCCGCCTCCACCTATGATTTAAACTTTACTTCGTTTTATATTAAATATCAGTAGAGGAAGATATATATCTTCCTCTACTTCATATTATTTTTTAAGGATTAGAAATCAATCTGAACTCCCAAATTCCAGGTAGTTCCCTCGCTATAAACAGAAGGATCATGGTAACGACCAGTTGGATCATTAAATTGTTCATACCATTCAACGTCAGCAATGTCTATTATATTGCGCTTTTTGAACCATTGCTCTTGAAGATTATTTGCCCACAAGAAGAATTTTAATTTCACTTCATCAGTAAGTTGAATTTGTTTATCGATAATCATATCCATGAAATAGGTTGGTGGACGTCTTTTATCATTAATTGGTGGGATACGAGTCCTCTGAGTAGACGAATAAGGTAAACCACTTCCATATCTGAATACAAAATTTACCCCAACATCATCCAACCAGCTCTTACCAAATAACAATTTCTGATTATGAGGTACTCTTAAGTTAATATTAGCATTTAGTGTATGACGCTGATCCCAATCCAAGAAATTCTCTTCAGTGGGGATAATAGAATTAGCCCAGGTTAAATCATAATTCTGCCGATAGCTAGATGATTTTCCCTTGGCAATTGAATAAGTGTAGTTAATTGTTCCACCAAGGAATCTGTTCATCCGTTTGTACAATTGAATTTCAAAGCCACGCACATTTCCATAATCAAGGTTTTGATAAATAGTATAATAATTTGCGGCTGTATAATAAACCTGGCGGGTATCTGTTAAACCCTGAATATCTTTAAAGAATCCCTTCACCTCTATTTTCATATCATTAGTAATCTGATGCTTCACTCCTACTTCATAAGAAGTGGTTGTTTCGGGTTCAATATTGGGATTACCAACTAATGGGAATGCTCCAGAAAGGTCAAATGAAAGATTGGAATAAAGAATAAAAAATCGTGGGATCTGGAAATATCGTCCATAATTAAAATAAATCACATCGCGATCAGTAATGGGATGAGCAATTCCTAAACGCGGACTAATATAGGTCCGAGCTTTAGTTTTTATAGGATTTTTAATTTTACCCTCACCAGGTTCAACCGGATCATTGGGATCAGCCGGAAAAGTTGTGTTTGAGCTAAAATAATCTAAACGCAAACCGGCATTTAAAATCATGCCTTCATATTCCATCTTATCTTCGAAAAAGGCTGCAAAGCTATAGGGATTTACATCAACCCGTTGTCCATACACATTACCACCGGAAGCCAGATCTCGATCAAAATCAAAAATATCATAATAATTAAATTCTGCACCTGCCTTTATTTCATTATTTTTGTCAATCTGACTATAATAAGTTACTTTTCCAGAATAGGTGATTTTCTGATCATAATTCCAGCGTAAGCGATAATAAGATGGACCAGGACCATAAGTATAAAAACCATCATTGTCCTTTAAATTAAAAATCGGTATACTAGTCCAGGGAATCCAGTTTTCCTGAGGCCCAATTTCCGAAGCATCAATATAGTCATTATTATTTTCATCAGTATACAAATCAGTATCGCCATTATCCAGTTTCCAGTCCCATTCCTTATTACCATTCAAATCCTCATGCCGATTATCTCCATCTCCATCTACATCTTCTTTAATTCCATCCCCATCGACATCATAAAATAAATCTAAATGTCCATCGCCATCTTTATCTTCATTAATATTTTCTTTTACATTATATTTTAACGAAGTGCGAAAGCGGCTGAATTTAGTTTCTAAAAATGACTTTGGCCCAATTTGAAAAACCCAGTTAAAAATAAAATTCTCACTACGCGCATTGTATCTCGGCAAATGATCCAGCATATTAAAAACATTAATCTTTCCATCATGATTTAAATCTTCTGTATCAATTTTCCCGTTACCATTCAAGTCTTCTCCTGGGTCCAGGAATCCATTATGATTAAGATCCTCTGTATCCAGCTTGCCATTTCCCCACCAGAGAGCAATTAAACTATCTTCAGGATTACGGATATAATTAGGAAGGTCTGGATTTACCAATTGCGGCATCATCATATTTTGATCTTCATTAACTTTCCGCTTCCACAAATTTGACCATACTCCATAATCATCTCGATCTCCTAAGAAAGAAAAAGTAAACTTATGAGCATTAGATGGCGTCCAAGTTAATTTTCCCTGGAAATTAAATGCACGGTGTTTTTGATTATCAAAACGCCCATCATCTTTCCGATACTCCCCAGAAATGAAAAACCGAACTTTATCCCGATAATTGAAAAGATTTCGAGTAATTGGATCAGGACCACCAAGAGCAAATTCCACATTCTGCAAACGATGATGATCCGAAAATCTGGAATTGCCAAAATCACTGGTTTTATACCGGATACTTCCATCATATTCCGGCCCACCTTCTTTAATAACCATATTTACAACACCTGATTGTGCATTGCCATATTCAGCACTGAATCCGCCGGTAATTACTGAAACCTCTTCTACCGCAAACTCAGGAACATCGGTATCAAAGGTGTTATTCCAAGGATCCATCGTGGTAACGCCATCAATTTGATATAAAACTTCTCCAGCACGCCCTCCTCTAGCATGTCCATCAATAAACCCTGGTGTAATATTGACAATATCTTCAACATCCTCAAACGGAATGGCTTGCAATTCCTGAGCAGTAGTAATTGTCTGACTACCAGTAATGTCCTTTTGAATCAAAGGACGTTCTGCAACTACAACAATTTCCTCACCAATATCTAAAGCCGCTTCCTCCATTTCAACATTTACTTTGGTAGTTAAATTCGTCATAACTCTCACATTACTCACAGTCACTTCCTTATAGCCAATATACATAAATTTCACATTGTAAGTACCTGCAGGAATATTCAAAATAAAATAAAAGCCATCCATATCTGTCGAAGCGCCTAAATTTGTTCCCTCAACAACCACATTGACACCAGGTAAAGCTTCGCCTGTCTTTTTATCAATAACACGACCAGCAATTTTACCTGTTGTCGCTGCGAAAATAAGTTGAGGTATAAACAGGAGCAATACCAAGAGAATGGCATTTTTAATTACTTTCATTATAAATCCTCCTGAAAATTAATACTTTTTTGCAACTTATAGGTGAACTATCTCGTATTATATTACGTTTGATTTAAGTCACAATTAAATGTAAACTAATTTTAATAATACAAAAGATAAAAATAAACCATATAATAAACAAAATATTTTTATTCAGTTAGTTTTATTCGACAAAATAATAATATTAGAAAATTAATAAAACTGTTATTATGACGAGATCAGTCAACGTAGTATGTAGTATAATGAAGAAACCCCATATTTTTAAGAAATTTTAAAAATTAAATTATTTTCTCCAATATAATAAAAATATTAATGTTGATTATTTTTCATGGTACTTATAATATCTTCATTTGTAGTTAAAAGGAATTCCATTCTTATAAAGAAACATTTCCTTTCTTTGGAGTGTAAATCTTTGTATTTCAAGGTTTGTCGATATTTTTCCTCCTTTATTTTCTACCTAATACAACACACCTCATCAAACTATAAAATAATTTACATATTTTAAGTATTTGCTGTATAAATTGCAATAGTTTTTATTTTTAAACATAGTTTTTATATAATCTTACCATGAATTCTAAAATTTTTAAACCACTATCCTTAAATGCAATATAATAATACAAATATCTAATAATATATTTCATTTTACAAGTATTTGAACTAAGTCAAAATTAGTATTTTGACGTAAATTAACTTGTGATTTTATAATTTTTAGAAATTCAATTCTAATCATTATATCTAAACACCTCTTTCTTTCACATTTGTGTTTTTCGGTTTTATTTATTAAAAAAAGAAGCTATTCCTCTGGAATTATTTTCATTGGAATAGCTTCATTCAAAATCTTACAATATGGTATATAATTTACGTAAAAATAATTTGCCCACCGGCTGCGATTTCGTAAAATCTAGCCACATTAATAATACTTTCCACCTGTGAACAAAAATCACCTTTGGTTAATTTAAACATCTCGACAGTAGCCTTACATGCATATAATTTAGCTCCGGCATCATAAATCATTTCAATAAACTCACCTACCGGTGGAATATCCAACTTTTCCATTTGTTTTTTCATCATAGACGTAGCCATGGCCGACATTCCTGGCAGTATTCCTATCAGCGAAGGGATGTGCATTGCCGGATTTCCAACTGTGGCGACTTTCAATTTATTCATCCGCTTCTTCATAATGGCTTCCAGTCCGAAAAAGGTGAAGAAGAGATTTGTTTCAATCCCTTCCATCCGAGCACCATTGGCCATGATCAATCCAGGATAGACACCCTCAAGTGAACCTTTAGAAATAATAATGGAGACTTTTTTGATTTTTTCTTCAGCCATTTTTTTCATCTCCCACAGATTTGAGTCCGATTATTTTTTTATGAGAATTTTTAAGAGAAACTCACTGAAACCAGGTAAACCCAAAAAATATTTCCAACTGGGATTGAGAAATAAAAAGCAACTCTTTCTTTTTTTAATGCCACAATCTTATGTTAACTACTTTTTTATTATTAGACACACCCTTGTGGTTTACCGTATCCGGCAATTTTGGCGCTCTTTTTAGCCGGCCCATCCGGAAATAACTGATATAGTTCACTCGTGGGAATACCGCCCGCATTTTTCATCCGACGAATTGTAGGAACTTGACCGGTTTCTTTTGCATCTTTTCGAATGAAATTAATAACTTTCCAATGAGCTTCAGCCAATTCAATACCTTCTTCTTTTGCCAGATCCTTGGCTACTTCTTCAGTCCAATCATCTGGATTTACCAAATACCCTTCGGCATCCACTTCAACTTCTTTGCCACCTAAAATTTTAGTAGGCATAACTTATTCCTCCTTTTTTTGCAATCTTTGTTCATTTAAATCTTCAAGTTTTTTACCATTAGAACTAACCATGTTTTTCATAAACTGGATAATAAAAGCCAGACCTCTTTTTAACTCAGGATCGCGAGCTTGTTTAAATAATTGCCAATAACTGATATCTTTATCTATTTCAACATCCATTTTCTGAAAGAAACTTAAAGCATTATTCACGGTAGCCAACATTTCAGGCTGAGTAAGATTTTTAACTGTTAATAAAATTGTGGCGATATTCTCTCGGAGTAAAATCACATCCTCAAGGGTAAAAGATGTCACAATGGTATCGATAATATTAAAAATCTCTCGAGCAAACTCAAAATAACCTTTGCGGTCCATCTCATCTAACGTTTCTAAAAGATGAGTAAATACCTGTTTGCTTAATGGAGTAGCATCTTTCACAAAATCAGAAGCGCTTTCAACCTGGTCCATAAGCTTGACCAGATGGCGGGTATTTCTTAATAATTTTTTCAGCAAGTAGATCAAGTCAGATGCATCGAAATGTTGAGCTACCTCGTCCAATTCATCCATCGCCACTTGAAAAACATCTTTTCCGATAAGGGCAAGATCATGTTTGAGCTCTTGCCATTCACGTTGTCGACGCTGCTGTTCATTCAACTGTTTTGTAATAAAATCAAGTTTATCGTTGATAGCTTGAATCTGTAATTCAATATTTTTGTTTTCCATAGTTATAGCCTCTTTCCTGCCAAGTTCATTTGTGCTTCAATGGGTAATTCAGAACCTTTTAATAAAAGATTCCAGTAAATCCAACGGAACATCATTTTTCCCCAATGATTCATTCTGGTTTCTTGTAAAAGAGAAAAGGGTCCAATTCCTGGAAGTGGAAATTTCCCAGGCAACGGTTCAACATCATAATTAAAATCAATGAGCAATCCTTTTCCAAAACCAGACTCGATGAAGCAATTGGCGTGACCATCAAACTCTGGCACCAGAGGACGCCCCTCGATATAGCGTAAAACATTCTCAAATAAAATATCTGCCTGGAAATGTGCTACAGAACCTGCTTTGGAACTGGGTAAATTGGTGGCATCGCCAATTACAAAAATATTTTCATATTTTAATGATTGAAGCGTGTGCTTGTCCGTAGGGATAAAATTTAAATCGTCTCCCAGACCAGAATTAGCAATGACTTCCGCTCCCATGTTGGTTGGAATAGTGACGAGCAGATCATATTCAACTTCCTTGTTATCCCACGAGATAATTTTATTTTTTGCCGAATCTACTCGACCTACAGCAAATTCTGGAACCAGGTGAATATTTTTCTTTTCTAAAAAATCGCCCAATAATTGCGAAGCTTTGGGTTTGGTAAAAGCACCAGGCAAAGGCGTTACATAAATAATCTCGACCTTATCACGAATACCTTGTTCTGTAAACCACCAGTCAGCCAGAAATGAGAATTCTAATGGAGCTACCGGACATTTAATGGGCATTTCCACAATATTGACCACCATCCGTCCACCTTCCCAATATTTTAAAAACTTCTGCAGTTCACAGGCACCTTCGAGAGTATAAAAATCAAAAATGTTTTTCCGCCAACCGCCATTTAGCAACCCTTCGGTCTCTTCAGGATGAATACTACTTCCAGTTGCTATAATCAGAAGATCATAGCTGAGTACTTTTCCAGTGCCCAATTTCACTTTGTTCTCTTCTGGCATAATCAATTCAATTGGAGACATAATGACTTCAACGTTTGGTGGGAAATAATCCCTTTTGGACTTAACCACATCTTCTTTCGTATAAATGCCAAAAGGGATAAATAGAAATCCAGGCTGATAGTAGTGATTTTCATTTTCATCCACAATCGTTATTCGCCATTCATTAGAATCCAACACGGGAGCTAATTTGTTGGCCATGATTGTTCCCGCTGTTCCTGCTCCTAAAATCAATAACTTCTTCATATCAATCCTCGAATTTATACTTCTTCTTACTCTGAAAATTATTTACAATCACCAGGACGATGATGTCCGAACAGAATGGTTTTCATTTTTTCACAACTGACATTCATTTGATAAACCTGACAAGAACGACAATCTTGTCCAATACACTTTTCCCCAACTTTTGTCAAGCTCCAGCAGGGCCCTACGGTTTCATAATAAGCTGGACAATTTCTACAATCATCATCCAAACCGCCTTTAAACTCCCAACAAGGTATAAGCGACATTAATTTTTTTATGCCTGTGATATTTAATCCATCTTCTGTTAATAATTTACGGATACATTTCAATCTCTCCAGATCATGCAAAGAGAACATTCTCCTGCCAGATTCTGTTTTGGCCGGGAGAATTAGCCCTTCGTGCTCATACAGTCGGATGGTCTGGACGGCAACATTCAACATTTTAGCAATGGTTCCAATGGTAAAGACAGGTTCGTGAGGGTTGAGTGCATTCTCCATTTTCAACTATCTCTTTTCTACATTTTATTTATTATTATTTCTACATCGTTCAATGTAGATTCAAAAACAATGCCAGTTTTATGATTTTAAGAACAATGTTAGTTTTTGTTTAAATATAAAGAATTATGATGAATGATAGGACCTTACTTTGATAATATTTTCTCATACATAAGAAAAAAATACTTGGATTTTTCTCAAAATTAAGAAAATGATGGATTGATGAGAAAAGGTCTCATGCTTAACAACCAGAAAAAATTTCTGGAATAGTCCAATCCAAATAAAAAATGATTTTGGTATCTCAGAGCCAAACCGTGAGGAAAGGTGATTTAGGTTTGTTGCTCACATCACTGTAATGCCAATAACAGAATTGCTTTATTTAGTAATAACATTCTTCTGACAATAGATTTTCTATTACTTTGTTTTAATTAATAAAAAATAAAAACCCGATACCAGGATTAACACGAATATTCATTTAATTTGAAAAATTCATTTTTTCCTGTTCATTTTTCTCAAAGAATTCATCGATTTTTAAATGCTTTTTCCGGAGTGCTTCATTAGCTAATTCATCGGCTTTTTCGTTTTCCGGATCACCTGCATGCCCCTTTACCCAATGAATTTCCACCTGGTGATATTCGCATAATTTTAGTAATTTTTCCCATAGATCAGGATTTTGAGCTTTTTCTCTCTTATTCCGCATCCAGCGGTTAGCTCGCCATTGATGAGCCCACCCCTTGCTCATACTATCCACCAAATATTTAGAATCTGTATACAGCAACACTGCACAGCGTTCTTTTAAGGCTTCCAGTCCGGCAATAGCGGCCATTAATTCCATGCGGTTATTAGTCGTTCTTCGGAAGCCTTCAGAAAGTTCTTTACGATGTTCTCCGTATTTGAGTATCACGCCATATCCACCGGGTCCGGGATTTCCTGAACAAGCACCATCTGTGTAAATAACAACTTTTTTTAAATTCTCATCTTTCATAAATATCGGGATTCTCATAAAAGATTTAATTAAACTCGATTGAGATTCTATTAAATAGTAAAATTAAAAAATTACAAAAAACAAATTTTCTTAAGAAAATTCTCACTTTAATCATTATTGTTTATAGAATAAAGACCTTTGATTTTAGTTATTTATCCTACTAACAAATGTTTGTCTATCGGCAAAGCTGCTACAGTTAAGCTAGTAAAAAATGTCTTTTATTGTTTAAGTTCATTCACAATAAGATATTCTATTCTGGAACACCCAGTTGTGAACAAATGAAAAACCATCCTCTATTTATGATTTATGCAGAAATTCCACCACACTGGTTACAAGTTTCCGCGGAGCAAATCGTATCGACCAGACGCTCAGTCTGTTTAAAAAACCAGGGATGATGAGCGTTTTTCCTTTCTTCAATCCTTCATATCCTGCCCGTGCTACCGTAGCTGCATCCATTATGCCCAATTTTAAGAGCTTAACTCCACGGATTCGGGCAGTTTTCTGAAACTCAGTCTGGGTGGGTCCAGGACATAGAACCGAAACTTTAACCGGGGTGCCCTTAAGTTCGGTGGCAAGAGCTTCGCTGAAGGAAAGGACATAGGCCTTTGTGGCATAATAAACAGCCATCATAGGGCCGGGCTCAAAGGCCGCTGTGGAAGCCACGTTCAGGATCTCACCGCCAGAATCCAATAAATCATTAAGGAATAATTTTGTCAAAGCAGTTAGTGTAGAAATATTCAGACGTATCATGCGCATTTCGGTTTCCAGGTCAGTATCTTTAAAAGCGCCTAACAGACCAAATCCAGCATTATTCACTAACGTATTGACGAAGATACCTTCTTTTTTTACCTGATTATAGAGTTTCTGGGCAGCACCCTCTTCCGCCAAATCCAAAGAAATTGATTTGACATGAACACCATATTGCGACACTAAATCGTTCTGGCGCTGAGTAAGTAACTCAGTATTCCTGGCAACCAGAACTAAATTAGCTTTATCAGCAGCAAACAACTTGCTTAATTCATAACCAATTCCGGTGGTTGCACCGGTGATTAATACAGTTTTTTTTGCATCCGTTTGTGAATTCACACAATTCTCCGTCTGAGATTCTTCGGTAAACATTATTTTTGTTTTTAGAAGATTGAGAAATAAAATTCAGCTTTCTATTCCAATGAAAGAGTAATGTGTTTAGTCTTCTTTACCATCTATTGTTCTATCTCAGAAAGGTAATTACTTTTCATTATAATCATAAAGAATAAAAAATTAGACACGAACCGTTTTCGAACGACTTGGTGGTTCTTTTTTCGATTGTAGTGTTTTGCTAAATCTTCGTGTAGACTTGCCGTTTCTCAGCGCCACATCAAAAACCTCACACAATTTTTCCACGAAAATAAAATTCATTTTTTTACGGATATCTTCGGGCACTTCTTGCAAATCTTTTTCATTTCGTTTGGGCAAAATAACATTTTTGATGCCGGCGCGGCGTGCAGCCAGAACTTTTTCTTTAATACCTCCTACCGGTAACACCCTTCCTCGGAGTGAAATTTCTCCCGTCATAGCCACATCCGACCTTACCGGTCGACCTGTGAGAAAAGAAAGCAACGAAGTAGCAATTGTCACACCGGCGGATGGTCCATCCTTCGGTACAGCACCGGATGGTACATGAATGTGAACATCGTATTTGCGGAAAAAATTTTCATCAATCTGGTATTCCTTTGCATGCGAGCGGATGTAACTCAAAGCTGCCTGTGCCGATTCCTGCATAACCTCCCCCAGTTGCCCTGTTAAGGTGAGATGTTTGCCACCTTTCATCAAAGTAGCTTCCACGAATAATATCTCCCCACCCACCGGTGTCCAGGCAAGACCAGTAGCAATACCAACTTCATCTTTAATTCCGGCCAACTCCGGGAAATTTTTCTGTGGACCAAGATAATTGGGAATATCCTCAGCTCGAATAGTGACAGGTTCTCGTTTTCCTTCGGCAAAACGCCTGGCAATCTTCCGGCATATCCTTGCAATCTCTCGTTCCAAATTTCTCACTCCAGCTTCATTAGTGTAATCAGTAATAATCCGTTCAAGGGCATCTACTCGAAATTTAATATAACTTTTTTTCAATCCGTTTTCTTCTATCTGTCGGGGGACGATATATTTTCGGGCAATTTGAATCTTTTCCTCAGTAATGTAGCCGGGTATCTCAATCACTTCCATGCGGTCGAGTAAAGCTGGGGGAATACTGTACAAAACATTTGCAGTGGTGATAAACATCACTTTGGAAAGGTCAAACTTTACATCTAAATAATGGTCGACGAAATCTTTGTTCTGCTGAGGATCTAACGCTTCCAGCAATGCCGAGGCCGGATCGCCACGAAAATCTGAACCAATCTTATCGATTTCGTCGAGCATGAAAACAGGATTGAGAGTTCCAGCTTCTTTAATCATTTGAATGATCCGTCCTGGTAAAGCGCCAATATAGGTACGGCGGTGTCCACGAATTTCTGCCTCATCATGAATTCCGCCAATGCTGAAACGCACAAACTTCCGTCCCATGGCGCGGGCAATGGAGCGACCCAGGCTGGTTTTACCCACCCCGGGAGGTCCGACGAAACACAAAATTGGACCTTTAGTCTGCTTCTTCAGTTTCCTAACCGCCAGGAATTCCAAGATTCGATCTTTGACATCCTTCAAATCATAGTGGTCTTCATCCAGGATTTTTTTGGCATTTTCTAAATCAATATTATCTTTTGTTTGTTTACTCCATGGTAATGCAATCAGCCAATCAATATAGGTTCTCGCAATGGTATATTCCGCCGCCGCAGGAGACATCTCAGCCAAACGTTCCAATTCTTTTAATGCCACATTCTCAACATGTTTAGGCATTCGGGCTTTTTTAATCTGTTTCCTTAGATTTTCAATCTCCGCTTCCCATTCATCCTCTTCTTCATCATCTTCACCTAATTCCTGTTTAATTGCTTTCAATTGCTCACGCAAAATATATTCACGCTGATTCCGGTCAAGTTCGGTGTTTACTTTGCTTTGAATCTCGCCAGTGATCTCTAACACACGCCATTCTCGTTGCAAAATATCCAGGATTCTCTCTAACCGTTTATCAAGTACAGTTTCTTCTAATAAATCTTGTTTCTCCAGAACGCTAATTTCCATATTGGCCGCTAATAAATCGGTGAATTTTTCGTGCTGTTCCTGATTGAACAATGGTTGAAATAAATCTTCGGGAATCAGTGGCGATTTATCCGACATTTTTTCCAATAAGTCTTTAATCGCCCGGATATGGGCTTCGCACCGCTCTATGTTCTTCGTCCTGGTTTCAAGTGGAACACACCGAGCAATCAAGAAGGAATCTTCCTGCTCTATTTTATTAATTTTCACTCTTTCTTTCCCTTGAATCAGCACACGGACTCCCCCATCCGGCATCTGAAACATTTTTAAAATAGAAGCCCGGGCTCCCACTTTAAAAATCTGTGCCTCTTCGTCTTTATTTAAAAATTCTGTAAAAATGCCAATATCTCTACGTTGAATCAAAGCCTGGTTTACCAATTCTAACAAGTGGGGAGCTTCAATGGCCAAAGGAACAACAAGATACGGGAATACCACTAAATTTTTTACCGGCAAAACATAAAGTGAATTTTCATGAAGTTTATTTTGTGATTTATTTTGACTCATTCCAGACTCCATTCTTCTTTACGAAATTGGGATTCAACTTTTTTGGACAGGAACCGAAATATTGACGTCTTCGCCTGTCTGAGGGTCTTTCTTTAAAACCACGGTCAACATTCCTTCATTATATTGTGCTTCAATTTCATCAGTTTTAATACGGGTATTCATTTTGATTTTTACTCTGAAGTGCCCATAATCGATCTCTTTCTTATGAAATTTTACAATGGTGGTTTGGAGAAAAAGTTCTGGTTCGTTACGTTCTCCTTCTACAATCAAATATCCCGCGCTGTATTCAATCTTGAGTTTTTTTAAATCCATCCCTGCTATTTCCATAACTACATAGATTTCATCGGTCGTTTCCCAAACATCTGTAGGTGGTGTAAAAGAAGTATCGGATACAAAAAGAATAGGACGATTCCTCTCCTGCAGCAACACAGAACTACCAGACAGATGTTTATCTAACTTGAATTCTTTATAAATTTTTCGTTTAATATCATCCATTTTACACTCAAACCCCAATTAGTACTTTTCTTTAATATAGTAATCTCCGATAGTTTCAGTTATATTCTCTCTCTTTATCAACTATTTTTTAAAATTTGTTTTAAAATGAGGCTGGCTGTAAAGCCTGCACCGAATCCATTATTAATGTTCACCACAACCACATTACTGGTGCAGCTATTGAGCATGGCAAACAAAGCCGTTAAACCGCCAAAACTGGTCCCGTAGCCTACCGAAGTAGGAACCGCAATAACAGGTTTATCTACCAAACCACCTATTACACTCGCCAACGCACCTTCCATCCCAGCAACAACAACTAAAATCTGTGCCTTTTGAACCTCTCCCCAATAATGATTTAAACGATGCAACCCAGCTACCCCAACATCATAAATGGTTGCTGGTGGATAACCAAACATTCGGCAAGTTAAAGCAGCTTCTTCAGCAATAGGCACGTCAGAGGTACCAGCCGTAATCACAGCGATTTTACCTTCTGAATTTTTTTGCGCTTCTGGCAGAGAAGAGTGGATGGCCTTAGCGGATTCATGATAAAGTAAATCGGGTAATTGCTTTTTAACATGTTTGTATAGTTCAGGTGTTGCTCGAGTGGCTAAGACCTTACCGTGGTGTTTGTAAATTTTTTCGGCAATTCTGACTACCTGTTCAGGTGTTTTACCCTCACAAAAAATAACTTCCGGATACCCCTGCCGCAGCTCCCTGTGGTAATCTATTTGTGCAAAATCAAGAGATTTGATCAGAGAAGATCGGATATAATTTAAAACTGATTCTTCATCGATTTTTCCTAGCTTATATTGAGACAGTAAATTTATTAATTCTTCAGTTTTCACAAAGCACTCTCCTTAATTTAAAACTAAAAAAGAATTTAAAAATAATATGTATGAATGCTAACATAAAATTAAACGAAAAGTCTTTTTAATTTTTCAAAAGATTTTTCTGATAATCCTGAAATATTTTATGTATCTCCTTAAAATTCTTGGCCTCGAATACCCTCTCTTTGATTCTTGCTGCAAATGGTAAACCGCGCGTATACCAAACCAGATGTTTTTTCATACGGGTCAACGCGTTTGTTTCATCATAAAACTGTAACTGCAATTGATAATGCCGCTGTAATACCTGCAATCGAAATGAATAATCCGGTTTAATATTTATACTACCTTCTTTTAAATATTGCTGAATTTCAGCAAATAACCAGGGTTTTCCCAGGGTACCACGTGCTAACATGATACCATCGACTCCGGTCATTTGGAACATTGCCAAAGCCGAAGGACCATCAAAAACATCACCATTACCAATCACAGGAATATTCACAACACTTTTTACTCTTGCAATATATTCCCATTGTGCCTTGCCTGAATATCCCTGTTCTTTGGTGCGGCCATGCACAGTTATCGCATCTGCCCCACCCGATTCTACAGATTTCGCAACATCTTCAGCTACAATTGTGTTAACATCCCAACCAATACGGATTTTAGCGGTAATCGGAATAGAAGTTTGCTTCAAAGCTGATATTATCTTTTCTATTTTATTTAATTCTTTTAATAAGGCGGCTCCTGCTCCTTTTTTAACTATTTTCTTCATCGGACAACCAAGATTTACATCGATGATATCAGGTTGTAGTTTCTCAATTATTTTTAAAACTCGTGCAAATTTTGTTTCATCACTCCCAAAAAGCTGAAAACCGATGGGCTTCTCATGCGGCTTAAATTTTAAAATTTGGAATGTTGTCCGATTATTATAGAGCAATCCGTCTACACTAACCACCTCTGTAAATGTTAAATCTGCACCAAACTCCCTACAAATTTGCCGAAATGGATAATCGGTAATTCCCGACATGGGAGCTAACATCAGATTATGCCGAGTCTTCAGATTTCCTAACTGTAATGGTTTTAAATACATTTAATTTTCCTAACTAATTAAAGAATAAATTTACATTTATCAGCAAAAATTTGCAAATATCAAATATTATAGATTAATGAATATTTCTTTAATTTATTTATTCTATTAATATTACCGCCTGAGATGAATATTCTTGTTATCTTGAAAATATAATAGTCATTTAAGAAATTCATTTGACCCCAGGCCAAAAACTACCAATAACAATTCAGGCATTTTTTGAATTTTATCTCTCTTTACTTCCTTCAATCCACATAATCGCCTCATTAGAAATCTAACAATAAACTCCCTTGAAACAACTATCACTAAATACTAAAAATTTTCATGGTTTAATAAAAAATAGATAGCCCTTTATTTAAAAATTGAACTTTTTTACTTTGAAATACAATTAAGATAATATTATTTTATTACAATTTATAAAATATTTGATTATTAATGAATGATCGTTGTCCCAAAAAAGTAACTATTGTTAACTAAAAACTAAAGAGGTGTACCTATGCGTAAACTCACCCGCAGAGAATTTCTTAGATCTTCGGCATTAACAGGACTTTCGCTAGCCTTGCCTGGGTTAGCTTTTTCAGCCGAAAGTTATTCCCGGATTTTGGGGGCTAACGATGAAATTCGAGTCGGAATTATTGGATTTCATAGCAAAGGAGCTCAACACATTGAAGTTTTTAGAAAAATTCGGGGTGTACGAGTTGTGGCTTTATGTGATGTAGATGAAAAAGTTTTAAACAAAGAAGCGAATAAATTTAAAAAACGGAATGAATCCATTCGAACTTATAAAGATGTTCGTAAGCTTCTGGAATCGGATGATATTGATGCCGTAGTTATTGCTACACCCAATCATTGGCATTCACTGATTGGCATCTGGGCTTGTCAGGCGGGGAAAGATGTCTATGTTGAAAAACCGATTTCTCACAACATTTGGGAAGGTCGTAAGTTGGTTGAAGCCTCTCGTAAATATAAGCGAATTGTGCAAGCAGGAACACAAAACCGTTCTGACATAGGCTTTAGGGAAGCAATACAGTATATTCGAGAAGGGCACATTGGTAAAATTCTATGGGCGCACGGCTTATGGTTCAAACGAAGGGGCAGTATTGGAAAAGTCAATGGACCTCAACCTATTCCTCCTTACGTAGACTACAACCTCTGGACGGGACCAGCACCTTTACGACCGTTAATGCGAAAAAATTTGCATTATGACTGGCATTGGATATGGGAAACGGGAAATGGGGATATGGGCAATTTAGGCGCCCATCAGATTGATGATTGCCGTATGGCTACTGGAATATCTAGAATGCCCAGAAGAGTAATCAGTATGGGAGGTCGATTTGGTTATATAGACGACGGACAAACTCCTAATACACAATTAGCTTTTTTTGACTATGAAGAGGTTCCTATTATCATAGAGATTCGGAACCTGCCGCATACCAAAGGTTCCAGAAGCATGGACCACTTACGTGGTGTGCGAATGGGTAACATTATTCAATGCGAAGGTGGTTATTTTGCTGGGGGCCGTGGTGGTGGCTGGATTTATGATAATAATGGAAAAAAAATAAAACAATTTCCAGGAGATGGTGGCGCTGGACACCAGGAAAACTTCATCCAGGCAGTGCGTTCTCGAAATCCTAAAGAGCTCCACGCCGATATCCTTGAAGGCCATCTTTCAGCTACATTATGTCATCTTGCTAATATCTCCTATCGCATGGGTAAAATTACTCCCATTGAAGACATGAAAGATGCATTCAAACAAAATGCTGAAGCCCTGGAAACACTGGAAAGAATTAAAGATCATCTGTCTAAAAATGAAATCAATTTTCAGGAAACCCCCTCCATTTTGGGTCCATGGTTAACTTTTGACGGGATACAAGAAAAATTTACGGGTCAGTTTGCATCAGAAGCTAATCATTATCTCAAACGAAAATATCGGGAACCTTTCGTCGTACCGGAAAAAGTGTGATTTTCTGAAAAAAATTTAGTCGGTTAAATTAAATAAATATTAAAAAAATAAAATTTGTTCATTTAATTACTTTTAAAAATAACTTAAACTTTAAAGACGGAAAGTTGTGATGAAAATTGTTCATTTAGATCAGGTCCCAAAAGTGCTTGTTGAAACAGAAGGAGCAAAAAACGCTTTTAAACAAATACCCATTTCTCGGAACGATGGAGCACCAAATTTTTCTTTCAGAGTCTTCACTCTGGAGCCTAAGGGATATACACCAAAACATCGTCATCCTTATGAACATGTCAATTACATCATCAGCGGAAAAGGGACGATTTACTCGGAAGAAAAAGGAGAGTTAGAAATTCAAGCTGGAGATTTTATCCTGGTTTTGCCTGATGAATTACACCAGTATAAGAACACCTCCGAGTCAGAACCATTTGTTATGATATGTGCTGTTCCTAAAGAATTTGAATAAATTTATTCGAGTCGTCAGAGATTCGTTTCTTCAAAATCATATATCATTATTCAATCAGTTTCGTGGCTTCAGCTATCAATAAAGTCAGATTTTAACCCGTATTTGCTCCTGACGGCCGGTTTCATTAATGGCATCATCCAACATGGTTATACAGAAGAGGAAAGTTGTAGTTAAAATATCCGGCTCTAAACCGGCAGCCTCTTCTACACGAGGATGATTCATGTTGGGATACTTTTCCCCTATCCACATACAATCATCACCGGTACCACAACAAATACCATTTTCTCAAGAATGAGGCATTTCTCTTAATTGCACTCCAGATAGAAAACATAAGACTTCTCTTGGTGCCTCGTTGATATTATCATTATGACGCCCAGGTAGTATGAATCATGGTAGGTTACAACTACTTCAATTGGTTTTTTTAATTGAATCTTTCTCGATTGAACTAAATTTTTTAACAATTTATTGTAATGGATAACCTGATCATTTCCTCTAACTTGTGGATATTCATTTATTAATGTATTCAAACAATACAGACAAATAGTTAACTTATATCTATTTAAATTCTCGATATTTTGCTCAGCTAATATTTAAAACAAATACTCGTTACCCAAACAGCGGGCTGCATCTCCTGTGCACGTTTCTTCGGCACCCAGTATGGCGTAATTGACTCCAGCGGCATTGAGAATTTTAATCAACGCTCGAGCCACTTTCTGGCTTCGCGCATCGTAAGAACCTGCACAACCCACCCAGAACAGGTATTACACTTCACCATTTATTTCCCTTATTTTTGGAACCTGCAGACCTTCTGTCCATTTTTCCCGATCCTCCGGCGAAATTCCCCAGGGATTTCCATTGGTATCCAGATTTTTAAATGTAATAGTTACTTCTGACGGAAAGCGACTCTCCTCTAGAACCAGATGACGACGCATTTCTATAATTTGGGGAATGTGCTCAATACACATAGGGCAGGCTTCCATACAAACCCGGCCGGTAGTACACGACCAAAATTCCTCATCCTGTCCCACCTTCCAGAACTTGCACCTATGATATAAAATTTCCAGAAAAAAATAATCAACGCAATCAGGAGAAGGAGATACATCCAATAAACACCGGAGATATTCCAATAAATTTCTCGAAAAGGCACTTGAGAAGGTATGTTCTCCTCCATCGATGAAAATTAGCGGTATCTAAACGAAGGATCTTTTTACGATTGTTTCAGACGGTTTTTTATTTTCTGGAAAAACCCTTTGGGTTGCTTAGGTTTTGGATACGACACTTTATCAATTCGTATTTCATCAATGATGCATTTTGGATTTTTGTAGAAAATTTCCTCCAAATACTGTTGGGGTAATTTATCTTTGAGAAATTCGTAAGTTTCCAACAGAATGAAAGTACGCCCCTCTGAAAAATGGGCATCCGATGCAATGAAGTGCACTAACCTTTGTTCTAACAACGAAAGGGCAATTTTTTGCACCTCTTTTCCAAAATGGCCTAATACACTGCCAGCATTGACCTGCAGAAGGCCTCCATATTGAATATATTCTAAAGGCTTTTCTGGTTGACTGATAAGCGCGTTGTACCGTTCAGGGTGAGCCACAATAGGTATATAATTATCCACCGAAAGGTGAAACAAAACCTCCTCAGCTCCAGACGGCATTTGAAACATTGGGAATTCAATCAATACGTATTGCCCCAATCCTCCTAGTGTAGCTACTTTTTTCGAGCTTACAGTTTTATTGACGAAATGATGATAAAAAATTTCTGCACCAGAATAGATGTTTACTTTTATTCCTCTAGCAAGCGCTTCCTCACGCAATTGCCGAAGTTTTGCGAAATATTCTTCTTCCATTTCTGGTGGGATATATTCATTAAAATGCGAGGTTGCAAAAACGTCCGTAATACCCTGTTCTTCAGCCTGACGGAGCATTTCTAAAGATTCTTCCAGGGATTTTGGGCCATCGTCAAAATCGGGGATCAAATGATTATGGATATCTATCATATTTATCATACCGAAACTTCCTGTTCAAGCCACCTCATTTTCAAATTTCTCAAACTCTAAAAAAGAATCATGTGAGATAAGAGAAATCGATTTCATAGCCCTTTGAAATCAATTCCGACAGTCACTAAGAAAGGGTGTTAAGAATGTACATGTCTGATAAGTTTGCTCGTAAAAAAACAATTAAAGATGCTTCGTTTTTTTCGAAAGACTCGAGGGAAAAATAACCGCCCGACAAAAAAAGTAATTTAAATTTTGATTTAACCACTTGCTTCACTTTATTATGCATTTACTTTTAAATGCTTTACTCTTATTTTTTTCTTAAGAATCACCAATAATACAAAAAAAATGATAGGTTTTCAAACCAATATAAAAGATGTACTTTAACTTAAGTAAAAAAATCTTAATTTCAAATTATCGCTAATTCATAAAAATCAAATTATTTAAATTTAGATATTGGATTCGAGAATATCAATTCAACTTAAATAACTCCATTTTATTTCAAGACGATTCAATTCAACCGCACTTTTTTTTCATTTAAATCAAATACTAGGGAAACTTTAGGACAAAGCAATGATAAAAATTTATTTAAATTCCATTTTTTAATAAATTAATAATCCTTTAAGGAAAGAAATAATTCCATTTACGATTTCACACTAAAAATGATACTTAGTACATTCGAAGGATTTTCCTAAAAACAATATATTGTTCTCTGTCCGGTTTTCAGACAGACTTGTCCTCGATGAATCGTGTCTGGTAGGCTTACTCTTATCAGGATTAGAATTCGTTCACAATGTAAGCCATAATAAATCAAAGCCTAATAAACTCTCCAGGATAGGTACATTGAAAGCAGAATACTATTACAAATTGAATTTATTTTTTAAAATCAAAAAATTAACTTCCAATTAACTTTTCGCCAAAATATTCATCCAATGCCAGAGCAAGCGCACACCAAATCCAGTGGCTCCTTCAGGTCGATAACTTTTTTCGGGCATATTATAAGCAGTTCCTGCAATATCGAGATGTGCCCAGGGAGTTTTTTCTACAAAATTTTTCAGGAAAATTGCCCCGGTTATTGTGCCCGCTTGTGGTTTGGTGGCAACGTTGCGCACATCGGCAATTTTACTTTTCATCAATTCTTCATAATCTTCCCAAAGGGGTAGCCGCCAGATTCGTTCACCAGAGATATTGGCTGCTTCTTCCAGGGCTTCCAATAATTCGGTGTGCCGGGTAAGTACAGCTCCGGCCAGATGTCCAAGTGCAACAATAACCGCCCCTGTAAGAGTAGCCAGATCGACGATGAAATCGGGTTGATAATTTTTCTCTACATAGCTCAGTGTGTCTGCCAGAATCAATCGGCCTTCTGCATCGATGTTAATAATCTCGATTGTTTTTCCGGAATAACTCTTTACAACATCCCCCGGTCGAGTAGCTTTTCCTGAAGGCATATTTTCAACAAGGGGAACAGCCATTATTACATTCACAGGTAATCTAGTCAACGAAACTGCCTGCAAAGCACCCAAAACCGCTGCCGCGCCACTCATGTCATACTTCATCTCTTCCATATTTTTGGAAGGTTTGAGA
>CAYLYM010000006.1:0-68043 GCA_964387645.1 uncultured Calditrichaceae bacterium | reverse complement strand
GGATCTGTTTCTTTTTTGGTTTTGAGTCTACCTATGAGGGATTGAAACGCAAAAAAAGACAAGTGGTGGAACGTTACCCGCGAAGTTTTAAGTCTCACTACGAGGGATTGAAACTAACTTTCAGGCTCAGAAATAGATTCATACGCAACCAGTTTAAGTCTATCTACGAGGAATTGCCCCATTATTTTATGTTGTATTTCTGCAACATTTGAAGCAAAGAATTAACTCGACTGCTTAGGTACTCTACGGGCAAACATACAGGATTATGTATATAATTAATGCAAGAATTAAAATTAACACGAGTGCGGATAATGACTTGATAATGTTAAAGTTACCAATGGTGAGTATCGTCTCAGATTAATAAGGCAGGTCTATTTTACAATTTTTTGTCATAAGGTTAAAATATATGAGGGTGGTTTCGAGATCTTTATGCCCCAACAATAAACTAATTTGTTGAATTGGCACTCCCTGGAGAGCGAGGTGGGAAGCAAAAGTATGTCGCAAGGTATGTAAGCTATACTCATCCGGGAATCCAAGTTTACGAAAAGCATCTTTCACTGCCAAAGTTATCGTATCAGGGTCCAAATGTTTTTCTGGATAACGCTTTACTGGGAAAACCCATTGACTTACACGTGGAATTGAATCCAGCAAACTTTGAATGCGATTGTTATTAGAGAATTCTCTTTGGCCTGTTTTGCCCATTACGATAATGGTATGAGGGGTGATGTTTTTCCATGCCAATGTAGCCAATTCACCCCGCCTGAATCCTGTTAATAATGCTAAATTAATCAGTTTATTCAACCAGGGGCGAGCTGGATCTTCATATTCCTGTAACAACCGGACTTCATCCAATGATAAATAGACCACTCTCCCCGTAACACGTTCAATAGGATACAGCGAAAACAGGTTCTCAGAGATGTATTTCCGTTTCAAGCAATAATTCATAAACGCTTTCCAGCAAATCAGATTAATCCGCACAGTGGACCGCTTCACGTTTTCCAACCGATAATCAACATAATCCACGATGGTGTCAGTAGAGATCTTTGTTATCGGAACATTACCAACAAATTCATACACCCAACCGAGACGTTGTTTATCCGTTTCATACGTTCGCCGGGCAAAGTTCTGCTTTTTGTAACGTAAGTATTCATCCATCGCATCCTTAAATAATACCCTTTTGGTTTTTTGAACAACATCTCCACGAGCCTCTTGAATAGCAAATCGCCGGTCATACTCTTTTTGTAGTCTCTTGGCTTCCTTTTTGTCTCAGGTTTTTAAACTAAAACGTTGTCCAAAGCCCTTGTAGTAATACACTCCATTTCGCGGAAATATAGTGGACATGGGATCCTCCTTGTGTGATTGATTCGCTACCAAGAAGGTCTCCCTGGAGGCTTTTCAATCACTCAAAAAGTGATACCAAAACTGATACCAAAATTGAACTCCAAAACGAGGAATTTGGATAAATGGCAGGCACAAAAATAGGGCTTACAGCATCGCCATAAGCCCTTGTATTTTAAGAAGTTATTGCGGAGGGGGTGGGATTCGAACCCACGGTCCCGCGTAAGCAGGACAACGGTTTTCGAGACCGCCCCGTTCAACCACTCCGGCACCCCTCCTAATTTCTGTCCAGACATCTTATTATCCCTGAAATCAATATTTCCAACTAAAATCCTACCACAATTCTTCTACAACAATCAATATCTCCATTCTATCAGAAAATAACTCAAAATCTTAAACAAATAAAGTTTTTTTTCTATTCCTATTCTTCCTCGCTTTTTTCAAATGTATTTAATTTCAGTACAAATTGGCTTTAAGAAAAAAAAGCAGTATAGGATATTACCCAAATTCAGTAGAAATTTTTATTTGAATATAAAACATATTTTATTATTATTTTTAAAAATTCAATATGTAGGATGCTTTTGAGGGAAGAGACAATGCAAGAAAAACACATAGCAGATATTCAGATTGGTCAAAAAGCCACTTTCACAAAAACAATCTCTGAGAGCGATATTTACCTTTTTGCCGGATTGACAGGAGATTTTAACCGCATCCATGTTGATGCAGAATATGCGAAATCTACCCCTTACGGAAAACGTATTGCCCATGGCTTCTTGGTCGCCTCCCTGGTACAAAACTGCACCAGCGCTCTTACAACTCCCGGCGGTGTTTCTTTGAACTACAACTTTGATATGAAAGCACCTGTTTTTATTGGGGACACCATAACGGCCAGCGCTGAAGTCATACACAAAAGAGAAGACAAACCTATTGTTAATTTAAAAATTCAATGCCAAAAACAGGATGGAACCATCTGTATTGAAGGAACAGCCTTAATCTACATGGTGAGTGACAGAAAATTGAACAATAAAAAATAAGTAAAAATAGAATTTATAAATTCAAACAAATATTTATCCAGAAGATTGAAGTTTTACATAATTTTAAAATTATTGTTGCTTTCAAATTTTTCATGAACAATTCTAATATTCATTAACAATGATATTACATTTTATAAAAACTAAATAATAAAATAAACAAAAATGTTTAAAAACATAAGAAATTTAATTCAAGACAAGAGCATTACATGACAGCGAATATCATCTCTCTTGGTCGAATTATTTTGATGTTTCCTATGATTCTGTTTTAACAGAGTGATTTTTATATGCGTATTATACCTGTATTTTTAACAATTTTCATCATTTATCTGAATTTTTTAGATGGATATGTTGCACGAAAATTAGGAGTTGCAAGTGATTTCAGTGCACTTTTCGATATTAAAGGGGATCGAATTATCGAACATATATTTCTGATTTTCTATACTGCTATGAATGTAGTTAATTTCTGGGTACCTGTGATTTTTGTTACACGAAGTTTTTTAGTCGATACACTACGAAGCGAGGCCTATTCTCGTTACGGTAAAACTTCTTTTGGAAATAAAACCATGATGAAAACCCATATTAGTCGTTTTCTCACCTCTTCTCGTTTCAGTCGTGCAACTTATGGCGTTTCTAAAGTAACCGCATTTGTTTTACTTGGAATCGTTTTGGTGTTCAAGCAAGCTCTTCAACAAAATATTTCCTGGATTAACCCACCTATTTTAACCCGGCTTATAAATGTCACATATATTTTCGTTTGGATTATGGTCGCCTTCAATCTCATACGTGGCATCCCGATACTTATCGACGGTAGGTTCTTTCTGTTTGAAAAATACCTACCTCGTTCATTAAAAGGAGACGTATAATTTATGGATCGCTGGGCGGTTTTCGATGTAGATGGTACCCTTTTACCAAACACTTCCATGGAGAAAATGTTTATCCTCTATTTAATTAAAAAGAATTTTCTTCCTGCTGAAAATATATTGTATTATTTTCTTCGAGTTCTCCTTCTATCGATCCATGAGAATATTATAGAAGCCTTTAAAAATAATAAATATTATTTAAAAAATTTGCCAATCGAAAAAATAGAACCACTGGGTAAAAAATTTACAAGAACTAACATTTTGCCCAAAATCTCAAAAATAGGTTTAAAAAAGATAGAAAAATATCGTAATAATGGATTCAATATTTTAATTATGAGCGGATCGCCAGATTTTTTAGTTCAATCTTTAGAACATTTTATCCAATATCACGCTCTTATTGCTACAGAATTAGAAAAACGGGGCAATTACTTCACCGGTCGGGTAAAAGGATTACATCCATACGGAAAACGTAAGAGCATTTTAATTAAAAAATTTAGCCACATTTGGAAAATTTCTTTACCTGATTCAATCGTATTTGCCAACCATCACTCTGATGCCGATCACATGGAATTATTTGGCCAAGCTGTAGTCGTTAATCCAACTAAAAAATTAATTCCCATTGCCAAAAAATATCATTGGCCGATTGAATGGTGGAGATAATTCTTACAATATAGATTTAAGATAAAAATGTAAATTGAACTTAAAATCTGAGACCTGTTATCGCTAAAAAATTCTTTAAACTTTCAATGTATTAGGATAATTTTATAACATTTAACAATGCAAATTCGCTTTTGTAAAAATCACCCAGACAGAATTGCTTATTCACGATGCTATCAATGTAAACAATCCATCTGCCGGGATTGTCGAAAAGCAATACAGCATCATTATTTTTGCAGCTACTCTTGTTTTTTAAAATTTCAATGGCAGCAGTTTTTGAATAAAATTCAGAAACAAAAAACAAAAATTCAGATAATTTCACAATTTATATTGTTTGCCATTATTATTATCCAATTTATCTATTTTCAATATCGCTGGAACCAAATCGAAGAACACCAGCCGTTCATCGTTCAAGATACTGTGATTATTTCTTCTCCTAAAACATATTTATCAGAAATCCAACCAAAATATAATCAATTACAATTGAAGAGAAAGCACTTCTCAAATCAAAATCTTTACAATTTAAATTTACATCTCAAAAAAGGCTGGATTCTAAATATTTGGAGAGATAAACAACCAGAAATCTCCCAACTGGCTAAAAAGGATACTTTATTATCCTTAACAATGCCCTTAGAATATGGGCTAAATCATTTCAAAATAATAATACTGGATCAAAAACAGAAAATTATTTATCGAGATGAGGTTCTGGTTCATTATCGGCGAAAACTTGTTGAGGCGTTGCGTCATTCCATTGATCAGGTTTCTACTAAAGAAAAAGTCCTTTCCCTTACCTTTGATGGCGGTTCAGATGCATCCCATACAAAGGAAATCTTAAAAATTTTGCGAGGCGAAGGAATCCATTGCACAATATTTCTCACCGGAAAGTTTATGGAAAAAAACTCCGAGCTGGTAAAACAAATGCTTCAGGATGGTCATGAAATAGCCAACCACACTTATAGCCATCCTCATCTCACTACTTACACGCAAAATCGTCGACAGAACACAGCAGATTATGTTGATAGAAAATTTGTAATAAAAGAACTCCTGAAAACTGATAGTATTTTTTTTCAGATAACAAATAAACATTTAATACCATTTTGGCGTGCTCCTTATGGTGAATATAACCGGCAAATTTTGTCCTGGGCGGCGGAAGCAGGTTTTCTACATATACGCTGGACTAATGGCTTCGATACATTCGACTGGGTAACAGATGAATCATCCAGGCTTTATCTTAAACCAGAAGATTTATTACAACATTTCCAGAAACTAGAAAAAGACAATGCAAATGGATTAAAAGGTGTAATCATTCTCATGCACCTGGGTTCCAATCGAAATCACGATCATCTGTTTATGGCCTTACCAGAACTCATTCAATTTATAAAAGAAAAAGGTTATCGTCTTGTTCCAATAAGCAATCTTTTGGAAAGCACTGATAAAAATATTACAAACCGCCAATAACTCTCATTTTACTTTTGCTCTATAAATTGTTTTTATATAAATAAAATTTCATTATTTAATATAACCACTATCTAACAAAATAATAGATATCATTTATTTTAACAAAACGCTTATTTTCCTCAAAAGGATTAAGTATAGAAATCTGAAAAAATACTTCCAATAAATTCAATTTCCTCCAGGAAAATTTTTTAAATTAAGGACAAAACAAACGATTAACAAAATGTCTGATTAATAAAGGTAGGTTAGAAAAAAATATTTTAAGGATATTTTTTAACGAAGATCTTGCTTTGTTTTTAAATTCAGACTATCAAATTCCACATTTTCATTTTCGCGCTTAAAGCGAATAAGTTTATTTAATAGAAGAATAACATATTTTTCAATATCTAAAATAAATGCTTCAGAACGGTGGCGGAAATAATTATAGGCGATCAATGCTAGAATACCGACAACCAACCCGGTTGCTGTAGTAATCAGAGCCTCTGAGATACCTCCTGATAAAGCTTTAGCCTGACCAACACCTAATGTTTGAATGATATTGAATACCTTAATCATCCCAATAACAGTTCCCAAAAGTCCCATTAATGGAGCCACAGCCGCCACAGTTTCCAGGGTAACCAATCCTCTTTCCAGGATACGCACTTCCTGGCGGCCTTCGTCTTCCACTAAAGCCCGTAATTCATCTGGTGGCAGATCCTGATTATCAAGGCACAAACGAATTATCCGAGCAAAAGGTCCAGGCATCTTTTCGCAGATCGAGCTTACGATATTCAATTCGGCAGTTGAATTAATCTTATCCAACACATTGATAATTTCCGGTACCAGAATTTTTTTGCGGCGTAAGAACCACAATCTTTCTATAATTACTGCCAGAGCAACAATCGAGCTCAACAGCAGCGGATACATAATTATGCCACCTTTAGAAAACAACTCAAACATAATCTCTCCAATTAAACACTTTTACCCTGCCCCAAAATACATAGTATTAATTTCTTGATAAAAATAAGACAATCCAAATAGATTAAATATTTCTGAGAAAACTACTGGTAGGCTCTAAGTCGTCTCAAATCCGGATACACCATTTTTATGGTTACTTCCAGATATTCATCCGGGAAATCTTCTGGTAATGGTTTAAAGGGAAAAGTCGCATAGAGAGCATTTACCGAACTTTGTTGAAGTGACTGATGTCCCACCTGTTGCAAAACTTTTAGATCAGTCATATTTCCCTGTCGATCAACTTTAAGACGAACTATGGTGTAACCATGAATTAAACCCAACTGGTAATAAGCAGGAGGTGCCATCCATACTCGTAACAATTTCCGCTTAAAAGCCAACCAGTAGGGAGCCCAATTCCAGGAATAAGTACTTAAAGCGAAGTCACCCACTAAATCGGCATTAAATCCTTTTGGACTCAAAGAACTCTCCCCTAACGTTTCAGCTTCTTCAGTCTGTTCTTCTTGAGATGTATTACCCTTAGGGGAATCGATTTTTCCAGTTAAGGCAGAACGATTAAAAATGTGTGACTCTTTATAAGCCAATAAAGCATTCTCTACCGCTTCTCGAATCTGGGAATCCGAGGATTCCTCCTGTCCTGATTCTCGTGAAGAAGATTTGTTGATACTTTCTGTTTCCTCACCCGGGATGGCATGGAGTTCACCAGGTTGAATTACAGGAGCCTGCGAAAGAGAAGATTCAGTAGAAAGCCTCCCAGAAGCCTTGGGAATATCTCCAGTGGCATTGGGATTCTCAACTAACTCATAAAATTGATCCGGTAATTTTGGTTGGAGCTCTTTAGATTGGGTTTGCTCAAAGACCAATTCTAATGGTTCCGAAATTGGTGTTTGTTGTTCAATAGCTGAACTCAAAAGGGTTTCATAATTCAGTAAAATTAATCCTAGAATATGAATAAGGATTGAAACAATAATGGAAAAATAAATTATTCTTCTATTTTTTTTCTCATCCTGGCACATAAAATTATTTTATTACCCCTATTCATATTAAATAATTTTGTCTATTATACCAGAAAAAAGGGACATGGTTCTCTACTATATCTACTCAAAAAATGAAACAGCTTCTTCTATTGAAGTAAAAATATCAAAAACTCGGTCTAATTGTGCAATGCGAATCATAGTTTCAACCTTAGGATTCACTGTTGCTAGCACCAGATTTCCACCGGCATTACGGGCCTGCCTGGTTCCAAACAATATAGCACCCAGACCTGAACTATCAATAGTTTGTACATGCTTCAAATTCAAAACGATTTTACTATTCCTATCTGCAATTTCTAAAAAAAGCTTTTCTTTTAAAGATGCTACCTGATTTTTATTTATTTCATTCTGTAAAATCGTAAAAATCAGAACATTTCCTCTTGTCTCTACTGCATATTTAATTTCCATAATTGTCTTTCTTTTTTTTTCAAGTTAATGAATTCTCTATAAGATGTCAAAAAATAAATACAGATGCTTAACATAAAATACAAAGAAAAACTCTTTTCCTAACTCATGTTTCTTTAATATTTGAAAATAATCCAGTTATCCTTTGCTTTTTTTCAACCACTCACAACTACTCATTCACCAAAATCTTGCGGATAATATCACACCTTATTATCCCAGAATACACCGATATTATACATAGTCACTTTGATTTAGTAATATTTTGAAAAGAAGAGAGAAAATCCCGGGTTAAGAGAACTGGATTAAATCAAATCACATTAAAACTTTAATCATTTACCTGGGTGATCCAGGCATCTGTTATTCCAGAAGATTGAATGTTTTCCAGGGCCTGTTGAGCTTTTTCTCTGTCTTGAAATTTACCAACCAGGATTTTCCATAATTGATCTTGTTGAACTAACCAAATGGGGTAAGGGAATTTATTCCTTAATGCTTTTTGCAGAGATCTAGCTTTATCAGGACTACCAGTGACGAAAACCTGAATTGCATAAATAAATTTCGTTCCTATTTTTTCTTCTCGGGTGACAACTTTTTTCTGCTCAGAAAAAGCATGACCCTTAGGTACATGAATTGTGGCATTGACAATCCAGGCATTGGTGATGCCAAGATAACGCAAACGATCCAGCATTTTTTCGGCTTCTAATCGCTCTGAAAAATTTCCAATTTGAACTTTGAACAGATTATTTTCATGGATCACATAAACGGAATCCAACTTCAATTCCTGTAGTTGTCGCGCTACATTTTCAGCATGAATTGTATCGCTTCCAGCAAAAACCTGCACTCGCAAACCTTCTTTTTCAATAAATGAACGCGCCTCTTTTTGTTTTTGTATTTCTCCTGGATCTTTCAAAGTAATGTGATCTTCTCCAAAGTAAGATATCATTTGGTGGAAATCATTACGCCAAAGTATTTCTTTTAATCGGGTGGATGTTTGTCCGAAAACCAAATTTTGAAAAAAAATGAATAATAAAAAAATGGTTAATTTGATATAAGCGATTTTATTAAAATACATATTCTGCTCTCTTTTTTAGTAAACAAAAAATGCTTGTATTAATACTCCTTCTTTAAAACCAGATCAGGATAATAGAAGGATAGAATTTCTTCAAATGATTTTTTTTTCAATGCCATTCCAATAGCTCCCCATTGACACAATCCTTTACCATGTCCAAAACCTGCTCCAATAATAAAAAATTGGTCTGGTTGACTGGGAATGCTCTTGAAGAGAATTAATGAACTGGGTAATGGTTTGTCCGGAACAGGAGACAATACACGACGAATTTGCCGTTCATTTAAAATGAAGGATTGTTCATTAATTTGGATTATTAGACGATCAATTCGCCCGGAGGGTCGGCGCGATAGAATCTGAATATCTAAAACAAATCCGTTTTGTTGCAATTTTTGGGCCTGAGTAAAAGAAAGTTTTTTCAATTGGACTAAATTTCGCAGAATATCCCGTGTATCAACTTTTTCAACCCAACGATAAAGTGGCGAGGTCACGCAATTGTATTCATCTTCAGTTTTATCGTTTAAAAAACCTTTATTTCTGGTGATATTACCTCCATAATCGTCACGCATTTCCAACATGCCACCACAAGTAGAGTGAAATTGCGTTTCAATATATCTCCCATCTCTTGTCATTAAAATTAATCCTGCTGTTTCTTCAACAGCTTTATCTGCCAGAGGAGTTTCTATTCGTTTACCCTGATAAACCTGATCGCGAGAATCGGCATAAACATCAAACAAGTTTGAATTAGGATGTTTAATGTGATACAGGGCGTAAGTACGAGCAGCAACAGCCTGGGCTTTAATTGCTTGAAAGTACTCTTCATTATGGCTGGGTATTTCGGATGGAATAACACCTTTCAAATACTCGGATAAAAGCAGTTTATTGATAACAACAATATTTTTACCTTTTAGTACGAAAAGAATTTCACCAGAATAGGGGATTCCATTCCAATAAAAGACGCCTTTGCCCTCCGGGTAAAAGACGATTTTCCTGAAATTTCTGAAATTAAATTGGCGGCGAGGACTACGAAAACTCAAATGCTTTTGCTGAAATTTTACGGTAAATTCACCAACCGATTCATCCAGTACATAGGTTGCTTCCTCGGTCCGAAGCTTAAACTTCCCTTTAAAAAGAAGCTTCCCTGTTCTAAAATTTTCATTCAAGGCTACCCGAATCGAGGGTGTAGGAGCTTTTTGTGGAATGCGCCGTATTTGCCGCACCTGGCGGGCACACCCAAAAACAAAAAGAAAAATCAAAAAAAGTATTCGTAAAAAAATTTTCTTATTAAAAATATTTATATTGGTTAATAACAACCTGTTCAAATTATAACCATCCAAATCCAACAATGCTAATTCCTAATCGAACTCCCAAACCAGAGATATCCAATTCTTCCCAGGTAGGATATCCTAAAGAGTTTGTTTTTTTATTTCGTTTTACCTTAGATTCGTTGTAAAATGCATCTATAAACAAATTGGCCGAAGAACTTATCTCGAATCCCAATCCTCCACTCAGTTGCCAGCCAAATCCATTAAAAAAACGGTTTTTAAATTGATTGGTGTCGTAATTGTTCTCTTTGTTCCAAACAAATTCCCAACCCACTCCTCCAGAAGCTCGAGCGTAGAGTGGACTTCCTGGTCTTACAGAATGTTCATAGTTTAATTTTAGAAAAAGGGGAACGATTCTGGAAGTAAGCTCAACGCGGAGTTCTTTAGTTGAGTATCGATTAAGGCCATTCTGGCTTACCGCTACATCGGTAATTTTTTTATAATTTTTTTGAAAATAATTAAGTTCAAAGCTCCAGCTCAAACTTTCATCAATCATTCTGCCAACATTAATACCAAAAATATAACCTGCCTTAGTGTCCCGGGGATCTAAATACCCTACTTTAAATTCAGTAAAAGGAGTTTTTGCAAAGACAACCTCAGAAAGTGAAAATAATATTAAAAAAATGAATATGATCTTCTTCATGTTATTATCCCCGATAAATTTGTAACAAATTTAAATTTAAGTTGGCTTAAATGCAACCAGTATTCGACTTGTAATCGAATGAAACAAAATAGAGTTATGGAAAAATATTGTTCAGGTTACTTCTGTTCCTGGTAGTATATATGTGAAAAAATGTATAATCTAAATAAATTTTGTGAATAAATACAAACTGAAAAAGCATTTGCTATTCTAATTTTTGAATATTAAAATTATTTTTTAGAATCAATAAAAATAGTATGATAGGAATGGTTTATATTTTTGAGAAAAAAAAAGAAAATAAAGAAATGAAAATATATAATGTACATAGGTGTAAGAATGGAGTACAAATGGGTATTCAATTGCGACTATGATGAAGAAACCATTAATAAAATAGCCAGGGAATTGGCGGTTCCAACTATTTTGGCTCGCGTGCTTTTGAATCGAAAAATTGATTCATTCGATAAAGCCCGTATTTTTTTTCGCCCCGATCTGGAAAATCTTCATGATCCTTTTTTGATGAGAGACATGGATAAAGCGGTTGACCGTCTTTACCATGCCTTAAGTTCCGGAGAAAATATCCTCATCTATGGCGATTATGATGTAGATGGTGTTTGTGGGGCATCGCTGCTTTATCTGGTACTTTCCCGCCTGGTTGGTCCTAAAGTTTCGTATTATATCCCCGACCGGATGACGGAAGGGTATGGTCTTTCGGAGGGCAGCATTCGAGAAGCAGCAGAAAAAGGAATTTCTCTCATTATTACAGTTGATTGCGGAATCACAGCTGTAGATGAAATTAGATTAGCTAAAGAGTTGGGAATGGATACTATCGTGTGCGATCATCATCAACCTGGTGAAGAGCTGCCTCCGGCTATTGCATTATGCGATCCAAAACGGCCAGATTGTTCCTATCCATTTAAAGAATTAGCGGGTGTAGGTGTAGCCTTCAAATTGTTACAAGGACTTTACCAAAAATTAAATATGCCTCAGGGTGAATTGGACGAGTATCTTGATTTGGTAGCTATTGGGAGCTCAGCAGATATCGTTCCTTTAATCGATGAAAATCGAATTTTGGTTCGCCATGGACTAGACAAAATTAATTATAATCCTCGATATGGGGTACGGGCGTTGTTAGAGACTTCTGGATTGAGCCAAAAAGAAGTCACTGTGGGATTGATCGTTTTTGTTTTTGCACCCAGAATTAATGCGGTAGGCCGGTTGGGAGATGCCCGTCGGGCCGTTCAATTGCTCACTGCCCAAAGCCTCCAACAAGCACGAATGTTTGCACGAGAATTAGAACGAGAAAATCGTTTACGACGGAATATCGATGAAATTACCTTTAAAGAAGCCTTGAATATTGTAGAAAACAAACTGGACCCAGAGAATGACCGGGCCTTTGTTGTCTATAAGAAAGATTGGCATCCCGGTGTTATCGGGATTGTCGCTTCCCGCTTGGTAGAAAAGTTTTATCGACCAACTATTATGATCACAATCATGGACGGCATCGGTAAAGGAAGTGCTCGAAGCATAGCCAATTTTAACATATATGAAGCTATTCGAGAATGTTCTCACCTGCTAAGCGGTTTTGGTGGACATAAATATGCAGCTGGACTTACTATTGATGAAAAAAAAATACCAAAATTTGTAGAGTGTTTTAAAGAAGTTGCTTCGAATACGCTGACACCAGAAAATCTAACTGCATGTTTACATGTGGATGCAGAGATATCTTTCCGGGATTTTACCCCACGTTTTATTCGATTACTAAAACTACTTGGCCCATTTGGTCCTATGAATATGCGTCCTGTTTTTGTATCCAGAAATCTACAAGTGCATGGAACACCCACAATAGTTGGTTCAAATCATCTTAAGATGAAAGTGGAACAGGATGGCATTGTTTTAGACGCTATCGGTTTTAATATGGGTGATTACATTAATATAATTGAAAAAGGAAATGGAAGAATCGATTGTGCCTATGTAGTTGAAGAAAATAAATGGAATGGACAAACCCATCTTCAACTCAGGCTCAAAGATTTACGTTAACTACAAGGAAATTTTTTGGCAATGAAAGAGTTTTTTAAGAACCTCAAAGAGATTCGAGAAAAAAAGAAAATCACTCTAGAAGAAATTTCCAAACGTAGTCGCCTTTCACTACAGATTCTTCAGGATATTGAAGCGGGTAACCTGAATAAACTTCCAAAAGGTTATGACCGTATTTTGTTTAAACGGTATCTTAAGGAAATTGGTGAAGATAAAGAGGAAGTCTGGAAAGATTTTAACCTTTTTTTCGGCAGTGGACCATTGAAAGAACATGATAATTCATCCGAAAAGAAAATTCCAGAAACCGATGCACAAGTGGGAAAAACAATCGCTTCCACCTCACCAAGGGAAGATAAAGAAAAAACCTCTTTTTGGAAAGAATTGCCTTTCCGTTTAAATTTAGACAGAATTCACCGAAATTTCTGGATTTCGGTTACCGTGATTGTCGTTGGCATTGTAACGTATTTAGCTTATCAGCAATTTTTATTTGTTGAGAAAAGTCAGGTACCTATTAAAGAAATTACTGTATCTGATTTTATTAGTCGAATGCAAAAAGAAGATAGCCTGTCTACGCCAACTATGAAGCAAAGCAGGGTGGGAATATTTAATAGATTTGCAGAGGTGAATGTCGAATTAAGAGCAAAAGAGCGTACATGGATTCGAGAGATACGGGATGGGGTGGATACGACAGATTATATCATGCCGGCGGGTTATACCAGAAAAATTTCTGCGAGACGCACTGTGCAATTCATGTTAGGGAGAGCCGATGGAGTAGAGATTTGGTTGAATGGGCGCAATCTCGGGACACTGGGAAGTGCAGACGAGATTGTCCCCTATCTAGTACTGGATGCTAATGGTATTGTTGAGAAAAAAATTCGTAAAGTAGTCAAAAAGGAATCCATTCAAGTAGATTCTCTTGAATAATTTACCCAAACATCTATTACAATCGAAGAACCAACAAATTAAAAGGAGCGCAACTGTAAAATATTTGATCTTGTTAATCCCTACGGCGATTATGCAGTGTGCTGTCAGAAAGAAAGCCGGACCAAAATATTTCTCTATTCAGTATAATGGTGATAAAAAAATTTAGGTGGGTGAAGTGAAACAAGAGAGTATCTGGATGAAAATTCACTCTTTAAAGCTAAACTTTTGGAAGTTGATTACCAAAAAAATAATCCTATACATATTTTTCAAAAATTGGAAATTGAGCGAGAACTAATTTTTTTATTTATATGCTCGGTAGATTCAATGGATGATAAAAATTTCCCAATTAACTTTTGAAACGGATTTAACTAAAGTTCTGAATGATTTAGAAGAGTGGAATTATTGTTTGCTTACACGATAGCAAATTATTTATGTTCATGCAGTTTAGATTGAATCAATTAGCTGGCAATATTTTCTGATGTCAAAAATAATATTGTACAAATGGGATATCGATGAGGGTATAGCATGAAAAAACAAACTATTGGGGAAAAAAAGAATAAGGAGCAGACAAAAGAAATGGCCGAAAAATATTATAAGAAAGCCATGCGAGTATTGGAATACTATGTCTTATTATGCTTTATTTTGATTACATTCATACCGCTTCTGGATTATTCCTGGGTTCCTGGATTTACAAAATTCATTTACATGACCGGTTTCCCTTTGCTTATTTTTCTTTTTATAGTCAGCATTGTAAAAGAACCCATATTAAATTTGATCAGCAAGTTCATAGAAAATTAGTTAAAAAAGTTATTATCCCATTTTCTTCAGGATTTTTTAGTAAGCATGGGTAAATGCATGGAACATCGTTCTTCATGTAAACAGTTTTACAGTTCAAGGATGAACCATTCCGTAATGGGATGAATAGTTTGCAAGCAATGGAAGGAGCGTTACATTGGTTCATTTTAGTCGAGAGAGATTACAAGAGATCACCAGTCAAGCCACAGATAAAGAAATCCTCGTTTTGGGTGATTTGATGGTAGATGAATATTTGTGGGGTGAGGTCACTCGTATTTCTCCTGAGGCTCCGGTTCCTATTGTGAATATCGAATCGGCACAGTTTCGTTTTGGCGGTGCAGCCAATGTTGCTTATAATCTATTGGGTTTAAAAGCTAAACCAGTTTTATTTGGTACAGTGGGTAATGATCGTATGGGTGAAATATTTATCCAGATGTTGCAAGAAAACGGGTTATCGACTGAAGGGATTGTTCAATCCAGCGATCGACCAACCACATTGAAAACTCGCATTATTGGGAATAATCAGCATATTGCCAGAGTAGATCGGGAGTCTACCAAACCTATCCCGTCTGAAATTCAAAAAGAAATTTTTCACCGCCTGGAGCAAAAAATCAACGATGTGTCGGCGATAATTCTTCAGGATTACAATAAAGGTGTTATTGTCCCGGAGTTAGTAGAGCGTATCATTCAATTAGCGAACAAGAAAAATAAATTTGTCACAGTTGATCCCAAATTTAACAATTTTTTTTCTTTTAAAAAGGTGACGGTTTTTAAACCAAACACAAAAGAAACAGAGGAGGCTCTTGCTGTTCGTATTTATTCTGACGAAAATATACAGCAGGCAGGTCAAAAGTTGTTAAAAGCGCTGGACTGCCAGGCGGTATTAATAACTCGGGGTTCTAAAGGAATGGCCTTGTTTACAGCCGATGGGGAAAGTGTTTTTATTGGAACAAGAGCCAGAAAAGTGGCTGATGTTTCCGGGGCTGGAGATACTGTTATCGCAACTTTGACTTATGCTTTATGTGGCGGTGCGAATATGAAAGAAGCTGTTACTCTGGCCAATTTTGCTGCTGGATGGGTTTGTGGCGAAGTAGGTGTTGTACCAGTAGAAAGAGACCACTTGATCGAATGGATTTTAAAACATCAAGACGATTTTGATGATTAATTACATTTTATAAAAAAATAATTTTTGTCGCTTGACAATATCAGCTATTGATTATTTTCTTTTTACTTTATTAAATAAAACATTTTGATTATGGTCAAATTAAATAATAGACGAGAAACATTATTCAATTTAAATAACCTATTTTTTCAAGGTACTTTTATCAAACTTTTTGTAATTTTCTTATTAATTATTTAATTATAATTCTTTTTAGGGTTCAATGAAAATCTACGAAAAAATAAAGACTTTGCCGGAGTTGAAACAAATCCGGGAAGATTTCCGCAAACACAAAAAGAAGGTCGTATTTACTAATGGAGTATTTGATATTCTGCACCGGGGTCATGTGGAATATCTGGAGAATGCTAAATCTTTTGGAGATATTCTGATTGTGGGATTGAACAGTGATCAATCAGTCAGAAATATCAGGGGAGAGCCGCGACCGATTGTAGCTCAAGAAGACCGTGCAGTAATGCTGGCGGCATTGGCATCGGTAGATTACGTCATTATTTACGAAGAAGATACCCCCATTCCTCTTCTTCGGGTGTTAAAACCGGATATTCTGGTAAAAGGCGGAGATTATACTTTAGAAGGTGTGGTAGGAAGAGAAGTTGTTCAATCTTATGGAGGTCAGGTTTATACAGCCTCTCATATTCCCGGACGGTCTACTACAGATGTGATAAGGAAAATTGTGATGTTAACTAAAAAAGGACTATTGGAATAAAATGATGAAAAAAATACTTTTGGGGAGTGCTATTTTATTTTTCTTTATATCTTGTGGAGTGTTACGCAAACCAGTTCACCAACCTGAAATAACTCAAAAAACTATCACGAAATCCCTGAGCGATACCCTTTATATGGCTCAATCTTACATTGAAATGGGACAGCAAGCCGAGGAAGTGGGCGATTCGCTAGGCGCTGATTATTTTTACAACAAAGCGATGGATTACATTACAGTTTTTCGTGAAACACATCCTTCCGCACCGGATTCAGCCTCTCTAAGGGTCATTCAGGAAGTCAGTTTAGAATACGCCAGATACCTTGCCCGTTTAAATGGTATTGAACAGGATACCCTTACTGCAGCTAATGTAATGAAGGTTATCTCGGCTTTACAGGATAGTCTTACTACAGAAAGTGCTGATACATCCACCATTACCATCCCGGACGTATTGGAGGAAAAGGAAAAACTCACTATACCCCTGGAACTGAACAAGAAAGTTGAAAATGCCATGCGTTATTTTCAGGGGAAGGGGCGCAAAATATTTACTAAATGGTTACAGCGAGCCGGAAAATACAAAAACTTGATTACCCGAATTCTAAAAGAAGAAGGAGTGCCGACTGAACTTTTTTATCTAGCCATGATTGAAAGTGGTTTTAATCCTCGGGCTCGTTCCTATGCCAGAGCAGTAGGTATGTGGCAGTTCATTAGTAGTACAGGACGGGCTTATGGTTTACAAAGTAGTTGGTGGTATGATGAACGAATGGATCCTGAAAAATCTACCCGGGCTGCTGCAAAACATTTGAAAGATCTCCATGAACGATTCAATCACAACTGGTATTTAGCTATTGCTGGTTATAATTATAGCCCTAAAAAAATTGAATGGCGCATGCAGCGTTATAAAGTTGAGGATTTCTGGAGTTTGCCTCGACTTCCCCGACAAACACGTAATTACGTTCCAACATTTATTGCTGCCGCCATCATGGCTAAAGAACCGGAGAAATACGGATTCTTCGTAGAACCCGAACCTCCCCTAGAATATGACACTGTGACAGTTAGAGAATGTGTAGACCTTAACATTGTTGCTCAGTGTGTGGATACAACTTTTGAAACATTAAAAAACCTGAATCCAGCTTTATTACGTTGGTGCACCCCGCCAGACCGCGATAGCTGGGTCTTAAATATTCCTAAAGGTACCAGACAAAAATTCCTGGAAAATTACGCCAAAGTTCCGGATGATAAAAAACTTACCTGGATTCACCATCTTATTCGGAGTGGTGAAACACTATCTACAATTGCAAGACGTTATGGCGTAAGTGTTTCCGAGATTAAGCGTTTTAATAAGATTCGTGGATCACTAATACTAGCAGGACATTCACTGGTAATTCCTGTCCCACAAAATAAAAAATATGCTCGGGCTCTGGCAAAAATGAGCACATATAATAAGGAAACCTATATCCGCCGTAAACCAGTTGAAAATGTTCCTGGCAGAGTGAAATATGTCCATCAGGTAAAAAAAGGTGAAACTTTGTGGGATATTGCCATTCAATATGGTGTTAGTGTATCTCAATTGCGTAACTGGAATGGATTGGGATACACAAGGATTATTCATCCTGGACAAAAACTAAATGTGTGGTTAAATAAAAACTCCAATCCCTCGAGACCACCCGATCATACTTATGCTCGAGTTGAAGAAAAGAAAACAAAAAACATCCAGCCGAAGGTTGCTGAAGATGGTAAAACTATCATTTATACAGTTCGGCAGGGTGATACCTTGTGGGATATCGCGTCTCAATATGGTGTAAGTATTCGTGATCTAAAGCGATGGAACAACCGCCGAAGCAACTTGATTCAACCTGGCGATCGGTTAAAGATTATTGTACCAGAATAGTAAAAAAATAAAAAATAAAAATTTGACTCTCAAATATAGTGAAATGTGACCCTGGCTCTAATTTGCCAGGGTTTTAATTAAATGTTTTTATGATGTAAAGTTAGTCTTCAATTATCATTTCTCTTGAATTTAATTATATCGCTTGCTACTTTTACAAAATAAATAATACAAAGGAAGTATGAAATGAAATTGGTCAGATTTGGAGTATCAATTCCGGAGGATTTAAGCAAAAAGTTTGATGAGCATATCAAGAAAAAGCATTATCCCAATCGATCGGAAGCCATACGAGATTTAATTCGGAAAGAATTAATAAAAAAAGAAATCGCTTTAAATGAAGAAGTTGTGGGCGTCTTGCATATCTTGTATGATCATCACCGCAGAGAATTAGATGATCGATTAATTGATCTGCAACATGATTATTATCATATTGTGTTGTCCTCTATGCATATTCACCTGGATCATGACAATTGTATCGAGGTCATTCTTTTACGAGGCAAAAGTCAAGAGGTAAAAGAACTGGCTGAAAAACTTATTGCTACAAAAGGGGTTAAGCACGGCCATTTGAATCTAACTTCCACGGGAAAAAATTTGGTTTAATATATGCACATTCCGGATGGATTTTTGAATACGCCAGTAATAGTAACCACTTATACTTTGAGTAGTGGATATCTTATTTATTTCTGGCAAAAAGTAAAAAAACAATTTAACGAACAGAGTGTTCCAAAAATTGCCTTACTAGCTGCTTTTATTTTTGTTGCGCAGATGATAAACATACCTATATCAGAGGGAACATCGGGACATTTGTTAGGCGGTTTTTTAGCAGCATCATTATTAGGCCCTTTTGCCAGTGTTTTTTTAATTTCTTTAGTACTCGTTGTTCAGATGTTTGTTTTTCAGGACGGAGGATTAACAGCACTTGGAGCCAATATTCTTAATATGGGTATTGCAGGAGTTTGTGGGAGCTACTTATTCTTTAAAATTATTTCCAAATTGGAAGCACAATTTTTCCAAAAGAACCAATTGATTTTGTTTAATATTTTCATGTCGGCATGGCTATCTGTAGAAATTGGCGCTATTTTGTGTGGCATTGAGTTAGGTCTATCCGGATTCGCCGATTGGAAAATCGTAGTGGGATTAATGTCTGGTGTTCATGCCATCATAGGCGTTTTGGAAGGTATATTGACCGTTTTTATCTACCAGGCCATTCGCCATATTCGCCCAGACCTTATTTATATAAATCAGAAAGGTTAAGAATAAATAAAATCATGGAAAGGTTATATCAGTTTTTTAGGAAATATTGGCTTATTGTATTCGCATTTATTCTACTGATTTTTTTAACTACGCTATCTTCAACCCATCCGGACGGATTAGAATGGACTGCCCAAAAGTTAGGTTTAAAAGAAAAAGAAATTTATCATTCTCCTGTGGCTGATTACACCATTTCAGAACATTTTACTCCAATGTTAAATCAGATGTTATCTGCCGTTCTGGGAATCCTGATAATTTTTACAATATTTTGGTTAATTAAAAAGAAATTTTCCAGATACAAGAATAATAAAAAGATGTCCCATGCGACATGATTTTTTCGATCACCATCGATCGGGAAATAGTTTGGTTCATTTAGCCGATCCCCGGTTAAAATTTTTTATGATGGTCTCTTACATTCTGGTGCTTGTAGTTATTCCTCAGGATGCTAAACGTTATTTCATCCCACTGTCATTTGTTCCGGTCATTCTGGCTTTAACCAGCGGGATTTCATTTTTGCATTTTCTTTCTAAACTGGCTAAAATTTATCCCATGATTTTTTTTATCACTTTTTTGTTACCGTTTTTTCCTTCTGATCATGAAGCAGGTTTTAAACTTGGAATATTTAAATTTTACCGGAGCGGATTAGATAAATTTCTTCTGATCAATGTAAAATCGGTTCTGGCAGTGTTCATGTCCATTATTCTCACCACAACTACCGAATTTAACCGGCTTTTGAAAGGAATGGAAAAATTTCATATACCTCGTATCATCATTCTAATTTTGTCCTTCATGTATCGGTTTATTTTTCTATTGATTGATGAAGTTGAACGAATGCTCATGGCATATAATGCAAGATACATTCATTTACCATTTTTTACCCGACTTAAGGTTTTTGCTCAGCAAATAGGTGTTCTGTTCATTCGAACCTATGAACGCAGCGAGAGAGTTTATCAGGCCATGGACGCCAGAGGTTTCTCCGGAAAAATTTACACCATAAGTGATTTGAATTGGAAGCAGCGGGATTCGTTATTGTTGGTGCTCTTTATAATTATTCTTATTTTACCTTTTTTAATTTTGTGAAATTTTATGGCTCTTTGAATCAGAATATTTAAGAAAACATCGATTATCTGAAATAAAATTGGATATGAAAAAATTTTCCGAACGAAATCAAGACAAATTAGTTATTTGGGCAAGGGAGCTTTCATACCGGTACCCGGATGGCACAAATGCATTACGAGGCATAAGTTTCGAAATCCAGGAAGGTGAGAAGGTAGCTGTCATTGGTCCTAACGGTTCCGGAAAATCAACATTGCTTACTTTACTCACTGGAATTCGTCGGGGAGAAGGTGAATTGAAAATATTCGGTTATCCAGTGAATAAAAAAAATGCCATATCGATCAAGAAGTTGGTTGGAATAGTTTTCCAGAATCCGGATGATCAATTATTCTGTCCAACTATTTTCGAAGATGTAGCCTTCGGGCCGCTTAATATGGGACTTTCACCAGATGAAGTGAAACACCGCGTGGACGAGGCACTGGAAAACTTGGGATTAACAGGGTACGAAAACCGTTCATCCTTTCATTTGAGTTTCGGTGAAAGAAAAATTGCCAGTTTGGCAACAGTTCTGGCCATGCAACCCAAATTAATCGCAATGGATGAACCAACAAGCAATCTGGATTTGTCACATCGGCGGAAAATTATTCGCTGGATTCAAAAAAGCCTTGAAACCATCATTCTTACTACCCACGATCTGGATATGGCCCTGGAAACCTGCCACAGGGTCATTATTCTGAATCAGGGAAAAATCATTGCGGATGGTCCGACAGAAATTATTCTCAGGGATCAAAAACTTCTGGAAAAAAATGATTTGGAACTACCATTAAGCTTGCAGAAAAGCATAAAAAAGACAAGGTTTAAAGAAAAAAAAGAACAAAGAACAAAAAACAAAAAACAAATCTAAAGTAAAATATTGTGGCTGTAAAACATTTTGAAGAACAAAAGCAATTTGCGCAAGATTATCTTGTACCATTTCTGGAACAACATATTCCTGATTTCAAAAAATTGAGTGTTTTGGAAGTTGGTTGTGCGGAAGCAGGCTTTTTAGATTATTTACTAAAAATCGGAATGGAAGGAACGGGAATTGAATTGGAAACACACCGTGTAAAAATTGCCCGCGAAATAAATCCTTTGCTGAAAGTTTTTCAGGGTGATATTACTGATTTTAGTTTATTAGACCAGATTTCAGAAAGATTCGATGTAGTGGTAATGCGCGATGTGATCGAGCATATTTCCAATAGAGAGGTGGTATTTAAAATCATTCGCCATTTTTTGAATCCAGGAGGGTACTTTTTCATTACCTTCCCACCTCGGTTTTCACCTTTCGCTGGTCATCAGCAACATGCCCGTTCTTTTTTAAAGTGGACTCCTTATGTCCATCTATTGCCAGAATTCTTCTGGTATACGCTGGGAAGATGGTTGGGTGAATCACAGAATTACTTGAAATCAGTAATGAAAAATTATCAGATTGGGTTGTCTATAAGACAGTTCGAAAAACTTTTTCATAAATTTGGTTTTCAGCCCGTTGTGAAAGGTCTCTTTCTACTTCGACCGATTTTTAAATATCGCTATGGAATACCCATTATTCGATTTCCTAACGTTCCTATTCTTAGAGAATTTCTAACCACCGGATGTGAATATTTGTTAAAAAAAATCTAAAAAGCTTTGTAAACGGATAATCGCCTAAAAGAATTAGGTGATTATCTCTGCTTGGTTGAAGTGAATTTAAAAATTAACACTTATCCTAATAGGAACTTTTAATATTATTTTTTATATAATTTCAAAAAGATCCCGGGGGTTTTTGAACTCCTGTGTTCTGATTTTATTCGTGTTATTATTCGGTTTTTCATTTTTGAGTAATGAAAAACAGGTTTATTATGAAATCAATTTCAAGAATTTACGTTTGCCCACTTTTAAAATCTTTTCACCGTCGGCGCTGACTTCCAGAAGTTCGTTCGACACGGTTTCACCATCTAATTTTACTCCTCCTTGACGAATCAGTCGCCGGGCCTCGCTTTTTCCGCCGGTTAAACCAGCTTCCACAATAATGTCAATCAACCTTTTTGACTCTGATGTTAATTTGTACACCGGGATATCTTCAGGAACTTCTTTTTTCTTATGCACAAGATCGAAATGTTTTTCGGCGCTGCGTGCCGCTTCCTCTCCATGATACATCCGTACCAGAGTTCGTCCTAGTTCCCGTTTTAAGATCATGGGATTTATTGAGGGGTCTTCTAACTGTTTTTTAATCTCGGCCAATCGATCTAAATTTACATCAGTTACTAGTTCAAAATATGAATAAATGAGATGGTCGGGAATACTCATCGTTTTACCAAACATTTCCTCCGGTGGTTCATCGATGCCAATATAATTTCCCACCGATTTACTCATTCTTTGCACTCCATCGATGCCTTCGAGAACCGGCAATGTTAAAACGATCTGAGCTTCCTGACCATATTCTTTTTGAATCTGCCGGCCAATAACCAGATTAAATTTTTGTTCGGTGGCACCAATCTCAATATCAGCCTGAATCATCACTGAATCGTATCCCTGCATAAGTGGATAGAAAAATTCATGTATACTTATAGGTTGCTTATTTTGATAACGACGGGCAAAATCATCTCTTTCCAACATTCGGGCAACGGTAAATTTTGAAGCAAGATTCATAATTTCTGCGAAACTCATCCGGCTGAACCATTCACCATTGTAACGAATTTCTGTTTTTTCACGATCAAGAATCTTGAAAAATTGTTCCTGATATGTTTTAGCATTTGCCATCACTTCTTCATGAGTTAATCTGGGACGAGTACTATTCTTTTCGCTGGGATCGCCAACCATGCCTGTATAATCGCCAATGATCACCACCACCTGATGACCCAGTTCCTGAAACTGGCGTAATTTGCGCAATCCAACGGTGTGCCCAAGATGAATATCAGGGGCAGTAGGATCGAAACCCTGTTTGATTCGTAAAGGTTTGCCCGTTTTATAGCTTCTTTCTAATTTCATTATTAGCTCATCCATGGGCAGGAGGTCCACCGTGCCGCGGGAAATGATCTTTAATTGTTCTTCAACGGGTAAAAATTTACTGTTCATTCTCGAACTCCTACTTTATGCGATACTTTTTTTCCAGCCGTTTCATATCTCTTTCCTGCTGACGCCGGGCGATTTCTTGCCGTTTGTCATATTGGTGTTTACCGGTTGCTAATCCCAATTCAACCTTTGCCCAACCGCTTTTAAAGTAAACACGCAATGGCACTAAAGTAACACCTTTTTCCTGTACCTTACGGTGAAGACGTTTAATCTCGTTTTTATGTAACAACAATTTCCTATTTCTAGTTGGATCGTGAGTCACATAGCCTTCATTTTTATAAGGACTGATATGCATTCCAATCAGCCACACCTCACCATTTTTGATGCGAGCGTAACTGTCTTTCAGGTTGCAGCGTCCTTCGCGAAGGGACTTCACTTCGGTACCGATTAATACCATCCCCGCCTCCAGCTTTTCCTGAATATGATAATCGTGAAAAGCTTTCTTGTTTGTCGTTACGAGTTTAATTCCTTCAGACATTTTTACACTTTTCTCTTCATAAATTGGCGACAAATTAGCCATTATGATAGTATTATTCAAGAAAAAATTATAAATGCGAATTTAACCCAAGTTATTCACTTGAAAATTCACGTAGAAAATATGAATAAAATACTATCAATCAATTAAAAAGAAATTTTTTGATTATATCAAAGGCTCATTTTAAAATGTCAAAAAATATTAGATATTTTATTTTAATTAGTGATATTATATTAATTATATTAAAATAGGCCAAAGAAGAAATATTCATTTTTAGTAAAAAATAAAAATCAACTAAATGGATAAAAAAATGATTTTACTTGTAACTCAAAATCAATCTCTGGCTGAGTCATTCAAAGTTGATTTAAACCAGGAAGGATTTCAGGTTGAAGTATTAAATGATTACGAACAAGCATTTTTCAAACTATATACTGATTCTAAATACCGCATGGTTATATTAGATTTAGAAGGGGTTGAAAAAAAAGCCGCTGAAGTGTGTGAGCGTTTAAAAAGCGAGCCAAATTTGAAACACATCCCTCTTATTTGTATTGTTCAAAAAGATTTATTTTTACAACATCTGACTGCTTTTGAACTCGGGGCAGACGAGTTTCTGTATGTACCCTACACACCACCCGAATTACAATTAAAAATGCGATCAATTCAACGATTACTAGACCTACAGAATCAACTCATAGAACGGGAGAACCAGTTACGGGCTTTGAAGCAAGTCCAGCGAATTTTGGTTACCCTGAGCCATTATATTAATAATTCTTTGACTCCCTTATACACTATGGTCCAGATGATAAACGAAAAAGATCCAGACGATGCCATTCGGCTGAAGAATTTTGTAAAGCAAACAGTCGAATTTATCAACAAGGTGCTTCGGACCTTACACAATCTTGTACAAAGTGGAGAAATGAAAGTAGTTAAAGAAGGAGCATACAAGGACTTGTTATTGGACATTGAAAAAGAGTTGAAAAAACTGCAAGAATCCCAAAATTAGAACTATTCTAAACTTTTTTCAGAATCTTACTTATTCTTACCATTCCAATCTAATTTCTGTTTATTCAAAAAAGCAGCCAATCGCATTGGTAATCAACTGTTTTACGATTACGTGCATTGACCTCACATGCCAAATCCAGACCCCGGGAAAGTGGCAAGTCCAATAATTCCTGAAAAAGTTGCTTAGTTTGCATCATGGCCTGGAAGCTATTCCGGATAAGCAACGATTCTATCAATTCAACCGTTTTGTGTTCCAATTGAGTCGAAGTAAAAACTTTATGAACAAGTCCCATCTGACGTGCTTGTTCGGCAGAGATAATTTCAGCACTTAAAGCCAACCAATGTGCCACGTGCAATGGCACTTTCCGAATAAGAAAGTTCATAACGATGGCAGGGACAAAGCCAATTCTTGGCTCAGTAAATCCCAGGCAGACCTATTCCTGATCAGCGATCAAAATATCGCAGCAAAGTGCCAGACCGCATCCTCCAGCCAAAGCTGGACCATTGATCATCGCCACAGTTAGTTTGGGTAATCGGTAAATCTTCTGAAACAGGTTTGCCAGGCGTCGGGAATCTTTTAAATTTTCCTGATCGGTATACTGGCTTAGCTACTTTAAGTAAGCCAAATCCGCACCGGTGCAAAAGGTTGATTCTTTATCAGCGAGAGTTATAACATGTATTTCTTTATTGTCTTGTATGAAGTCCAATTGTTTATGAAATTTTTTTATTAAAGCCTGACTTAAGACATAGCGTTTTCCTGGCCTGTTAATGATTAAGAAAAGGATATCTCTTTTTTTCTGTTACAATGAATTTGTTCAATTTTAGCACTCTTTTTGACTAAATATAAAGTTAACTGACCTACTTCTCAAAATTCAAAATAAGCATTAAGATCAATCCTATGATCAATTTATCTGATAACAAAACACTGATTACTATACTCCCCTGAATTTAAAACGGTCTGTGATTCAATGCTCACGTTCATTTTACAGATTTTGCGGCGATTTCACCCAAAAACAGAAAAGAAATAAGACAACCATTGGAAAAGCCAAGATCAATCAGAATATTCTTTTTCATTTCATTTTTAAAATTTATCTTTTAAAATAGTTTTTCAAAAGGGAACACTACGCGAATCATTTTGAAACAAATAAAGGAGTTTATTTATGCGAGAGAAACTCATTGAATTGATTCCGGAATTTGAATGGTTTACTGATGAAGCCCTCAAGGAAAAAACACTTCGGGTCTGGGAGAAGGCTTTAGAAATGAGGAAAATGGAACCTGAAGATTTACTACGGATGCCTTTTACTTTGCTCATCAAACCCTGTCCGGCAAATTTTATTGAACATACCCGCGGTGTAGTCCAGGTGGCTTACAACGCAGGTAAGGCACTTAAAAATGTATATAGAGATAAAATTTCCATTAATATGGAATATCTGCTTTGTGGCGCTTTGTTACATGATGTAGGAAAGATTCTGGAATATGTAGAAAAGGATGGAGAATTTATAAAATCCAGAGAGGGAAAATATTTGCGCCATCCCTTCTCCGGTGTGGGTCTGGCATTTAACGAAGGCATCCCAGAAGAAGTTTTACATACAATTGCGGTTCATGCAGGTGAAGGTAACGGGCGTTGGCGGAGCAACGAAGGAATTATCATTCACCACGCAGATTACACAAATTTCGAGCCCTTGCACAGCAGTAATCAGTAAAATTGACTTCGATTGCATAAATCGCTTTTTCAGACAATTCTGATATTATGTTTTAGAAAATATCTACTAACACATTTCTGGATTTACATATTAAAACTAAAGCCTTTTCGAATTGTTGATTAAATTCAAAGCCAATGTCTTTCGATCTAAATAATAACCCGGCCTGCGAAGCCAGGTTTTTATAATTAAAGTATTTTTTATATTTTATAAACTTTAACTCACAGGCTTTCCAGAGGATACTTCTTTGTCAGTTGTTAAAAGTACCAATCGGTTATCATCCTGAACGGCCAGAAGCATACCCTGTGATTCGATGCCGCGAATTTTAGCGGGCTTCAGGTTGGCTACAATGATAATGTTTTTTCCTGGCAGTTCTTCCGGTGAGTAATGTTGAGCAATTCCCGCAACTAATTGTCTCTCTTCCTCACCAACCTGTACCTTCAATTTCAGTAGTTTATTTGCACCCTTAATACGCTCAGCCGTTAAAATTTTTCCAGTCTTTAATTGAACTTTTTGAAAATCTTTAATTGAGATAAACTCAACAGCTTCTTTTTTTTCTGGCGCTGCCGCTTTTTCTGACATCTTCTGCATATTCTCAATTTCCTCTTGAATAACCTTATCCGGGATCTTTTCAAACAAGATTTCAGGTTTATTTAAGCAATGTCCTTCATTTAAATTTAATAAACCAATATCATCCCAATTGGCATCTTCAGGTTTACCTTCCAGATTTAGCATCTTCCAAATTTTTGCCGAAGTAAATGGCAACAATGGATTCATTAAAATAGCCAGGGAATGGACCGTTTGAGTGCAAAGATTCAAAGTAGTGGCACATTTTTCAGGATTTTCTTTCCGGGTTTTCCAGGGCTCCTGATCATTAAAATATTTATTGGCGAATCGTACCACATCCATAAACAAACGAGTAGCTTCTTTAAATTGAAAATGGTCAATCTGGTAGCCGATTTCATCTTTGCTATTTTTTAACAAATTGAGCAATTCCTGATCTAGATCGTCCATCTTACCTGCTCTGGGCAATTTTCCATTAAAATAATTATGTATAAAAGTAAGCGTCCGATTAACGAAATTGCCCAGTATATCTGCTAATTCGTTGTTGTGTCTGGCCTGAAATTCTTCCCAGGAAAAATCAGCATCTCGGGTTTCCGGCATATTCTTGGCAAGTGTATACCTTAAAGAATCGGCAGGATACTTTTTCAAGAAATCATCCACCCAGAGAGCAATGCCGCGGCTGGTCGAAAATTTTAATCCTTTTATGTTCAAAAATTCATTCGCAGGTACATTCGCGGGAAGGACAAAATCTCCATGACCCATCAACATAGCCGGGAAAATAAGACAATGGAAAACAATATTGTCCTTACCGATGAAATGGACCAGATGAGTATTTTTATCTAACCAATATTTTTTCCAGAGATCAGGATCACCTTGCTTTATCGCCCATTCTTTGGTAGCTGATATATACCCGATAGGCGCCTCAAACCAAACATAAATCACCTTACCTGTAGCATTTACACCAGCTTTTTCGGCAACATCGGCAGGAACAGGAATTCCCCACGGCAAATCGCGAGTTACTGCTCTATCTTTTAAACCGTCTTTAAGCCAACTTTGAATTTGCCCCTGTACATTAGGCCGCCACTCCGGATGGGTGGCAATCCATTCTTCCAATCGTTTTTGAAATTTAGCAAGGGGCAAATACCAGTGCGTACTTTCCTTAAGGATGGGCTTAGCATTGGTGATAGCACTACGTGGATTGATTAAATCCGATGGACTCAAAGATGATCCACATTTTTCACACTGATCTCCATAAGCGTCCTCATACTGACATACCGGACAAGTTCCACGGACAAAGCGATCTGCCAAAAATATTTTTGCTTCTGGATCATAAAGTTGCTTATCTGATTTAAGAATAAACAAATTTTTTTCAGCCAATTTACGAAAAAAATCCTGACTGGTCTGGTAATGTATCGGCAATGATGTCCGTCCATAATGATCGAAGGACATACCAAATTTTCTAAAACTTTCTTCATTCATGGCATGATAACGGTTGACAACCTCCTGCGGAGAGACACCCTCAGCTCGTGCCCGAAGCATAATGGGAACGCCGTGTTCATCAGAGCCACAAACGTAAAGGGTATCTCTTTTTTTCAACCGGCAGTAACGAGCATATATATCTCCTGGTAAATAAGCTCCTGCCAAATGTCCTAAATGTAAGGGCCCATTAGCATAAGGGAGAGCGCTGGTAATCAAATATTTTTTCTTTTCATCCACTCCAAACATTCCTTCCTTTTTATTCAACTTCTATCTTTTCTATCTGGTTAAGGGTAAATTTTTCAATTTCTTCATTAGGGAAACGGACATAAATTGTTCCATGGAAAATATCAATTTTTTCTACCACACCTTCTCCCTGTGGAGTTCTAACTGGATGATCAATAACCGGGTACTTCTCTAATTCTTCCATATAAAATACTTTCTCAAATGCCAAACAACACTTTAACCGGCCACACACTCCAGAAAGTTTGGACGGATTCATGGGAAGCAATTGTTCTTTGGCATACTGTGTTGTGATGGTTTCGAATGCCCGCATAAATGTGGCACAACATAATCTATATCCACAGGTACCATACCCTCCTATGCGTTTTGCTTCATCTCTCACACCAATCTGGCGAAGTTCAATCCGCGTACGGTAAACTGCAGCTAAATCGCGCACCAGTTGCCGGAAATCCACTCGTTGATCTGAAGTAAAATAAAAAGTAATCTTATTGCGATCGAATTGGTATTCAACATCCACTAATTTCATATTCAGATCATGTTGAGCAATTTTTTCTTTACAAACCTGAAAAGCTTTTTCTTCGTCTTGGCGATTTTGCGCTAATTTTTCTAAATCATTCGGCGTTGCCAAACGCATCAATTTCAACGGTTCGGTTTTCATTTCTTTTAAAGAAACCACTCTACCCAGCGCAATGACCATTCCCAGATCTTCTCCTCTTTCGGCCTCAACAATCACATAATTACCAGGCTTTACCTGAATATCTATGGGATTTACATATATTCCTGTACGATTCCCTTTAAATGCAACTTCAACTAAATTAGAAGGCACAGACATGCCTCAAGCTTTCGATTAATTATTTTTTATAAATTTATTAAGTTTAATAGCGAGGTTTGTAAAAATCAATGTTGGATTTAAATTTCTTGGGTCTTCGAGATCTTTCATTGCTTTCTGTACCTCGTTTATGAGATTTTGATAATCAGCCTTCGGATATCCATGTACAAAGCCCTTAATGTTGCTTTCTTTATCAAGATTAATTAAGGAAGCCTCTCTTCCTTTGGTCTTTAAATGATAAGCGTCCCGAAACCAGGTTAGTAGAAAAAAAAGGATTAACCGCATTTCCCGACGGTCTTTCGACATAGTCATTTTTTCAATTTCAGACATTAGATCATGGGATTTTTGAATAACCACCACTTTACGAAGATATTCAATGGACTGCTCTCTTTTATCCAATACATTATCTTCAATAAAATCGAAAGCTAATTTAATATTTTTAAGTGCTAATCTAATAATATGAGACAAATTTTCGGACAGAGGGGTATGGTACTTTTTGATAATTCGAAGTATTACATCATTTTCCAGCGGCGGAAAATAAATAAGCTGGCAACGGGATCGGATAGTCGGCAATATACGATGCAGCCGTGAAGTAATCAAAATTAACATAAGATTATCTGGCGGTTCCTCTAAGAGCTTAAGGAGAGCATTGGCAGCTTCTGGTCGCATTTCATCCGCTTCGCTAATTATGAAGACCTTTTTTTTGCCCTCGTAAAGTTTGTACCTGGCTTCTTGCTTGAGTTCACGAATGGTATCAATTGAAATAAAAGTATTTTTTCCAGGAAAAACGATCCGGCGAAAGGGATTTTGCGCCTTCAAAGCCAGAGCATCCGAAATTTCATCCGATTTAACCTGATTGGCACCAGGAAAGGGAAAAACAAATTTTAAATCAGGATGCTGTAAATGGTTTATTTTGACACAAGAAGAACATTTCTGACAAATATAAAGTGGCCCTTTCTCACAGTTCAACAGTTTGGCCAATTCAATTGCAAAAGCTTCTTTACCAACACCCTCATTACCATAAAAAAGATAGGCATGAGACAATCGATTAAAACGGATTGATTGCAGAAAACGCTCTTGAATCTCAAAATGTCCAATTTCTTCATTAAATATATTTTTATCTTTCATTCCAGTAAAATATAACTTTAAATCATAACCAGGCAGCCATTATTTCTTTTGTTCAGTTGCTACTACCAGCTTCAAAACTCCATTTTGGCGAGCAATATCCATCACCTTAACCACCAGTCCATGGGGAACTGTTTTGTCTGCGTTGATGATTAACGTCTGATCCAAACTCTGTTCCATAGCATCTTTTAAAATAGGACCTAAATTTTCCAGAGTAATCTCTTTATTACGAAATAACAATTTCTGATCACTGGTAATAAACAATACCGCTTTTTCAATTTTCTGTAAATCCGTCTTTTTAGCCTCCGGTAAAGCTAACTTGATACCCGGTTGCTCCAGGAATGTTGAAGAAACTGCAAAAAATATGATCAAGATGAAAAGTACATCTATGAGAGGTGTAACATTTAGCAATAATCTAGATTTTTTGTTATTATTAGATAATTTCATATCAAGTCATCAAATTTTTATACTTAAAAAACAATTTAATTAAAAAATCGGTTGAAAAACCAGTGAGATCAAGTAGAAAAATTTCCCAATTATATATCGAATATCATATACTGAATATTTTTAAATGATTCCTGATGAACTTTAATAATTTATAATTAATAACTTTATTTTTTTATATCTACATCTAATACTAAAGTTATTCACTCCTCAAATTTCTATTCACAAATAACCTGATTTTATCCAAATTAAAATCTGATCTCTCCAAAATTACTATAAAAACCATAAATTTACACCATGCTTTTTTTAATCATTATAAAATAATATTTTAATTTTATTTCTTCATAATTATTTTAAAATTTTGTGAATTATAAATTCTTACTTGTTTTTTCGATAAATTTGCGTGTATTTTTTAAATTCTTGAAAACTAATTAAATAAAAAAAGGTGAAAACTTATGAATTCGGATTTTCAAAAGAAAGAACCCACACCATTTCTCCGCTGGTCAGTGTTGGTTTTTATAAGTCTGGCAATGTTTGGCAATTATTATGTTTACGACAGTATCAGTCCTCTTGCAGACCTTTTGAAAAAACAATTAGGTTTCTCTGATAGTAATATTGGATTGCTCAATGGTATCTATAGTTTACCCAATATTTTTATGGTTCTCATTGGTGGACTAATTATCGACCGCATAGGTACTAAAAAATCGGCATTCCTTTTTTCTGCATTGTGTATGATTGGAACTCTGATGACAACTTTTAGTGGTGGAAGTTTAGTAGTAATGGCGGCTGGGCGATTGGTTTTCGGTCTGGGTTCAGAGTCTCTCATCGTAGCCATCACTACTGTATTGGCAAAATGGTTCAAAGGAAAAGAATTATCGTTAGCGTTTGGATTAAATTTAACAATCGCTCGGTTGGGTTCATTTGCTGCACTCAACTCTCCAACCTGGGCCAAAGATTTGTACCAAAGCTGGCAGGCGCCACTGCTTATTTCATCTACAATGGCAGTAGTATCTGTTTTTTCAGTTATCATTTACATTCTACTTGACATCAGGGCGCGGCGAATCTTTGAAATGCCAGAAGAACAAAAACAGGACAAAATTATCCTGTCTGAGATTTTCAGCTTCAAACCATCTTTCTGGTATATTACTCTTTTATGTGTCACTTTCTATTCGGCGATTTTTCCTTTCCAGACATTTGCCGTTAAATTTTTTATGGAACATCACGGTTTAAGCCGTGGAGCTGCAGGATTTGCTTCCAGTGTCATCACGTTAGGATCGATGGTAGGTACTCCTTTGTTTGGTTATTTTATCGATCGTAAAGGTAAAAGGGCCAGTTTGATGATACTGGGATCGTTAATGATTGTTCCAGTATATCTGGTTATGGCTTATATGCCCATTGATCCACGTTGGATGACCGCCGTCATGGGTCTGGCCTTTTCGTTAGTACCCGCTGCTATGTGGCCATCGGTCGCCCTCATTGTGGAAGAAAAAAAATTGGGAACAGCTTACGGATTAATGACCATGATACAAAATATGGGTTTAACCCTCTTTAATTTCCTCATAGGTTGGGCGAACGATATTAGCACTGTTAATGGCTTGACTGATTATTCTCTTGGAATGTGGTTATTCTCTATCACAGGATTCCTGGGCTTGATTTTTGCCTACTTACTTCGCAGAGAAGAAACTGGAGAAAAGGCAAACGGTCTTGAATTAGGAAACGAAGAGCTACGTAAACTACGACCTGAGCTTTAACAAGAGTAAAGATCAATTGAAAAGCAAATTTCATAAAAGAAAACAAAATATTTTGAATATTCTTTGAATATTTTGAAGGTAAAATAATAACAATATGGATCCACTCTAAAAAGACAGGTTTTCCACAAATATCACTTTGAACGAAATCCTGCCTGGCTGTGGCGGAAAGAGGATGATCTATTATTTTAATAAAATTTAAAGCTTTGAAAAATTATAGAATGACAAATAAATATTTATGGCTATTTTATATTTCAAAATTATTTTACAAAAAATCTTTGTGCCTTTGCGTTTGTTATGTAAAAAAGCAAGTATATTTTTAAAGGATCTCCCTTTTAAAAATATACTTCACCAACTCCTTACTTACCGAAGGCCATCGGAAAATCATCCCATAACAACTTTTTCTACTTCACAGATCATTCAATCAAAGGATTCGGTTTTTTTACGAATTTTAATTCACTCTATTATTCGCCCTCTGCGGTTTATTTTTATTTAAAAACTTTCAAATTAGAAGTCCTTCGAATTGGCTCAGAATGCCCCTTCGATTATACTCTAGCTGACTAAAAAATCCATATTAAAATGGCTCATATCGACAAAAAAATTTCTAACTTACTGTAAATATAATCTAAATCAACCACATATTAATCCCTTGGTTTTTCTAATCAAATATATTGTAGCCAGCCGTAACGGTCCTCTTTTTCTCCATTAATGATACTAAAAAATTCATCTTGTAACTTCTTGGTAATGGGACCTCGCCTGGCTTCACCAATGGGAATTTTATCAATGGAACTAATCGGCGTAATTTCTGCAGCAGTCCCGGTAAAAAAAACTTCATCCGAAATATAAAGCATTTCTCGAGGAATCATCATTTCTGTAACTTCAATACCCAGATCATGACAAAGCTTCATTATACTATCGCGTGTAATACCTGGTAAAACAGAAGCTGACAAAGGCGGTGTATAAATTTTATTATCTTTTACCACAAAAATATTTTCTCCACTTCCCTCGGATACGTATCCAGAAGAATCCAGAGCTATCCCCTCTACATAACCATTAACTATAGCTTCCATTTTAATTAACTGTGAGTTCATATAATTAGCACCAGCTTTTGCCAGAGTCGGAAGAGTATTTGGTGCCATACGATTCCAGGAGGAAACCATCACTTCTACTCCACGTTCTAGGGCTTCAGGTCCCAAATATTTTCCCCAATACCAGGTAACGATAAATGTCTCGATGGGAGAATTCAAAGGATTCACACCAAATTCACCCAAACCGCGAAAAATGACTGGACGAATATAGCATTCTTCAAACCGATTTATTTTTACCGCCTCCATACAGGCCTGAATAAGGTCTTCTTCAGAAAATTCTTCCGGGACCATCCGATATATTTTAGCCGAATTCAACAACCTTTTTATATGTTCTTGAAGCCGGAAGATGGCACTTCCGTTTTTATTTTTATAGCAACGAATCCCTTCAAAAACTGCTGTACCATAATGAACTACATGCGACATCACATGTATTTTTGCATCATCCCAATTAATGAATTTTCCATTATGCCATATCTTTTCAGCCAATCCTTTATTAACTTCCATAAAATCCTCCAAAATTTAATATAATGAATACTTATCTCTTTTCTTTGCTAAAACAATAGGACCATTATGATTCTAAAATAGTTACCCACCCGAAGGGATATTCTTCCTCTTGGAGTTGAATATTGATAAGTTTGTTATAAAGTTTATGTGCTAATCTATAATCGTTTCTGTTTACATCGTACACCTGGCCTTTCCACCCAATGTGGCTTACTGATGTGATAATGGCCGCTGTTCTGGTGACGAAACATTCTTTAGCTCGTTTTACCGTTCCCTCCATACTTAAATTTCTCTTCTCTACTTTCATTCCGTAAAAATCCCGCGCTAAACTAATAACCGAATCTCTGATTATACCAGGAAGAATTGATCCTAAAGGTGGGATTACCAGGATTTCGCCTTCAATTAAAGCGAAAAAATTTGCAGCTCCAGCCTCTTCGATATATTTACTTTCAAATGGGTCTAAGTATATAACATAATTAAATCCTTCAGCTAATACTTCTTTCTTAGGACGCATGGTCACCGGGTAATTACACACTGCTTTGGCGTCGCCAGTTCCATGTGGACTGGCTAGATCAACTTCTTTAGCAACCAGCCGAATAATGCCGACTATATCAAAATAGGGTCCAACTAGACTGGCAAAAATATAGAAGAGATACTCAGTGGAAGCACGTACACCCAGTAATGGTTCAATTCCAATACATACCGGGCATATATATAAACTGCAATGTCCATCATGGCTATGTGGTATAAAATCTTTATTTGCTAGAACTACTTCTCCCACCACTTTCAAAAACTTTTCTACAGGAAAATCGGGAATGGTTAATTTTCGGGCAATACGCTCAAATCTTTTAGCATTTTCTTCGGTACGAAACAAAATAATATTTCCCTTCTGGCTGTAAAAAGCTTTCAATCCCTCAAAAATACCCTGATCGTAATTTAAAATATTGGCTGCTGGCGATAAAGTAATATCATGGTAATTAACTATAGTACCTTCATCCCACTGACCATTGCGGTAATAACTTTCGTACATCTCCATTTCATGAGCATGAGGATATAAAGCGAATTTCAATTCATTACAGTTCAACTGGCGAACCATTAATTTCTCCTCCAGAAAAAAGTCGTAAAATAAAAGAAATTTAAATGGAAGGGAAATAAAAATAAATATATTTTTAATTTTATAAAAATTTGGTGGGTGTTATCAGGCAATTGACATAGAGTAGAAATGGCTTTCAGCCACGGACAGCAATACCAATTTGCAACTGAAAACTTCTTTACCATTCGGACAATTTTGATTCGCCGCAAGATGCCGCTTCTACTATCCATATCATCATGCAGGAAAAACGCGCTTGCCCCGGAATGAAATATACCAATTTCTAAGCCAGAAGATGTGGTTTAAAGCTACAAACAATCTTGAAATTCGGGCAGAAGATGTCTGGTCACAGGTCGTAATGAATCAAAAATTCCGACTTGTCGGGGACAGACCAACAGATAAATAAAAAAAATCTCTTAATTTAATTTTCTAATAAGATAAAAATCCTTCGGCTGGCCTCAGGTTAAAATAAAAATTCCTTCTTAGATTGAACTCACTTTTGATCTTAAAAATTTTTAACAAAACTGACAGATTCAACTACCCGTAAAATAATCTATTTCTTGTTTCTTTACATTCCATTTTTCTTCATCAATTTCATAACGATATTGTTCAGCCACTTTGTTCACATAATTCACATAGGATTTGTTATTAAAATATTCTTTAAGATCACGGTCAAGTGGAATGATTTGCTCCGATATAAACCATTCAAAGGGTTTCCGATTTTCGGTTACACATTTGAGATCGATCGCCCAGGAAACATCTGCCAAATGATATTTAGGAAGAAGATCGCGGGCAATAGCTTTTTGTTTACCAGCATATAATGGATCAATAAAACGGAATTGTGGTGCATACATCTGGGCATTATGAAAATGTTCGGGAATATTTAATAAACCCGCCGTTCTCAGCCTTCCACACATGATAATTAATAACTCCATTACCATCGAACCCATCTTCAACCCGGGGTATTTTTGTCCGGGAAGCCTGGGCCGATCTGGCGTAAAAGACGCTTCGGGATTTTGCAAACACAACCATTCTACAGAAATTACTTCGAAATTGCGTCCAAGAACCCGGCTGGGAAAAGGAGGATTTATAGTAATATTCTTACGCTTAACAACCAACTCTCCAAGAAGATGATCCGAATCCTTCTGATTATAATAAAGGGCAATACGTTGTTTGTAAGGATCCTCAGTGTTTACTACTAATATAAAGTTGTCTAATCCCCTTTTACGTAATTGGCTGAAGAATCCATAAGTCTCCAGAGCATATTCTATTCCTTCGCATGAATAATATCCCAGAAAGTAAGGAGAACTACGTTGGCTAATATCTCTTCCCAAAAAATTTGTATAATCGAATGGTATATCCATTCCTTGTAAGCGTCGGAGTTGATGAGTAGTTAAACGTCTGGATATTATCTGAAGCCTTCGAGATTCTTTTGACATTAAAACAAACCCTTTTTCTGAATTTAGGGTTTAAATTTTCTTTGATTAACAAATTAAAATAAAACTATTTTTTGCAGCCCTCCTTAAAAAAATAACACTAATAATCTATTTTGCTCCTTTTAGTACCCATTGAATAAAATTATAATAAATTTTCCAACTTTCAGGGCCATAGCCACCAGCACCCAGAACTACCAACGGAATTTGACGTTCACGGGTTTGCCGATAAACAAATTTATCTCGCTCCAGCATGCCCTCTTCAGAAATTTTGAAATCACATAGACTATCCATAATAAAGGGGTCACTTCCGGCAATGTAAATTACTATCTGTGGATGGAAAACTGTGTAAACCCTGACCAGTTCGTCTTTTAATATTTTGAGATAAAGTTCATCTCCAATACCATTCGGCAATTCGATGTCCACATTATTCTTTTTATTCGTTATTTCAACCCAATTATCCGCATGCATCGAAAAAGTAAAGACATTCTCATTTTTCCGAAAATAGAGTAAGTTGCCATTTCCCTGATGGTAATCGAGGTCTACCAAAAGAACTTTTTGAACCCCACATTCTTTCTGAATTTTACGGACAGCAATAGCCACATCGTTTATTAGACAAAATCCTTCAGCATGGTCAGGATGGGCATGATGGAATCCACCTCCCAGATTAAAAACCGTTATGTTATTTTCCAAGGCGTACTTTGTAGCCAGTAAAGTTCCACCAGCCACATAACGAAAATATTCAAAAATATATTCATCCCAGGGATTCACATAATCCAGGTTCAAGATTTCGCCCACCAATAAAGGACTTTTTAAACTAGCCAGATAGTCCCTGGTATGAACTAACAGAAGATCTTCATCATTTATTCTGGGAGCTTTCAAGATATCTTTGTGTTTTATCAATCGGTCTTTAATTAATTGATCCCGCACTTTTTTAAACTTCATCACATCGAAGGATTGGCGAGAATCCCTGGAATGAAGACCAGAAAAATATTCGCTTCGATAAACGATCTTAATTCGATTTTTTCTCCTGAAAAACATATTTTTTTTCTATTAATAATTTAAAATATACCTGATCTCTACCAATTATGCAATAATAAGAGAGTTTTCTTCTCATAGCCATCTGTTTATGAAAATAATTCCATAATCATCCCTTCTCTGTTGCTTCCCGTAAACAAAATTGGATTTTGTCCTTGCATCGACCAACGATATGATGTAACATTTTTTCCAAAATAAGAGGGTTGAAAAATGCAAACAGGTATTATCAAGATGTTAGATCCTTTAAAAGGATATGGTTTTATCATAATGGAAGATGAAGACGAAGTATATTTTAATTTAAGAGACGTTCACCCCAAGTTCCGCAATGCAACTTTCCGAGAAGGTGACCGGGTTGGTTTTGATTTAAAACGTGAGATAAAAGGCGATCGAGCGGTGAATATTCGATTATTGTAAAAATTCGAACCATTATCGGGGTATCGGCTATTCTAATGTACTATTTCAACTCAAGAAATATCTTCATATAATCCCAAATTACGTCTAATTTATCCAATAAATCGTGATCGGAATTTAAAAGAATCAGATCTGCCATCGGGTGTGATTGTAAATAATCTACACTCAATTGAAAAGGTACGACGCTATCTTTGATTCCATGAAAAATTTGCGCTGGTAATTGTCTTTGCAACTGAACTTCCCGATATTGCCTAGCATCTTCAACGATTTTGAAATGTAATTTTCGTTTTTTACGATAATTATAATGATTTAATTCAATATATTTTTCTTCTTTCCATCGATGCAATTGCTGAGGACTCAAAAGATCGGCATATCGATTGATAAAATCGAAAGCCGGAGCAAATAAAACCAATCGTCTGATTTCTTTATGCCGCTCCGCCGCCAAAGTAGCCAGATATCCACCCAAACTAGAACCTAACAAAGTAATTTTATTGCCCAATTTACTTACCAATTGCTCAATCAACTTTAACTGACGTGTAATGGTTAAATGTTCAAAATCACCCTCATTAAGATCCGGACAATGCAGTTGTAAACCAAATTCAGCAAAACATTTTCGGAAAAAACTCCCCTTGTGCGAAGTAGGACCAGAAAGAAACCCATGCAGATAAACATATTCCATAGCAACTTTCCTTAATTAGAAAAAAGGCCGCTTTCCAAAGGTCATTTATATTTTTTTCGTAAAAATACCTTTAATTCTTCAAAGTTATCAAAAATTCTGGTCGTGCAACCGATAATCCAACTGCTCATTTTTTGCACAGGAATTTTCGTTACCATATAGACAGGAATGTTGTGCCAGAAGGCCATAGTAAGTTCACCATGTGTCCCTCCTCCATGCAGAACATACTCATCCCATAAACAAATGATATAATCCACCCTGTTAATCAACATGCTTAAATCGTTTTCTATGATTTTGTGCACTACTTTTCGAAATCGTACCAGATCCGAGCTCTTCCACTGCCTGAAATTACGGAACTCATCAGGTGTGAGCACGTGGTTTTCTTCCAAACAAGGATTAAATACATCATGGTTTAACTCATTCACCAGGAACTGTGTAATCCTCTCCCGCCATTCTTTGCCATTCCCGGGAGCATTTTCAATAGCACCGGCTAAATAAACCAGAGGCTTCTTAGTATTATTCTTCATATTTTTTTTCTCAAAAAATTTCTAAACATTTCTTTTTTTAAATATATCTTACATCATAAAAATAAAACAAACTGAGACCATTTTCATCATTGTTTTTTTCAACTGGAAATCTTGTTATTGAATTATTATCATTAAGAACTCAAAATGAGATGAGGCAAATGATGACTTCACCTAAAAAGTCAATCGGCATTTACACCGAAAATATGTTGGATCAAATTCGTCTCACAGAAACATTGGGGAAAAAATACCGGATTGAGATTCTCGGAGGTCTGAAAGCAATCTTCGATTTCTGGAAAAAAGATACCAGTCGGTATATCATCATTGACATTGATAGTCAAAATTTTGATTTTAACTTTTTAAAAGAATTTTGCACACAAAATCCGGAGATATCAAAAAAATTGATTGGTTATTACCAACATGTTCAGATAAAGAAAAAAATCTTCGCAGAGGTTTGTGGAATAAAACAGTTATTTCAACGGTCAAATTTTTTTATCCATCTTTTAGAAACTATACAAAATTTTCTATAGGATTAAAAGAGGCACAATAAACCACCCCATCATTTCAAGTAGATTTCTTCAATCATTATGGCTACGCCTATCGATCTCTTTAACAGATGTTTTTTATAATGCTTGAGATCCCTCACTCCCCTTCGTCAGCACTTGACTCCCACAAAGCCATTAATTACGGAGATTACTTATATCGTCAGAGCATAGCCCGGAGAAAAGGATATGATGAAGTTTTATTCATCAACCCGAAACAGAACCTTTTAGAAACAGCTACGGCGAACATCTTTGGTGTGAAACAGAATAAAATATTTACTCCATCTGTATCAGGATTCATTCTCCTCGGAGTGGTTCGCAGCCTGCTTAAGGATTACGCACATGTCGAAGAAATTGAAATGTATACAAGTCAACTTAAAGATTTTGACTAATTTTTCATATCCGGATCAATCAAAGAGCTGGTTTATGTCAACCGGATTAACCGAAGGCAGAAAGGAACATTTCCAGCAAATACCAAGTATCTGGTCAAATTAAAAGAAAAATACCGCTAGGGAGAAATAACTTAAAGCCAGAAATAATCTTGCCCAATTTATTTTAGATGGATCAATCAGGTATTCGACTAAAACGAATGACCCTAATCTTTATTTCTCACTCGTAAAATTTTAAAAAGGGGAATAAAGAAATATCCGTTGGAAGCTAATCTTCCCAATACATACGCTAAACATACCGCTACGGCTCCAACAAAGTTAAAATAGTGTATGGTAAACATAAGCACAAAAAGAATCCCTCCAAACTCAATTAAGGTTCCAGTGGTAAAATTGGTGTAGTATAACGATGGGCAACCAGAACTGACTTTTCAAAGGAAAAATGAACAGTTAGTCTAGGCATAAAGACTATAATCTGAGCGGGAAACATAGCCAATTGCCCTAATTCCTGCGATAATCCAGAAACTGTCTGAAACCACCACTGCGACAGGGAAGTGAATACCAACAATGAGAGTCCTACAACTAATCCAGTGGCCAGTAATAATACTGCAAAATTTCGAAGCGGTACATAGCCTTCATCTTTTTCTCCCAACAGAGCAATACCGACCTCCTGATATGAAGCCCGATACCACGAAAAATAAACACTAATGAATTGATCACCGGTAACATGGCCAAAGACTCCAGAGCTAATTTACTTCGCCCAACAAAAAAGGTAACAATGGTATGGACACCCAGGCTGAGTATTGATGTCAGCGCCAGTGGATTATAAAAACGGGCAATACTAATATAGGAAAGATCCTTTCTTGTCGTTTTTTGTTCTCCTTTATCTATGGATATAAACATCCTTACTGCCTTTTTTGCCATTAAACGGCTAACTATAGCTTCCAGGGTTACACCCACCGACAATGCCGATGCTCCAACCACAGCGCCAGGAAAATCAAAAATCAAATATAAAAGTAAAGCCGTCATGCTCATACTAAACAGGCGTACCAGCGTTCCATAGGCCACTCTGCGTGTTAAATTACTTCGTATAAGAATTCCCTGATAAAAACGTCGATAACCAATTGCATCTGGCCAGGGCAACAAGATGATCATTGCCCTATGGGTCAACACCGCAACTAACCGTGGCAAATGAATCAGGTTTTGAGTGATCCAAAAAATATGGTGGGAATAATACAAGCAATCATGCTTAATGTTAACAGACCATTAAGAAAATAGGTAAAATTTCGGAGCTTTAAGAAACTTTTTCGATCCTTTACTAAAGCAGTGGCAGCACTCATAATCATAATGATAGGGGCATCGATGATCAGTGCAAAGGAAAAAGCTACACCATAAGCTGCAAGGTTGTACTTTGGCTCCGCCAGATGGGCTATAATTGCCGCCAGAAAAAAGGTCCTTCTATCTACATCATCAACCAAGTAGCAGCCAATGGAACCCAGAATGTAAATATTTTTTTATATGTTAAACTCATGATCTTATTCAATACCGCTTTTAAAATTTTAAATTAACGTAGTTTCGATATAAATGCATAAATAGAGAGGTCAGACTTCGACCAAACCCAGACTGAATTCTTTAAAACTGCTTTTTTTTAAATAGATCCCATCGAACTATGCTTCTTAAAATAAGTCTATTTTATAGTAAGTTCTCATCAATTTAGGAAATACTTTATATATCGTATTTTAAAATTGCCAGGAGATCTCATCTACTAAAAATAAAAAAGCCCTGAAAGAAAACCAGGGCCTTTGGGGTGCCGAGGGCGGGACTCGAACCCGCACGGGCGATCAAGCCCACTAGGTCCTGAACCTAGCGCGTCTGCCAATTCCACCACCCCGGCAATCTATTATAAAATGCAGCAAAATTTAATGGCTATCATTGTAAGGAGCAAGAAAATTTTGTATTTTCAAAAACGTGCTTAGTTTAAAAGCAAAAAAGTTCTATTACTTTATTCTTAATAAGAAGTTTTTCGCGAACTCATAAAAATTAGATGGAGTGTCTTTTATTAATTCTTCAAATTTTAAAGCAATTTCATAAAATGAAAAACCCCGGTTTGACCGGAGCATTTTGTTGCAGTATTTTATTCTTTCCTACTCAACGGTAACACTCTTGGCCAAGTTCCGTGGTTGATCTACATCACATCCGCGCATCACAGCAATATGATAAGCTAATAGCTGCAGTGGAATAATTGAGACAATTGGCTGTAGTAAATTCAAAGTATTGGGAATTGGGATGGTATAATCTACCAGCCTGTCTAATTTAGTATCACCTTCTGAGACAACCGCGATCACCCGGCCTCGCCGTGCTTTAACTTCCTCGATGTTACTGGCAATTTTCTCGTAGGTGCTGTCTTGCGTGGCAATCACCACCACTGGCATATCTTCATCAATTAAAGCAATGGGGCCATGCTTCATTTCTGCTGCCGGGTAGCCTTCGGCATGGATGTAAGAAATTTCCTTGAGTTTTAATGCACCCTCCAAAGCTACAGGATAGTTATAACCACGTCCAAGATAGAGAAAATTCCGTTTATCTTTAAATTCAGCAGCGATCTCTTTTACAATAGCATCGGTCTTGAGCGCTGCTTCTACTTTTTCAGGCAAAGTCTTCATCTCTTTAACGATTTTACGCCCCTCTTCGGCAGACATGGTTTTGGTTCTGGCGATCATTATCGTGAGCAAAGCCAAAGCGGTAACTTGCGATGTGAACGCTTTAGTAGATGCCACACCAATTTCCGGACCAGCATGTAAATAAGTTCCACCATGGGTTTCGCGGGCAATGGTAGAACCGACTACATTTACCAACCCCATTACCGTCGCACCCTTTCTTTTGGCTTCCCTTAAGGCTGCCAGAGTATCAGCCGTTTCGCCGGATTGGCTGATGACAATTACTAAATTATCATCCTGAATAATGGGATCGCGATAACGAAACTCCGAAGCATATTCCACTTCCACGGGAACCCGGCAATATTCTTCCAGCATATATTCCCCGATGAGTCCGGCATGATAACTGGTTCCGCAGGCAGTAATAAAAATCTTCCTTGCGCGTAACACATTATGAAGTATGGGAGTTAATCCACCCAGCTTAGCAACACCTTCTTCTTCGATAAGGCGACCGCGCATAGCATCGGCAACAGTATTGGGTTGCTCATATATTTCTTTCAACATGAAATGTGAATAACCGGCCTTCTCGATGCGCTCTAAATCAAAACTGATTTTTTCTATCTTCTTATGAATTAATTCGTTTGAAATGGTTTTTGTCACAAAACCGTCTCGGCTTATAATCGCAATTTCCCCATCTTCCAAATAAAAAACATTTCTGGTATGAGTAATAATTGCAGAAGCATCCGAGCCAACAAAATATTCATTATCTCCGATACCTACAACTAAAGGGCTCCCCTTTCGAGCACAATATAATTTATCAGGTTCATGTTGGGTGATAAGGGCAAGACCATAAGTGCCGTCAATTTGGTTTAGTGCAGCTCTAAACGCTTCTTCGAAAGAAGTACCATTGCGAAATAGTTCCTCGATTAAATGAGCTATAACTTCAGTATCTGTTTCGGTTCTGAATGTGTGGCCTTTATCTTGAAGCATTTTTCGAAGGGAATTACAATTTTCAATAATGCCATTGTGAACCAGCACAATGTTTTGAGTACAATCTGTATGTGGATGAGCATTCAGCTGAGTTGGCTCACCATGTGTTGCCCAACGAGTGTGGGCAATGCCCATTTGCCCAACAGAGATTGAACCGTTTAAAATACTTTCCAGGGCAGCTATTTTACCTACTTGTTTGGTGATATTAATCTTACCGTTTTCCATGATGGCAATACCAGCTGAATCATATCCACGATATTCCAGGCGTTTTAATCCATTAATCAAAATAGGAGTAGCTGGCTTTTTTCCAATATATCCAACTATGCCACACATATCAGTCTCCTCTTTACTCCCATTCAATAGTTGCAGGTGGTTTAGAACTTATATCATAAACAACCCGGTTAATTCCTTTAACTTCATTGATGATCCGATTAGAAATTCTGGCTAAAATTGGACTGGGGATTTCATACCAGTCCGCCGTCATTCCATCCGTGCTGGTTACAGCCCGAAGCGCTAAAACATTTTCATAAGTTCTTTCGTCTCCCATCACACCTACAGATTGGACTGGCAATAAAACTGCAAACGCCTGCCAGATTTCATCATATAAACCTGCCCTTTTCAGCTCTTCAATGTAAATCGCATCTGCTTGTCGAAGAACTTTCAAACGTTCCTTGGTTATTTCCCCGAGAATCCGCACAGCCAACCCAGGTCCGGGAAAAGGATGTCGTCCGATAATCTCTTCGGGAATGTTCAACTTACGTCCTACCGCACGGACTTCGTCTTTAAATAACTCCCGCAAAGGCTCAAGTAGTTTAAAATTCATTTTTTCTGGCAAACCGCCAACATTATGATGAGATTTAATCGTTGCTGACGGTCCTTTAAAATTAACGCTCTCGATTACATCGGGATAAAGCGTTCCCTGAGCCAGATATTTAAATTTACCAATTTTGCGGGCTTCTTTTTCAAAGATCTCAACAAAAGTTTTGCCAATGATCTTTCGCTTCTCTTCCGGATCAACAACGCCTTTTAATTTAGATAGAAAAACATCTGCAGCAGTGATTGAAATCAAATTTATATGAAAATTTTGCCTGAATACCCGATCAACTTCTTCTGCTTCATCGGCACGTAGCAATCCGGTATCAATAAACATGCAGGTCAGTTGATCGCCAATGGCTTTATGGATGAGTACCGCCGCAACACTGGAATCGACCCCTCCACTTAAACCTAAGAGCACCTGCTCAGAACCAACCATTTCCCGAATTTTTTTTATGGAAGACTCGATAAAAGACTCTGTGGACCAATCACCTTTAAAACCACATATTTTAAATAAAAAATTTGACAGAATTTTTCTTCCATGTGTAGTATGGTAAACTTCGGGATGGAATTGCAATCCATAAATTTTTCGCTCCCGGTGGGCAACGGCAGCAATGGGCGAGTTGTCCGTCTTGCCAATAATTTCAAAGCCTTCAGGCAAAACAGTCAGGTGATCTCCATGGCTCATCCAGACTTGCGTAGGTGATGATATTCCAGCGAAAAAAGGCTCATCTGGATCAAAAAACAGATCAGCACGGCCATACTCCCGGCATGCTGCTTTATTAACTTCACCACCTAAAAGATAAGCTATTAGCTGTAAGCCATAACATATCCCCAAAACCGGCAGACCAAGATCGAATATTGCTACATCTGGTCGCGGAGCATTTTTTGCATAAACCGATGCAGGCCCGCCTGATAGAATAATCGCTTTGATTAAATGATCATTTTTAATTTTCTCTAGAGGATAATTAAATGGCTGTATTTCAGAATAAACAGAAAGCTCCCGCACCTTGCGGGCAATCAGTTGGGTATATTGTGAACCGAAATCAAGTATAAGTAGTTTTTCCATCAAGGTAATCCTAACTCCCAGTTTTTCAAATCTTCAATAGCTTTATAATCGGTAAGATCAAACTGAATGGGAGTGATGGCAATGAAATTGTCCATCACTGCCACATCATCTATATCAGGAGCGCTATCTAACAGCAATTTTTTCCCAGTTAACCAGTAGTAACTACGATTCATTGGATCTACTCTTTTCTCAAAATACTCTTCATACCTTGCCCTCCCCTGGCGGGTAATTTTTACTCCTTTAATCTCCTCCTTCGGCAATGGTGGGATATTCACATTAAGCAATGTACCATTAGGCAATCCCTTTTCAAGAACTTTTTGGGCTAGATAAATAGCAAACTCAGCAGCAAAATTAAAATCTTTACTCTTAAAAGAAGTCAACGAAAAAGCTATGGAGGGAATTCCCATTAAAGTACCTTCGGTCGCTGCCGAAACCGTACCAGAATACATCACATTAATGGCAGTATTCGGTCCTTGATTAATACCAGATACCACCAGATCAGGTTTTTCATTAATAATGGCCTTTACACCAATTTTCACGCAATCTGCTGGTGTGCCATTCACTGCATAGCCAAAAAATTCACCATTCTTTTCATACTCCCACACACGTAAAGGATCAGAGATAGTAATAGCATGTCCCACGGCACTTCTTTCGGAATCAGGTGCCACTACCCATGCTTCACCAACTTGCTTCATGGCGTTGTAAAGAGCAAAAATTCCGGGAGAATAAATACCATCATCATTACTGACTAATATCAAAGGTTTATCGCGCATCACTTTCCTTTATTTTTTCAAAATAAAAGGAATGATTCAAATCAGGGAGATTAATTATCGAAAATCTATTTCCATAAAATCCATTTAAAGAGCTTCGGCTGACTTCTCCTGTGTTTCCTCATCCTTTGGCCATAATAGGTCAAGAATTCGGCCTACTGTTTTTCGCATTTCCATACGATGAACAATTATGTCTACAAAGCCATGTTCCTGAAGGAACTCGGCTCTTTGAAAGCCTTCAGGTAAATCCTGTCCAATGGTTTGTTTAATGACACGCTGACCAGCAAAGCCGATCAATGCTCCGGGTTCAGCAATATGAATATCACCCAGCATGGCAAAACTGGCTGTTGTTCCCCCTGTTGTCGGATCGGTTAAAATGCTAATAAAGGGCACGCCGGCATCTGATAATTGGGAAAGTTTAGCACTGGTTTTAGCCATCTGCATTAACGAAAGAGCTGCTTCCATCATCCTGGCGCCACCAGAAGCTGAAACAATGATTAAAGGTTTTCTTTCTTCCCGGGCCCGATCGATCGCTCTGGCAATTTTTTCACCTACCACCGAGCCCATACTACCACCAATAAAAGTAAAATCCATTATAGCACCAACAACTGCATGCCCGACTATTTTTCCATAACCAGTAATGACCGCATCCATCAAGCCAGTCTTTTTCTGGGCAGCCTTTAGCCGATCAATATATTTTTTGGTATCTTTAAAATTAAGTGGATCACCCGGAGTAATGTACTGATTAAATTCTTCGAAACTATTTTCATCAAATAAGTATTTAATGTATTCCTGTGATGTTACACGGAAATGGAAATCACATTTCGGACAAACATTCATACGATTTAGTAACTGGCTCCGGTAGATAATTTCACCACAACGATCGCATTTTATCCATAATCCATCGGGAAGCGTTTTCTTCTCAATAGTAGAAATACGCTTTTTTCTCTTAAACCAATCCATACAAATCCCCCTCAAGTTTGACGAAATTAATAAGAAAAGCTGCCAAATTCAAAATGTTTGTTTTTCTTTAATAATAAAAATGATTTTTTGTCATAAATTAAAATAAAGAAAAAGTCATTCCCTCTCGATCTAACAAATTAGAATGAAAATTTTGTTCAAATAACTCTTACTTTGTCCCGTTATTTTCATCTAAGAATAATTTCTGCATAACCAGTGCCGTTTCACCATTCCGATAATATTTTGGACGTTTCATAATTGTCTTAAATCCGAATTTCTCATATAAATGAATGGCCCGTTTATTACTCTCCCGAACCTCCAAAAGAGCATAGCGGCAATCGCCTTTCATTTTAAGAATTTGATCTAAAAAATAACTGCCTAATTTTCTTCCCTGAAAATCTGGATGAATAGCCAGATTAGCAATATGGAATTCCTCGTAGATTTTCCAGATGATAGCATATCCTATAATTTGACCTTTCTGCTCCAGAACCATGGGAAAAGAATATATATTCTGATGAATTTCGAATTCGAAACTGCTACGAGACCAGGGATCGGGAAATAATCGTCGTTCTAATTTAGTAACAACATCAAGGTCTTTTTCAGTCATTCTTCGAATTTTCATCACATGATCCCTTTAAAAGGACGCATATACTTAGGTTCACAATCACGGGCAGAAACTGTTTCACCAGACAAATATTTTCGGTAGGCCAATTCCTGTAATGCTCTGGCTTCTGGTCTGGAATTAAAAGGGAAGGGGAAAATAGCCCGGGTGCCACAACATTCTTCAATAATCTTTTTAAATTTCAAAACATCAGGTCCAACAAATAATGCAGATTCTTTTACTAAATTGGAAATCTTTTCAAGTGGAAGAATTTGACTATCTGTTTTCTGATTTAGCTGATTATTTTCCCAACAATAAGTAGACAAAAACACTTCACCTCGATGGGCATCAATGAGGGACACTACTGGATAATCTGTTTGACCCTGTTGATAAGCAAAGATATCCAAGGTTGGCACTTCAACAACAGGTAAGTTCAGGGCATGAGCCAGACCTTTTGCCAGACTGTAGCCTATGCGTAAGCCTGTAAAAGATCCAGGCCCGGCGGACAAGGCAATTGCCGAAAGATCACGATATTGAATGCTGGTTAATTCTATTATCTGTTGAATTATTACAGACAAAAGTCGGGAATGAATATTCTTTATTACCAGAGAAAATTCCCCGATCAACTCTCCATCTCTGGAAAGTGAAATACTTGATGTCGCGCCACTACTTTCGATACCGAGAATAGAAACTGTTTCTTTTTTCATCATGATACCTTTTTTTAATCACAATTTTCCGCCCTTCAGGCTTATTTTTAAGGAATTCCAAATGAACATTCCAGCAATTTTCAGGGAGTTCTTTTTCTATCCTGTCTGCCCACTCAATAAAACATAAATAATCATTATAAAAAAATTCATCCAATCCAAGATTCACTAATTCTGCCTCGTTTTCGATTCGGTAAAAATCAAAGTGGTAAATATACAAACCTTCTTTTGTGTGATATTCATTAATAATGGTAAACGAAGGACTAGTGGCTTCCTGTTCCACCCCTAATGCCCGGCAAAGAGCTTTGATGAAGAAGGTTTTCCCGGTGCCCAAATCCCCATAAAAGGCCACCACATCGCCGGGATGGAGTTCTCTGGCAAACTGCTCGGCTATCTTTTGGGTTTTTTCCGGATTTAATACTTCTTTTTCTAAATATCTTTCTTCGCTAATTGACGCCATCCCCTAATAATCATTCTTATTTTTTATTTTTTATTTTTTATTTTTTATTATCCATTTCCATTATCTAAAAAGCAGAAAAGAAATATAAGCCCATAATTAAACCTCTATTTAGGCTGCAACTTCACCAGTGGTAGAATCATTTCCTCCATCGAAACCCCGCCATGTTGAAAACTATCGCGGTAATAGGCCAGATATTTATGATAATTGGTCGGATAAACAAAATAGTAATCTTCTTTAGCGATGATATAATTAACATTGAAATTGGATTGAGGTAATTTAAAATCTTTCGGGTTCTTGATATACAAGGCATGTTTTGGATTTACTTTCAAATTTCGCCCGTATTTATAGCGCAAATTGGTGCTGGTTTCGCGATCACCGATAACTTTTGTTCCCCTCAAACTTCGAATACTGCCATGATCGCTGGTCAGAATAATAGTCACATTCTGATCGGCTAAAATCTTAAAGACATTATAAATTGCAGAATGTTCAAACCACGATCGAGTCAGCGAGCGGTAAGAAGATTCATCAGGAGCAATTTCTTTTAAAATAGGCACATCCGAACGGCTGTGCGCCAAAATGTCCACAAAATTTACTACAATACTCAATAATGATGAATCCAGATAACCTGGCAAATTCTTTTCCAGACTTTTGGCGTCTTCCGAATTTAAAATTTTAATATATCCGGGAGATGACTGAAGTTTCAGACCAAGAATACGTAACTGATCGTAAAGCAATTTGTCCTCGTAGCGGTTGCGGCTGTAATCATCATCTTCTCCCTGAGCCCAGATATCGGGATAACGGCGCTCGATTTCCAATGGAAATAACCCGCTAAAAATGGCATTACGTGAAAAAGGCGTTGCCGTGGGAAGTATAGAGTAATAAAAAGTTTTTGAAATATTAAAGAATGGATAAAAGAAAGGTTCTAAAGTCAACCATTGATCCAGACGCAAACAATCGATCACGACAAATACTACCTTTTTCCCCGCCTGCATTTCAGGTAGAACGTAATTCTTCACAATATCGATCGACAACTCTGGCCGATTTTCTTTTTGATGGAGCCAATCGATATAGTTTCTTTCAATAAATTTTCCAAATTCCACATTACATTCCCGACGCTGATCGTAAATAACCTGGCGCATCTGTTGATCGCTCACCCGGTCTAACTCCAGGTCCCATTCAACCAATTTTCTGTAAATGTCAATCCAATCGTTAAAATTTAGCGGTTCCATCAATTTTAAAGCAATTTCCCGAATCTTTTGTGAAGAAGCCTCCGTCAAGCGTTTCTGTGAAATATCGTGAAATTCCAAATGCTTTTTACATACCATCAATATCTGACTGGGATTCACCGGCTTGGTTAAATAATCATCTATTTTTGCACCGATGGCATCTTCCATCAGAGTCTCTTCTTCATTTTTGGTAATCATAATTACCGGAAGGGCCGGATTCAGCTCCTTAATCTCACCCAGTGCAGTTAAACCATCTTTACCAGGCATCATTTCGTCCAGTAAAACCAGGTCAAAAACACCATTTCGAATCATTTCAATAGCATCATCGGCGTTAGTAGTGGTAATAACCTCGTAACCCTTTTCTTTCAAAAACAATATATGTGGTTGTAAAAATTCTATCTCATCATCTACCCAGAGGATAGTATTTTTTGCCATCTCATTTTTCCTTGTTTTAAAACTATGCTACAAAGCTTTTAATATCTTTATAGAAAGCTGGTTCCACATCATTTGAGATAAACACAATCGAAAATTTAAAATACCCCACTAAGAGCAGAGACTCTGATAAAATTCCACCCGACGATCAGTAAATAGATCGTTCATTGGAGTAATTTTTTTATCCAGTGCAACCCCGGGATCAATTTCAGTCACAAACAGTTCTTCTTTCTGCGAAACTGACCGATGCAGAAGTTCACCTTTTGGCGCTACAATCTGGCTTTTTCCGGTGAATCGTAATGTTCCATGAGGCCTTTTATCAGCGCCAAAGCGATTAGCAGTAATAGCAAAAACATTGTTTTCTAAACAACGGGTTAGCATGGCCTGCTGGCAATAACTTAAAACAAGGTTCGCTGGATGACAGATGATCTGTGCACCTTGCAACGCCAAACTTCGTGTAACTTCCGGGAATATCCAATCGAAGCAAATCATCACTCCTATCTTCACCCCCTTAACCTCCTGCACCCGCAACGGCGTATCTCCAGGAACGAAAAGTTCTTTTTCCCGGAAAAACAGGTGAATCTTTCGGTAAATATGAAGCAAACCCTGCGGACCAACGAGAAAGGCGGAATTGTAAACCCGATCTCCATGCTTTTCCGCAAAACCTGTTACGATAAACATATCTTTTTCTGCGCAGATTTCAACCAATTCCCTGAGCGTAGAGCTATCTTCAGGATCTTCTGCCATCTGCAATAATTCCTCTTTATCAGCAAAATGATAACCAGTAAAAGGAAGTTCCGGTAATACTAAAAGATCTGCTCTTACTGATCTCAATTTCGCAAAAATTTTCTCGCGGTTTTTTTCCACCTTCCCAAACAAAGGTCGGAACTGATAATAACCAATCCGCAACATAAACACTCCTAATTATTTCTCTATTTATTGAATAACGTTCAATTCAACAATTATTAATCTAATTTGTATTATTCAGTTCTACAAAACAATGGAAATCAGATACCAGATCCGTGAAGAGTCTGTAGTTGTCCTACACTAAAGTTTTTTAATAATAAATAAAAATCAACCTGTCAGCACTCTATTTAATCTTTCGATATCTAAAAAAAACAATCTAAGACACCCTATCAGAAAAATCTGGATATTTTATCATTTATACTTTCCAAATAAAAAAATAATCAAAAGAATATAAATAATCTCATCGCCGACCGCATTGCCTGAAAAAAATTGAGCCCCAATGGGGCTCAACAACCAATCTCAATCAATTCGCTTAAAAATTTAATATTGTTCAACCGAATCTAATTGGATTCCATTCGGTTTTATTCTTTGAAAACAATTAATCCCATTTTTCCTTAAGTTCTTGATAAAATTCCTGCATCACTTTGAATGCTTTTTTCTTTTGACCGCGATTGGATATCAATCCTTTACGATTATAATAATCCTGAATTTCTGGTAGTGGTCGGCGTGGTGATTTGAAATCCATTAAAATCCAGGGTGTTGTGCCGCGTAAGAATGGAATCTTTTTCAACATGTTTATCTGGTGTCGATAAAGGTTCTCCTGATATTCTTCAGTCCAGATGGTCAAACTGTCTCCGTGATAACCGTACAATGCCCCACCTCCAAACTCGCTCATAATAAGTGGTTTGTTATAAACCGTCTTCCATACGATACGATCTGCCTTTTCTGGAAGCCCATCGTACCAACCCACATATTCATTGCACCCCAACACATCTAACTGACTGCCCAACGGATCATCAATCATCTGAGTGTTGTCGTCTATATAATGACGTTCCATTGCCGCGGTGAAAAGTCGGGTTGGATCCATTTTCCGCCCCTCTTGTATCAGGTTAGAGAGGAATTGATACCTCGCATCACTCAAAGGTGTTTCATTCGCCACTGACCACAAAATGACAGATGCCTTATTTTTATCACGCGTGATCATTTCAGTAAGTTGGTTAAGAGCATTTTTATAGGTTTTGGGATTTTGCCATAGAATAGTCCAGTAGACTGGAATCTCTGACCAGACTAAAATGCCCAATTCATCAGCAGTTCGGGTCATGTATTCATTATGTGGATAATGGGCCAGCCTTACAAAATTACAGCCCATTTCCTTTGCCCAACCCAACAATACCCGGGCGTCGGTCGGATTAAAAGCTCTACCAGAACGAATTGGCGCTTCTTCATGGATGCACACGCCACGTAAGAAAACCGGTTTTCCATTCAAAAGAATATCCTTTCCTCTGGTTTCTATACTCCGGAAACCAATCCGATCCTGAATCTGATCAGTTTCTGAGGCAATTCCTACATCATATAATTTTGGCGTTTCTGGTGACCATAACTTCAATTTGGCTTTAAAACTAAATTCAACAAAGCCATTAGCATTTGTTGTAAAAGTTTTTTTGACTTTCGCTTCAGGAATATTAATCGAAACTTCCTGTTCCAGATCCGGTCCATCCAATTGAACCCAACCCGACACTTCCCTGGTCGAACCTTTTTTTAACTGGACAAAATAGTCACGAATAAAAGTCTCTGGCACTTCTACCAGTTCAACTCTCCTTGTTAAACCACCATAATTCCACCAATCCGTATTGAGAGTAGGGACGGCATCGCGCTTACGGGTGTTGTCTACTTTAACAACTACAAAATTCTCACCTTCTTTCACTAGATCAGTAATTTCGAAATTAAACGGAGTAAATCCACCAATATGCTCACCCACCTTTTTTCCATTAACATAAACAATGGCATGATAATTCGCTGCACCAAAATAAATAAATACCCGCTTTTTAGGTTTCTTTTTATAAGTAAAATACCTTTGATACCAGATGGTACCTTCGTACCATTTTAACTCTTCTTTCTGGGTATTCCAATCGCCAGGAACTTCTAAAAAATCAGAATTATCAAAACTGTACTCAACCCTTTCGGTCTTATTTCGCGGTTTTCTATTCTTAAAAAATCCATTTTTCAAAGGTTGATAACGATAATCGTAATAACCATTCTCATAAGGATCGATAATGATTTTCCACTGTCCATTTAAACTGTGAGTTTGCCTTCCGTCTACATTAATGATAAGATCAGGATGTTGAGCCCAGACGTGAGATAACAAAAGCATGAAAATACAGAATATTAAAAATTTCCTCATTTGCAACTCCCTTGAATGTTAGCTTAAAGTCTCTAAAAGTTAATTTTTTGAATTAGGTATTACACAATGTATTTTTTTAAAGATCTATAAAAAGAAATTATAAATCATCTGGAATAAAGAAAAAGAAATAGAACTTTTATCATATCAATAAATTTCAGTCATTAAATTACCATACTCAATTCAAAGATAAGAAAAAAGAAATCTCTTGTGCTTCATAATTTTTTATTCCAGATTCTGATTGACAAAATCCCAATTTACTAAATTTTCCAAAAATGCTGCTACATAGTCGGGACGTCTATTCTGATAATCTAAATAATAAGCATGTTCCCATACATCTATAGTTAACAAAGGTTTTTTATCATGCACCAGTGGGGTACCGGCATTGGCACTTTTCAGGATTTCCAACTTATTATCGTTCAAAACCAGCCATGCCCAGCCGCTTCCAAAAAGTGTAGTGGCAGCATTTTTGAATTCAGCAAGAAATTTTTCATAATCGCCAAAAGTGGCATTGATTAAATCGGCAATTTTCCCTTGCGGTTTTCCGCCGCCAGGTTTCATACATTGCCAGTAAAAAGCATGATTCCATGCCTGCGCAGCATTATTGAATAACCCGGTAAGCGAAGGATTTTCTGCAGCTTTTTTGATAATGGTTTCCAATGCATCATTTTTGAATTCAGCACCCTGGATTAATTTGTTGGTATTTGTCACATAAGCATTATGATGCTTCCCGTGATGAAACTCTAAAGTTTTAGCGCTAATATAGGGTTCTAAAGCATCTTTTGAATAGGGTAATTCGGGCAAAATGATTGCCATATCCCTCTCCTCCTTTCATTATTTTTGTTAAAACTATGTTTGTGTGAAGCGCAAGAGATTTATGAACAAAGAAATTAAATTAGGGCTCCTTCCTGCCAGCCCAATTTAACCAATTCTATATTATCCGGATCCGCAGTACCCAAGCCATAGCGGGTATCCGCCAAGATGATATGTTTTGGAGGCGGATTAATTGGGCGATTTTCTTTGAAAAATTCCCTGCGTCTGGCAAGCAAAATCCGTAATCCGGTCGCATCTACTGCCACGGGATCGGTTCCTACCAGCAATCCACAATAGGGCCAGACATATTTGGGATTGAAATGATGTGGCCCAATTCCATGAAAAAGTGGCGTAAACATAACCAGAATGTTTAAGCGAGTTTTTCCTTTTACAAGTGGTAACTTCCAGATTTTAGCTAAATCTGCACAAGTATCCGGGTGGTAGGAGCTTGGATTCTCAATGAACATAATGTAATTTTTGAGTAATGATCCAACACCGGCCCAGTGATGAGTACGCATGGGTCTGGCATTAATCAAAGCCGTAGCTTTTTGGAAAATAGGATCGTACAGTATTCCACGATCGCCAATGCTAATATTGTTTTCTGGTACTCCGGCAGTAAGCACACCTTGCTTAATCGCAATCTCTACTTCCCGGGTTGTGGGTAACTGTCGCCAAACATTTGTTTTAATACCCACGATATCATCAGGATGAATTAATTTTTTCCAGGCAGAAGCAGCATCCTTTTCATTTAGTAAAACTTTCACCGCTTCGTCGAGCATCTCCTTCACCACTTCCTGGCGTGGCCGATTCAACTGTACCTTACCATCTTTTGTCCACTTCATAACATCCCGGTTCCGAATTAACACCACTCTGGTTTTTTTATTATTTTCAGCTTTTAGTTTTTTCGGAACATTCAAATATAAAGTACCGACGAGGGCAGCAGTTGTACTTTCCTTTAAAAATTGTCGACGGGTTAAAATATTTTTTTTCATTGCCTCCTCCTTTGTCCTGGGAGCGCTGTTTTACTTGATATATTATTGCAAATTATTTTTGGTCTTAAAAATTAAATCTAAAGCCATCTTTTCATCCGGAGCATTAAAAACAATAATTAGATGTCGATCGTTCAATTGACAGGCTGTCCAGGTACCGTCCTCTATTTGAACAGAAGGGCTATGCTGCAATTCAGGTAAATACATCCGTATAAAATCTCTGTATGCCCGTTCGGCATCATTTAAGGTGGGATATTGAATGAGCAAAAGAATACACTTTTGGTCCGCACAATGATATTTGGCAAGAACCGCAGCAGTGTTTTGATTGATGTGCAGGATATTTTCGTCTGAAATGAAATAATGGGAATTCAGCCAGACATGATGCCGGAAAAATCGAATACTTTCCCGGACCAGATTCTTTTGAGGAAGGTAACTTAAAATTTTTGGCATCTGTCCCTTTTGCGGAATGGCTGCATCGATTTGGTGGGCCATCTGAAAAATGGTCTGCCTGGCTTGCTCTGTCTCGTAACTGGCCATCAGTGAGACATAATAACGATCTTTCCAGAAAAGAAGAAGCCCCGCTGTATACTGTGACCCCTGGCCGAAGGTGGTATCAATCACTTCCCGGGAATGGGAGAAAACACCGAAAGCACTCTCTGACGAACCCATATCAAATATATCCACAATAATATCAGGTTCATCTGTTTTGGTGAAAGTTCTCGTAACAACCTGTTGAAACCCGTACGAAAGATATAATTCAGCTCCGCCATCTATGTAATCAAATAAATTTTTGGGATTATACATCTGGTCTTTTTCGGTGATTCTCCACCCGTTGATGGGTTCTGGCAAAAGAAGCTGAAGTTGAACTAAATCATTTTTCATGAGTGTATTTCCTATGTTCAAAGAAAGAAGTACAACGAAAATTATGAATGTTAAATGTTTTTTCATTTTATTTATTTTTTTATTTTGAAAAATTAAACGCACTAAATGTTTTAAGCAAATGGCTGTATTCGGTTATTATTAAATTAATATGGATCATTAAAAAAATTATTTTATACTCATTTAAAATTTTCAACGAAAACTCTATTTCTCTACAGAGTATTAATATTCCATTAACTTATATTTTTAAATAAATATTAAATAATTCCAAATTTATGAAACGATTTCCCACTCAAATTCACCAATATCCGGGCTGAAGATGGTGATTTTATCGCCGGGATTCAGCGGTGCGACACCTTCAGGGGTGCCAGTGTAAATCACATCTCCCGGCCGAAATCTCCAAATCTTACTCATTTTGTAGATAAGCATCTCGATGCTAAAAATCATATTACTTGTATTTCCCTTTTGGCGAACTTCACCATTAACCCGGCATTCAAATGAAATATTTTTTAAATCGAGGTGATCTCCAAAAGGTGTAAATTCTCCAATTGGCGCACTTTGTTCAAAAGCTTTTGCCGCTTCCCACGGCAAGCCTTTTTTACGAAGGGCTGTTTGAACGTCTCTTAAGGTGAGATCTAATCCCAAACTTACACCAGCTACAAAAGAAGAAGCTTCATCTACAGAATAAGCTTTTCCCTCTTTACCAATAAGAACAACCACTTCCACTTCGTGATGGAGATTTTTCCCGTGGGTCGGAATTTTAACTTTTTCACCGGGTAGCACTAAACTGGTAAACGGTTTCTGAAATACAACTGGTTCATCTGGCACTTCATTTTTCAATTCGCGAATGTGTGCTATATAATTCTGACCAATACAAAATATTCGCACCGGCGTATAAACCGAATGATTAACAATAAATTGCATAGAATCACTCCAATTATAATCCATTCTCACCTTTTATTTTTATTAAATTAAATTTCTGCTTTTAACTACATTTTAAATTTCCCTCCTCTTTAAATTTATTTTAAAAAATACTATATTTAACTTTCAAATAAAATGAAAAAATGGGTAAATTAGAAAATTATTATTAACCTGAAACTTTTCTTAACGGATAACCCAATTTTTAAAGAAAGCAATACAAGTTCTAGTAAAAGAAATCTTTGAAAAATTACTTTGCATTATTTCGTCACAGAATGGAAATTAAATAGCTATGCAATTACTCTAAACTTGCTGGAACTGTGTTTACTGACAATTTTAATCGGTAAGAAATGGTAAAATTTACTTAAAAATCCAACTTCATTATCAATTTATGTTTAAATAAAGGGTATTAAAAAATAAATTAATTTTTAGGAACTACGAAAACTAAATGAGATCGAGAGGATTATTAAACCATGAATTTTCTGGCACATCTGTTTTTAGCTGATGACTCTCCTGATTCACTAATAGGAAATATTTTGGCTGATTTTGTTGACAATGATTTTCAGTCGAAATATGATAAGGAAATTTGTAAAGGCATTTTACTACACAGAAAGATAGATAAATTTACTGACTCACACGAGGTTTTTTTGCGAAGCCAACATAGACTTAATGGCGATTTTCATCTGTTAAAAGGTATCATCATCGATATTTTTTACGATCATTTCCTGGCAAAAAATTGGAAACATTATTCTGACTTGCCTTTAGAAGCATTTTGCCAGAAGGTGTATGGCATTTTAAGAAAATATGTTTCAATCATTCCACCAAGAATGCAACTTATGTTACCTAAAATGATCGAAGATAATTGGTTGCTTTCTTACAGGGAAATTGAAGGAATTGACAAAGCATTGAAAGGACTTTCTCAAAGATTAAGTCGGAAAAATAATCTGGGAAAAAGTGTTAGTGAGCTAATAAAACAATACGAAGCGTTTAACAAAGATTTTCAGGAATTTTTTCCTCAACTTATTCAGTTTGCCGAAGAAACCAAAGCAAGGTTAGTTTGAAAAATCGAGGTTTTTATTCCCATAAGTTCAGAAGAATTTCTTTCGCTTTATGAAACGCTCTGGCACGGTGGCTGATCCTATTTTTGATCTCCTCACCCAACTCAGCAAAAGTTTTGTTGTAACCTTCGGGGACGAACAGGGGATCATAGCCAAATCCGGCACTCCCGCGCAATTCATCAATAATTCGGCCTCGAATCACACCTTCCACGATTTGCTCAAAATTCTGCCCAACTAAAGCCACCACACATCGAAATTGGGCACCTCGCATTTTTGGAGGAAGTTGCTCCATTTCTCTCAATAGCTTTTCATTATTTGCCGTATAATCTTTTTCTTGCCCAGCATAACGTGCAGAATAAATTCCAGGTGCTCCATTCAATGCGTCTACTTCAAGACCTGAATCATCGGCAAGGGTAAAAAGACCAGTAGCTTTGTGTACCGTTCTTGCCTTTAACAACGCATTCTCGGTAAAACTTATACCGGTTTCCTCGATCTCAGGTATATCAGGAAAATCTTTTAATGAGAAAAACTCTGCCGGCACTTCTTTTAAAATATCCAGAATTTCTCTAAACTTGTCTTCATTACCAGTAGCAACAACTATCTTTAACATAAATTACCTTGCTAATTTTTTCCATCCTCAAAGTAATTCGCAATAAAATGTGATCGAAAATAAAGCAGATTTACCTTGTTAGCAATGCTATATTTTAAAAAAGCGGTTTATTTATACTTTCAAGAGTCTATTAAAAACAGAAACTTTTGATTTGTAAATATTGCTAATCAAAAGCATATCCACTTTCAAAAAACTTCCGCTTTACTTCAATATTGGTATTCTTTCTCTCTTTCTGCTGATTTTTATCAAAAAAATATCAAAATAACTTAAGTGCATTTATCTAAGACGAATAAAATAATAAACTTAAAACAAAATTTAAGTTTTCTAAAATTTATAATTGGATGAGTCTTCTTATCGATTATAGATTCAAAATCGATAAATTTATCGATTTTTTCGACAGTTAAAGTCTCATCATCTTAATTGAAGGATCAATCGGTCCTTTAATTGCAGAAATAATAAATTAAAATATAACCTTTTAATTGTTAAAAAAGAATAAGTGTGCCGTGGTGAGTTTTTTATTCTATTTATTCAATATCTTTCTTACTTTTTCAAGAAGAACTTTTGAAGAAAAAGGCTTTTGAAGAAACTCTACTTCTTTATCACGAATCCCATATCTTATCATGGCGTCATCGGTATAACCCGACATATATAAAATTTTGATATCCTTATGATATTCTAATATTTTTTTAGCTAGTTCGCTACCACTCATTCCAGGCATAACTACATCAGTTAACAGCAAATGTATGGGATTCTTAAATTCTTTGCAAATTTTAAGCGCTTCATCACCGCGTTCTACTTCCAATACTTTGTAACCATAAGCTTCCAGAGTGGACTTTGTTAATTCTCTTACCCAATGATCATCTTCTGCTAGGAGAATTGTTTCATTACCAATTAACTCTTCTGATGAAATTTTCTCGACTTCGACATCTCCAGCTTTTTTAGAAGTTATTGGGAAATAGATTTTAAAAACTGCACCTTCGCCGGGCTCGCTGTAAACCCAAATATATCCATTATTTTGCTTTACAATTCCGTATACAGTAGATAAACCAAGCCCGGTTCCTTCTCCCTTACCTTTAGTTGTAAAAAAAGGCTCAAAAATATGTTGCATCGTTTCCTTATCTATCCCGATTCCTGTATCACTTATAGAAAGCATCACATAAGAACCTGCTTTAACTTCTCCATGTTTCTGGATATAACTCTGGTCTAATTCGACATTTTTTGTTTCAATAGTTAGTTTGCCCCCTTTGGGCATGGCATCCCTGGCATTTACAGCAAGATTCATAATGATTTGATCAATCTGTGTGGGATCAACGTGAATTTCATTTAAATCGGGATCTAGATGAGTTACAAGCTCAATATCTTCGCCTATTAAACGCTTCAACATTTTTTCTGTGTCTTTTATTATTGTATTCAGGTTAAGATTTCTGGGGCGTATCATTTGCTTTCTGCTGAAAGCTAAAAGCTGGTTTGTCAACCCGCTTGCCCGCTCCCCAGCTTTTCGGATCATAGATATTTCTTTGTAAAAAGGATGATCCGTATCTAATCTGGCCAACAATAAATCGCTATAACCATTAATTATGGTGAGAATATTATTAAAATCGTGGGCCACACCACCAGCAAGTTTGCCAATGGCCTCCATTTTCTGAGCCTGGAAAAATTGTTGTTCCAATTCACGTTTCTCAGAAACGTCTTGTATGATGGCAACATATCTTGCTAAATAACTCCCATTTCTTTCTATTGGAGAAAAAATTGCTTCTGCAGGAAAATTACTCCCATCTTTTCTTAAAACAACAAGTTCTCCCTGCCACGATTGACTTTCCTCGAGAGACTTTACTATCTCAACGAAAAGTTGCCCAAAATTTACAGAATCTTTATATATTGGTGGAAATTCATCCTGGAGTTCCTTCATTGAATAATCTATCATCTGACAAAAGGTGGAATTAGCCCAGACCAATTTTCCTGTATGATCTAATATTAAAACTCCATAGGGCACCCACGTTAAAACAGTATTGTGAAATTTATTTTCTTCATTTATCCGAATACGCTCTATAGCCATTGCCACCTGTTCAGATATAACTCTCAAGAAATCCATCTCTTCCTCATCGAAAGACACACAATTCCTATAAGTCTGAAGAGCCAAAACGCCGATGGGCTGATCTTTTACTTTTAAAGGCACTCCTAAAAAATAATTCGGTATTTTTCCTTCAAACTTCTCTCCTTTTTCCAAAACCCAATTTTTAATTTCGGATTTTGAAGCCAATAAAGGTTCTTTTTTTTGGGTGACCTTATTTATAAGAATCTCTGCCAGAGCACTGGGTAAGCGTGATTTCTCATATTCATCCACAACATATACAAACTCAAATCTTTTTTTATTTCTATAATACAAGGCAATATAAAAATTTTCAGCATAACAAACTTTGCCAACAATCTGATGCACTTTGGAATAGAATTCCTTCAAATTACCTGCAGAAAAAGCTGCATGTGATATCTGAAATAGCGCCACACGTTTACTTTCAGTTTTCTTAATCCGAGTGATATCCGAAAACCCAACAACAGCACCAATTATATTATCTTTCTCATCTCTTATACTTTGAGCTCGCAGTAAAATATTATAGATTTTGCCATCTCCGCGCTGAAATTTACCTTCGATATTGTAAAAAAATTTGCCTTGCAAAATATCATCGATTGAGAAAGGAATTTGTTTAATTGTTTCTGAACCTGAAGGATCGTCTAACATTAAAACAATATTGGGGAAAACATTCTTGAAATATTGATTCAGGTTGGTTTTACCGGCCATTTCTCTGGCTGGCTCGCTACTCATGATAATTCGCCCTTCAACATCACAAACCAAAATCGCTTCTTGCGATTGTTTTAACATTGATTCTATCAATCTTCCACGTGCAATAATCTCCTCATTTCTTTTTTGTTCGCTTAAATCAACAATTGTTGTGGTGAACAATTCTTCCTTTTCAATGGTTGTCTTTTTAATGGATAAAAGTGCAGGTATATTCTTATCCAACGCAGTTTTCAATTCCATTTCAAATTGCAATCCATCCTTATCAATTTTTTTCAGAGTTTTTTCTATATCAATTTTTCTCGAAGGGAGCACAAACTGATAAAACGATGAACCGATAACCTTTTTCACCGGCATTCCGACCATTTCAGCAAAGCTTGAATTACAATATATTATCGTGCCATCTAATGCAAAAATTACAGCCCCTTCCAACATTTCCTCAACAAGAGTTAGAAACGATTGATCAGCTCTTTTAAGTGTATATACATGGGTCTGTTTATCACCATGTACCACGATGGCATCCACTTCGCCAGCTCTTATGGCGTTTAAAGTTGAAGTGGCTTCTCCCAACTCTTTCTGCAAACGTTGAATCTCCTTTTCAAGATGAGATTGAGTTTTTTTTCCATTCCCCACTTTAAGAATTCCTCCTCGCTCATTTGATGCCTAATCCATATAAAACTTCTTCTTTATTGGATAAATCTCCAATCAGCTTTCGTTTTGGAAGAGGTGTCTCTTTAATTAAAGTCGGAATAGCTATAATGTGATAGGTTTTTAAACTACTTCTTTCTTTTAAAACATCAATTACCTCTAATTCATATTTTTCATCAAGATAAGTCTGGCAGATATATTTTAAATTCAAGATCGCTTTGTTCGATCTTGGCGAATTAGCAGAGATAAAAAGCTTGAGTCGATAAAATAACTTTCCCTGTTTTTGCAAAGCTTTTTCAAATTCAGCCGCTACATTTTGAATTTCTTTTTCTCCATTTTTCATTAATGATCCTTCCTTGCTTTAGATTAATCTTTATCCTTAAATTCCATCGGTTTCAGATCCAGTCCCACAAGGACTTTCTCTTTATTAGCAAGATTCCCGATTATTTTTTTCATTGGTTCAGGCAATTTCCGAACCAGGGTGGGAACTGCCAATATCTGGTGGTCTTTAGCTAATTGTGGATTTTCCAACAAATCAATCACTTCTATAGAATACCTACCCTTCAGGTATTCTTCACAAATATTTTTCAAATTTTTAAACGCTCTTAAAGAATTTTCACTTTGTCCTACAACATAAAGTCTTAACTCATAAAACTCATCTGATTTATCCGACTTTTGATCCTGAGTTGATTTTGTCTTGACCATTCTATCACCTCAAAAATTTTTAATCCGCTCTACGAAGTTCCGCCATTTCTTTTCTGGCATCTTCCAAAATTTTTTGTTTTAATTCATCTTGTTCAATTAAACGTTTAAGTTCTGCTTCTTTTGCTTCATATTCAGCCCTGATTTCAGCTATCCTGGATTCCATCTGTTTACGCATTAATTCCAACTGTAATTGTTTATTTTTTACTTCATATTTTCGTTTAAGTTCTGCTAATTTATCATTTACCATTTGAGTCAATCGGGCCGAACCTGTTAAAACTCCTCCAGGTCCGGTATAAACATCCAGGAACTTTATTCCTTTTGAAGTAATATGAAATTCTCTAATCTGATTGGAGTGATTCAATCCTCTGGCTTTTAGTATATAAAGCCCTCTATTTCTTTCTCCTCCCGATTCAATGTCCCTGAGGAAAATCCAGGTATCAATAAGAGAGGAGATACCCACAGTTGAATTTTCCCGGAAATAACTATCCTGTTCCGTTAAATCAGTCATGATAGTTGTGATTTGTTTCCTTTTAATAAAATCAATTAAGCGGGTAAACATCCATTTCACTTCCAGTTGAGATGAAATGGATACTAAATTTGAAATAGGATCAACAATTACCATCTTGGGGTTAAATTTATCTATCTGTGACTGTATCATGAAAAGATGTTCTTCCAATCCCATCAAGGTTGGACGTGTTGAGTAAAATTTCAATAAGCCATTATCTATATGTTTTTTCAAATCAAATCCAACCGAACGCATGTTTCTAATGATTTGATCTGCTGATTCTTCGAAGCTAATATAGAGGCAGGGTTCTTGGCGGCGACAACTGGCATCTGCAAAAGTAACTGCCAAAGTACTCTTTCCTGTTCCGGCAGTACCGGAAATAAGAATGCTGCTACCCCGATAACAGCCCTCACCTCCAAACATGGCATCTAAGCGGGGAATTCCTGTGGAAATTTTCTCATGAGGTACCTCATAATCCATCTCCAGATCAGTAACTGGCATTAAGGAAAATCCATTTTCTTCAATAAAAAACGGAAATTCATTGGTTCCGTGGCGAGAGCCACGATACTTTACCACCCGTAACCTGCGTGTAGCAATTCCATTGGCAACAGAATGATCTAAAGAAACCACACAATCCGAAACATATTCTTCCAGTCCATGTCGGGTTAGTCTACCATCTCCCATTTCACCCGTGATAACGGCTGTAACCTTATTTTCTTTAAGAAAACGAAATAGCCGCTGTATTTCGGCTCGAAGTATAAAACTGTTGGAATAACTACTAAATAAAACTTCAATAGTATCAATTGCCAATCTTTTTGCGCCAATCTCATCGATCGCAGCCTTCAAACGAAGCAAAAGGCCATCCAGGCTATATTCTCCCGTCTCCACAATTTCTGAAGGATTAATACGAATATGTTCAATAATCAATTTTTTCTCACCAATCAGCTTATCCAGGTTCCATCCCAGTGCTGTAACATTCTTTTTCAGTTCTTCTTCAGTCTCTTCAAATGCAACAAATACGCCAGGTTCTCTAAATTCTACTGCACCTTTATAAATAAATTCCATAGCAAATAAAGTTTTTCCACAACCTGCTTTTCCACAAACTAAAGTTGGTCTCTCTTTAGGTAAACCTCCTAGTGTTATTTCATCGAATCCCTTAATTCCAGTAGGGCTTTTTTCAATTCCTTGCATTCATACCTCCTGTATTATTTATAAACCTGTTAAAAACAAGTAAAAATTAATAAAACTAATCTTTATCCCATAATCAATTTAAACGATATATTTTTCAGAATTTAATAATATTTTTAATATATAATTGAATATACAATATATATTCAAAAATACATAACTAAATTTCTTTTCATTAACAAATCTTATTCGATAAATATTTTTAACTTATATTTTTTTCTTAGATATTCGCTCGATATTTTTTAAGCTAAAGGTTTGAAAAATTATTGATAGATCAATCTTTTAAAAATAATGTTAAATTAAAACAAGCAAGATCAAAAAAACTATTTCCCTGTATTTTCGCCAACTTCTTCAAAAATATAATTATTCTATTATTACAGTATATAATAAATGATTTATTTTGTCAATAGAAATTTGGAAGTTTCTGTTTTATTAATTTTTTTAAATATTTAAACAGAAAATCTTTCTCACTTTTATAAAATATTTTTTCATATTCGACAACAATTTTTCTATGAAAATTATACATATAGCAAATCTCCCCTTTGAGCAACAATTTGAGCAAATTTATTTTTTTCTCCATATCAACTACATCAACTGGTTTAGAAAGAATTAAAATTAATTTATTGTAAAATGTAAAAAAAATTAACGGCAAAATATAAAATTGATGGATAAAGAAATTTATTTGTGTATAAATTTTTTAAGGAAAAATGGTGGTATTCACTCAAATATGCCCAGGATGACATCTCTCTGTTTTTCATTCTTGACAATTATGAACAGTCCAAATTTAAGATAAGAGCTTAGCGGTTAGTAGAACGGTGAGCAAGAAAGTCATGGTACTCACGAAATTTTTTATTATTTAACTAAAGACAAGATAATCAGTTAAATTTAGAGCCCTGAAGGTCTAATGAAGTTCTAATTACCTTAAAATTGAAGAATAAAACCTAACTTATTCCCATTGATATAAATTTGAAAGCTTTGAAAAGAATGGATATTTAGATTGTCTTCTCTTTCACAGTTATACTTATTAATAAAATGAGCAATACTGTAACCGATCATACCTCCCGAAAAGATATCTGAAATCCAGTGAGCATTATGGTAAATCCGTGATACTGCCACCATCGCCGCAGAACCATACCAAAATGTTTTCCAAAAGAGATTATTCCAGGATTTTGCCATAATGGTTGAAACCGCAAAACTCACTGTCGAATGACCACTGGGAAGGGATTTGTAATGCGTTTTAAATTGGAAAGGTTTAAAAACGAGATGGTTTTCACCTCCATTGGGTCTACGTCTGCCAATAAATACTTTTAGTAGGTTCGTAATGAATCCTGAATACAAAAATGCTTCCATGGATAGTAATCCTGTTTCTCGAACAGCCTCTTTTCTTGAGAAATAACCTAATACATAGGTGCTTAGTGTTAAGTAAAAGGTATATTTATTCCCATAATAATTATCTAATTGAAAAACCCGGTTGTTTGTTTTGCTTTGATAAGATTGTGCAAAATTTCGAATATCTTTATCTATTAAAAACAATAAAGCAGTACTTCCAGCAATAATTCCAATTCTTTTCAAATCATCCTGATGGAATTGAGAGGGAGAAATGAACAATTGTACACCAATGCCAATAAAATGTTGAAAATCGCTTTTGAAATTAGAAAAAAAGTTGTTGCAAGTGGAAGATCGAATAAAATAGTACCTTTCATTTGTATGAGCACTTTCAAAAACGAATAAAGTCAAAATGATGATGAGAAAAAATTTTTTCATGCCGAAAAATAAAGCCTGTATTTTAACAAAAGTATGCTACTAATTTTGAATGAAATTGAAGTTTATTATAAAAATGTTTAACCGATTTTCATCCTTATTCAGGGTCCGATAAATTATTTATTAATGAAACGAGAGTTTAAAAGAAACATGTCTTGATAATAAAATATTTTTATTCACTGGATCACCTTTTACAAAAACGCGAAAAACACAACGGAAACGTATTTTCAAAAAATATTTAACCATTCAAAATCCGTGTAAATCTGTTTCATTAGTATCATCTGTGTTCTATTTCCAGAATGGGTCTCAGATTTTTAATAAAATCAGCTATACCTTTCTGTGAAGAACCAAAATTGATTTCAGATAACCGATTTTT
>CAYLYM010000005.1:0-68627 GCA_964387645.1 uncultured Calditrichaceae bacterium | reverse complement strand
TTTTTCGATTTGGAGAAACTGAATCTTTGAATGTATCCATTGCAGGGGGAATTTTAATGCACTATTTTTCAAACCAATTTTTCAAAAAAAGATTAAGAAAATAATGCCTAAATTTAAGTTGAATCTGATATTGATGTTATGGAGCGTTTATGAACGAAAATTCTAAATTTCCACGACCAGTAGAGGCATTTTTGGTAATTATTGTTAGTTTTATCTTTATTGTTCTGGTCACACAAGTATTGACGGTCTTTTTCATTTCGGATACGAAAACTCTTGATAAAGATTCTATTTCTTTTAAAATACTTATTACATTTGGTGAAATCGGGTTGATTCTGGTTCCACTTGCTTATGTTAAAATGCGCCGCTTATCTTTCAAAGAAACATTCCGCTGGAATAAAATACCATCTTCTCTTATGCTCTGGAGCTTTGTTATTGGATTAAGCGCCAGTGTCTTGTCAGACGAATTGGACAGGTTATTAAATTACATCATTCCTGCTCCAGAATTTTTAAGCGAAATTGCCAGTGCTCTCCAGATCAATTCCTTTGCCGATTTTCTTGTTTTGTTCACGGGAGCGGTGGTTGCTGCAGCTTTTGTAGAAGAATCCATCATTCGGGGCTTCCTGCAATCTTCTTTGGAAAGATATCAAGATGTCACCAGAGCGGTGATTTATGCCAGTTTAGCCTGGACAATTATTCATGGAATGCTTTTTTGGGCTATTCAAATTTTTTTAGTTGGGATTGTCTTGGGACTTTTAGCATGGAGATCCAATAGTATTTTGCCCTCCATGATCGGTCATGCCACCAACAATGCGGCTGCACTTTTCTTTTACAACATCAATCAGGAAAAAATAAAGGGAATTTATTTATGGGCCGACCATGTATCACCACTTTTCTTAATTCTGGCTTTATTTGGATTGGTTTATGGAGTAAAAGCCTTTTATTCCTATTATGAGAATACAGATAGGTACGTGCCTTAGTTAATTCTAAAACTCTGCACTCAAAACTGGCTTAAATTGTCCCATTACCTGCATCAATTTTTTTTCTGCGGCAATCACATCCGTAGCTTTGATGTTTTTTAATACATCACACACTGCTTGCGGAGTAACGTTCTCTATCTCGGCAACTTCACGGTATGTGCCCATTTCCTGATAACTCCAATACAGTTTATAATGTCTTTCGTTCCAACGCGATTTTATTGCTGAGATTAATTGAAATATTGTATTAACCAGACTATCAAAAATTTCATTATCCGAAATCAGCCAAATACTTGTTTTTCTCTTCTTGGCAAACATCAAAGCTTTGTTAGCTCTATGAAAAGCAGGTCCATCCATCTCGATGGGTAAAATACCCCCCATTCGATAAATATTACCAATACCTAACCCGTAACGAATTTGTATTGGAAAAACCATCCTCTGGAGTGCATGAATAATTTCGTATGCATGATCAGGCGCATCAATCAATCCCTGAAACTCGTCACCTTTAGTTATAGTCATGGGGGCTTCAATATAAGATTGAAATTGTTCATTAATTTGTACAACAGCCGATTTGACAAAAAGCTGTGTTTGATAGCGATCCATTCCGTTTAATTGTCTTGACCTACTAATATCACCGATAAGAACAGTATAAATTGAATTGTTCTCCATAACTTTCCCTTCCTCTATCTTTTCGAAGTGAAAGTCAATCCCTTTGACCTAAATGAAATTCCTTTTTATAATCTTCGAACGAAAGGAATGAAATCTTTAATTTTAATTACCGTCACCGGCTTTTATTTCACCAGGAAACGGGAAAATTTTATTTAAAATTAATGTTTCCCAAATTTTTTCTGTCTAACAATTTTTTTTCTGATGTTTTTTGATGAAATTTTAAAGTACCAGGCCGAACAATTTTGTCCTTCCTGGGTATCACCTGTTTTTTCTGACGGTTGGTTACACCTTTCATCTTTTGCACATTGAAAAATTTTATTGAATAAACAGGCCTATTATCATGTAACCTAAATAAGCATTTCTTACTGTTCCCAGCTTAGTTCATAAACGCAGGCATTTCCATTTTCAGCTTCACATTCTTTTTCATTCAATCGGACATTTTTGGCTGAACACATTACCAAACCATTCTTTAAAAATTCCTGAGTAAACCAGCAATAGGGTTTATGAATATCTTCATCATATTCAAATTTCACAACAGCACTATTATTCGAGGATTTTTCATAGTAGTATTTCCCAAATTGCCATAGATGAGGAAAAAGATTGCTGATTTGTGCAAGAAATTTTTGTGGGTTCTTTGCTTCTACATAATTATAAAAATAACTATCGACAATAATTGCAGCAAAATATTTTCCTATATCTCGAAATATTTCTTCAGCAGGTTTACCAATCGCTTCTACTATTACTCGATCTAATTCTTTTAGAATCTCAAACGAATATAGATTTGTTAAAAAAATTTGTTCACCAATTGCCTGCCTGGCTTTGTCCGAAAGCCGATTCATTACCTCTTTATAGATGGCTTCATTTGTTTTTTTCTCTAAATAATCCATTCTTGATTGAATAACAATACCTCGAATTTCACTCATAATACAAGCTCCTGTTCTACTTTTTGTTTTAATTCACATAGAAATCTCGATATACCTTCTAAATTTTTTCCACCACCTTGCATTAGCGAGGAACTCCCACCACCTTTTGCATCAATTAAATCCATCAATGGTGTAACAATCGTTTTAAGATCAAATCCATTCGACAAAGAATGTGCAATAATCCAATAAATACCGTTCTGAGTCTGGTTTATAGCAGCCACAAATGAACTGGATTGTTTTGTAATATGATCGGCGAAGGATTTTAACATTTTATTGTCTAAATTTTCAAATACCTTTAATATTATCTTAACATGATTTATTTCTTCTGCCGATTTAAGAGCATTCTCTGCTTGAGTGACTACCCATTGTTTCTGCCAATACTCAACTTGTTTTTGTTTTTCTTTGATTTGTTTTTGTAAATCATATATTCGGGATAAAATGTCTTGTTCGCCACAAGTTAAGAAACGCATTAACTCTTTCATTAAAACATTCTTTTGATGATAATCATCAAAAGCTCGCTGGCCAATTTTAGCATGTAATCGAACACGCCCTCTAATTTTTTCCGTATTTACAACTTTGATTAAGCCAACTTCACCGGTATGTCTCACATGTATTCCGCCACAGGTGGAATAATCAAAATCCTGGATTTCCACAATGCGAATTTTATCTACATTGGGAGGTGGCTTCCGAATATTAAATTTCGAAACTTCTTCCGGCGACACCCAATAAATTTTCACGGGAATATTTTTTTGAATTATCTGATTCGATAATTTTTCCACATCAAGAATATCCACCTCGCTTATACGAGGTTGATCTATTTCCACAGCGGTATAGTTTTGACCAAAATGAACAGAAACTGTTTGGTAATTACCAACCCGCAAAAGAGACTGTGAAAGTATATGTTGTCCAGTATGTTGTTGCATAAAATCCAATCGGCGATCAGAATTTACTTTTCCATGCACAGGTCCTATTTGTAAAGGTTTTTCGGTAAAATGAATAATTCTATTATTGCCATCTACCTGAACATCGATTACCGGCACATCATCTAACCAGCCCTGATCAGCCGGCTGGCCACCACCTTCTGGATAAAAATATGTTCTATCCAGAATTACTCCAAAATGGGAACTGTGTTGGAAACATTCCAGAACACGAGCGTCAAACTCAAATTTATAGGCATCCCGATAATAAAGTTTCTCGGTCATCGTCTCTTCCTTGATTGATAACTAAATTTAAAAGGAAAAGTGTAAAAATCAAACCTATAAACTTGATTTTTTAATTTTAAACCCATATCCATGAACGAGAAACTTATTTTTCTTGTTTCCATTAATGCCGTACGGATTCACAATACAGCTTAGCAAATTTAAAATTCACTTATTTTTAAATAAACCCGTTCATGCTGCAAACAAAACGAATCCATTAAATCATCAAAAACTGTAGAAAAATTCTTTATTGTAATGAACTGAAAATATAATCAAGATAGATCGATGAATCAGATAAAGAAGCCACCAAAAAAGCGAACCAACAACGATATCACAAGAGCAATACTTAAAGTAATACCTGAAATAATAAACATCCACTTTCTATCCAGTTCCCGTGCTAAAACAGCCATGGTTGCGACACAAGGAATATAAAACGTAATGAAGGTAGTAAAGGTCAAAATTTGAACCTTTGTTAAAACTGAAATAACTTCAGTTGTTCCTAATGCTTGAGTCAACATAATTAGAGACAATTCTTTTCTCAAGACACCAAAAATTAATGTCATTCCCACGACCGATGGTAGGCCAAGTAACGATGTTAAAGGTGAAAGTCCCAGATTGATCCATTGATCAATCTCTAAGTATTCCAAAAGGCCTAACACCAGGCTTCCTATAATTAAAAGTGGCCACGCCACGGTGATAAATTCCTTTATCCTGAACCAGGTTTTCTTTTTTATAACCTGAAAAGAGGGCAGTCGATAAGGTGGAATTTCTAAAACCATACCTGGCGAAACTTCTGGCATGAGCAGAGAAAGGACTTTACCCAATAGAGCTATAACAATTATATTAGTCAAATAAATAAAAAATGCCCATATTGGTCCAAGATAATATGCTACCAGACCAAATATAACCACTGAACGAGCAGAACAAGGCACCATGGTCGAAATTACAGCTGCAATAATTTTATCTCTCCTCGATTTCAAAATTCGCGTGGCCATTACAGCAGGCACATTACATCCAAAACCTAAAACTGCTGGTATAATAGAAGTACCGTGTAAACCAATACGATGCATAAAAGCATCCATTAAAAATGCAACCCGCGGAAGATAACCAATATCTTCTAACATGTTCAATCCGATGAGGAATGGCATGAGATAAGGTAAAACAATAGCAACACCACCAGAAATTCCCCAAAGAATTGATTTAATAAAATGTAACTGAAAACTGTTAGCAGGTAAAAATCGCGGTAACAAAGCATTGACATAATCAAAACCCTGAAGTAAAAATTCTTCTAAAAAGGCACCCAGTCCAAAAACTCCATAAAAAAATGCCACCAATACACCGATTAAAATGAAATATCCAACATATTTGTGCATAACAACATCATCGAGCCGTTCACGCCAGTCATGTTTTGGAGGCCCCACATGAACAACCTGTTCATAAATCTCCATGGCCAGAGCATGACGTTCTAAAACTACAACACTATCTCGAGGTTTACCTCGCAATTTAACCAATTGATCCTGTAGCTCTCTCAATTTCTGAGTAATAAGTGCGCCATTGTTGCCAGTTAGTTTTTTAATAAAATAATCATCTTCTTCTAAAAGCTTGGAAGCCAAAAACCGAGTAGGATAAGGTACTTCCCCTTGAAAATTTTCGGCGAGGAAACTTTCCATTTCTTCAATAACTGATTCAACATCTTTCTGGCAATAAATTTTCTTCGATTCAATTTTAATCTGGCCATTCAGCACCCGTTTAACTGTATAAAATAATTCTCGAACACCAATATTTTTACTGGCTATCGTAGTTTGAACGGGTAAACCTAATAAATCAGACAATTTTTCTGCATCGATTTCAATTCCTTTGCGTCGGGCCTCATCTATCATATTTAAAGCAATTACAATGGGAATACCAACTTCCATTAACTCAAGGGTTAAGGGCAGGCTTCTCCCTAATTGTGAAGCGTCAATAACATTAATAATTAAATCAAAATTACTGGTAACCAGATATTTTCTAACTTCTCCTTCAGCATCATTGGTTGCTGATAAAGAATAAGTGCCTGGAAAATCGATTAATATATAAACATCACCATTAATTCTAACCCTGCTTTCCGTATATTTTACAGTAGTTCCAGGCAAATTCGAGGTGGCTGATTTGTACCCGGCAACTGAATTGAACAGAGTACTTTTACCTGCATTAGGTTGTCCCACTAAAGCAATTTTCATATTTCCTCAACCATAATTTTTGAAGCCAGACCTCTTCCTATTGCAACCGTAGTTCCATGATTTTCCACTAATATGGGCCCAGAAAAAGGTGCATTTCTCCTAACAATCACTTGGCTTCCAACACCGATTCCCATCTGGGCAAGAGTCTGCCTGGCATTTCTGCCACCAAAAATATCTACAATTCTTACCTTTTTTTGTACTGGAATTTCTGCTAGTATCTTCATATAAATATCAATCAAATTATGTAAAACAACATTAAAGACCTTGCAAATATTATATACCACTAAAAATAAAAATATCTCTCGAATTCAAATTTGTATGAAAAATGTTCATCCATATATTAAAATTTTAATATTTTATAACAATGACCTATAAAATAATATTAAGATTTAATTTCAACAAGCTTATTATATATTTTCGACTATTTGGAAACATTTATTGACATTCTGAAATAATTTAAATATTCGTTTATTTGGGTTGGAGAATGATTTTTACAAAATTCTTTATAATTTAATGAAAAGTTTATGATTTATTGATGAGCTTAGAGGAGTTAAGTATTCACAGATGATAAAATACATTGAAATACGCGGTGCCAGATTACATAACTTAAAAAACATCAATGTAAAAATTCCACATAGTGAATTAGTAGTTATAACCGGTCCAAGCGGATCAGGAAAATCCAGCCTTGCTTTCGATACATTATTTGCCGAAGGCCAGCGCCGATATGTTGAATCTTTATCAACTTATGCCAGACAGTTCCTTGAAAAAATGCCCAAACCCGAAGTTGAATCCATCACCGGCATTTGTCCAGCCATTGCTATTCAGCAGAAAACGCCTTCAGGAAATCCAAGATCAACCGTTGGTACGGTGACAGAAATATATGATTATTTAAGACTTCTTTTTGCCAGGATAGGAAAAATATTTTGCTATCAATGCGGTGCCAGGGTTAAAAAAGAACAGTCCGATGATGTCATCCAATATATTGAATCGTTGCCTGAAAAAAACCCCTTCTTTATTGCGTTTCCAATCCGTCTTTCAAACAATGCAAATATCTCCCGAATCAAAGACTTGCTTATTTCACAAGGCTTTTTGCGTATCTGGCATCAGGGTCGCATTATTGATCTGCGAAAAGATGAATCTTTCAACTCCGAACTCACCGAAGTAATTGTAGTCGTAGACCGAGGTACAAAAACCTCCAGCATGGACAGACTCCGATTAAAAGAATCCATTGAAACAGCTTTCAAAGGGGGAGAAGGTTTTATGTATCTTATTCTGTCCAACGGCGAGATGAAGCAGTTCAATCAACAACTTATTTGCAAACACTGTGGTACAAAAATGGTTGAACCTGAACCTCGACTTTTTTCTTTTAACAATCCTTTTGGGGCATGTCCTGGATGTCAGGGATTTGGAGATATGATGGATCTGGATATCAATAAAATTGTTCCTGATCCTACCAAAAGTCTTCGACAGGGCGCCATTGCTCCCTGGACAACACCAGCCTACCGGCATTTTATGACCCAACTATTCTATGCGGCCGCTCGGCATAACATTCCGATGGATGTACCCTTTCAGGAATTGTCCCGTGAACACAAGGATTACATTATTAATGGTGGGGACAATTTTATCGGTGTACGTGGCTTTTTTAAAAAATTAGAAGGTAAAAAATATAAGATCCACGTTCGCGTTTTTATCAGCCGTTACCGGAGTTACTTCACCTGTACTGAATGCGGTGGGCAAAGACTACGTCCGGAAGCACTGGCAGTCAAAATTCAAGATAGAAATATATCCGAACTTGTAAATATGACCGTGGCGGATCTGTATCAGTTTCTTGAAAATTTAAAAATTTCCGAATATGAGCAGCAAATTGCCGGACAACTTCTCCAGGAAACCAGAAACCGTTTACGTTATTTGATTGATGTGGGTCTGGAGTACCTAAATTTAAACCGTCGGGCAAACACTTTAAGCGGTGGTGAATTTCAAAGGATCAACTTAGCCACCGCCCTGGGATCGGCTCTAAGCCAAACTCTTTATATATTAGACGAACCGACTATTGGCCTACACCCGCGAGATGTGAACAAATTGGTGAATATACTCAAATCGTTAGTGGGAAGAGGAAACACTGTAGTAGTCGTCGAGCATGAAAAAAGAGTCGTGGAAAATGCCGGATACATGATAGATTTAGGTCCGGCAGCCGGGGAAAATGGTGGTCAGGTGATGTTTCAGGGGAATTTTTCTAATTTCCTTAAAAGTGGAAATAGTCTTACCGCACAATACTTTAGGAAGGAAAAGCGCATTCCTCTTCGAAACCAGTATCGTAAATCTTCTGGAAAATCAATTACCATTATTGGTGCCCGCGAGCATAATCTCAAAAACATAACGGTGGAAATACCGTTGGGAATTATTGTATGCATCACCGGGGTTTCAGGTTCAGGAAAAAGTACCCTGGTAGAGGAGATTCTATATCGGGGTTATTTAGCTTATTCAGGACAAACTGTGACAAAAATCGGCGATCATGATGCCATCCGTGGTTTACACCAGATTGACCGCATGGAGATGGTGGATCAATCCCCGATTGGGAGAACGCCGCGAAGTAACCCTGTAACTTACATAAAAGCTTTTGATGATATTCGAAAGATCTTTGCATCGACTCCAGCAGCAAGAGCTCATGGCTATTCGCCTGGACATTTCTCCTTTAACGTTCCGGGTGGTCGATGTGAGGTCTGCCAGGGAGACGGACAAATCAAGATTGAAATGCAATTCCTGGCCGATGTGTACCTGCCCTGCGAAGCCTGCCAGGCCAAACGTTATAAACCTGAAATATTGAATGTTCACTATCATGGAAAAAATATTCACGATATTCTTGAAATGACAGTTGATCAGGCAATCGATTTTTTCCATAAATATCCATCTCTGGCGAACAAACTGAAGATGCTTCAGAAAGTAGGATTGGGATACTTAAAATTAGGTCAGCCCGCTACTACCCTTTCAGGCGGTGAAGCACAGCGAATCAAACTGGCTGCTCATCTGAGCCGTAAATCACACCGAAACGTTCTTTTCATTTTTGATGAACCCACCACTGGGCTTCATTTCCATGATATTTCCAAACTTCTGAATGCTTTTGATGAACTCATCAAAGGTGGCGCTTCCATCCTGCTCATCGAACATAATCTGGATATGATCCAATATGCCGACTGGATTATTGATTTAGGACCGGAGGGTGGAGACAGAGGTGGGCGGATAGTGGCTCAGGGGAATCCCAGAGAAATTGCAGCGAATCCCCATTCATATACTGGTCAATTCCTAAAGGAATATTTTGCAAAAATGAGAGATTAAGAGAGTAAGGAAAAATTACAACCTGTTCATTTTCCTCAAAGCTCTATATTTAATTCGATACATTTTCAGAATATTTTTAAGATTTACATAGTTCTTCCATCTTTCAGCATATTCCTTAAACATCTCCTTTCCAGTCAGTTGGTACATTAATTCAAGCTGAATAATATGCAAATGATGATAACCGATGGTTGCTGGATCGACCTCTGGATGAAAGTCTGCTTCACACAACGAATACTTGCTCCAGAAACCCAGGTCGTATTGGGGCAGAAGTGATTCCAAACTGCTAACGCCACGATCGAATATCTCTCGCGCCTGTTGATCTTCAGGATGGGTGCGAATAAAGTCGTACACCCCGCACAGAGCAAAGATATGCCCATTTAATACCAGAACAGGAACATCAGCCGGATACTCTTCATAAAACGGGCCATATTTCGTTGAACAACTTACCCCGCCCTCTTTTACAGAATATAAAAATGGAAGTAATGCTTGTTGGGATACCTCCTCATATTCTTTCTTTCCCGTTACCTGGTACGCCCGCATCAAAATGTTTATTCCACGAGCTTGCGAAAAGGCCGACTTCCAGGGCTTTGAGATCCGGTATGCTGGCTTATCCACATCCGTCAACCAGTAAACGCCTAATTTTTCATCTTGTATTCCATTTTGATAAAACCATTCGGCGATTTTCAAGAACCGGTTTAAGTCTTTTTCAGACTTTGTTTTCAAATATGTATGCCATATCGCCAGACCATATTGGCCAATAGAAATCGGATAATAGATCATTTTTTGTTCTTCTACATCAATGTAGGTGGGAATAATCGGAATACCTTCTTCATCGAAATGAAATTGCTGGCTATGGCCAGAGAGCATCTGTTCTTCGGTCATAATGAAATAATATTCTTTTAGTTGCTGGGAATGTAAATCTTTGGAAATTTCATATATCTGGCGGTCTCGACTAATATCTTTGATGAATTTACGTAACATAAAAACAATTTTCTGGATTTTACCAGGCATCGCCTCCTCGCAATTTTTGAGCAAAAATTCTTAAATCCGCAGAGACTGATTCTACAGTATGTGGAAAATCTGAAATTAAATTAGTTAAAATATTCAGATCGATTTTCGATGGATATAAATAGGAAAAACCTGAATAAAACTTTAAAAACGGATCAAATTGATTCAATGTTTTATCCGATAATATTAATCCTAAAAAAAATTTTATACGGTCATCTTCAGCAGATATGAAAGGTGATTCATCGGATTCTTCTTGATAGTTCACAAGATCAAATCCGAATCTAATAATGTGAACAACATGGTCAACAAAATCGTAAAAAATGCCTTCTAAACTCCTTATTCCATCCTGTCGATTAAGCACATCTGGATTTGTTGTGAACTGTTCATATTCAAGAAATAATTGTCCGATAAAATCGATTTCCTGGTCAATAACATCCGGCAAGTCTTCAGAGAATTTCATTTTCATTTTTTTTAAACAATCATTAGTGAAAGGATTTAATTTAAAAGGAAGAATTCTATAAAACAATCAATGGAAGTGATTTCTCTTTTATTCATTATCGATGACTCTACAAATTGCACAATTGGGACATTTCTAAAGCCAGGTAAAAATTTGACCCTGAGAATTTGTTAGATAGAACTTATCATATTCGCAGATATAAATTTGTATTCCGAATTTCTTTTTTACAAAGAAACCGAAAACGGTTTGCTCATCTTAATAAAAAATTATTTTGTTCGAAAGGAATATCCTGTAAATTGTTTTATTAAAATGATTTAATATAGATAAGTTAGCTAAAATGATGAATCAAGAACCTATTTTCTTATTAGGGGCACATAAATCAGGTACCAGCCTTTTAAGAAGCATCTTTAATGGCCATTCACAGATTTACACAATCCCAATAGAAGCACATTATTTTCAAAATATGAAATACTGGGTGGATTACGAGTACCGTGCTCAAAGACCTCAAAATCTCACAAATGATGAAATAATCGAAAGTTTCTGTAACTGGATTCATACTTGTAATAGCTCTGAAGATCCCTATAGCGATTCAATAGCAAAAGGCCTATTTAATGAAGATAAATTTAAGGAGGTCTTCTCTGAAATTAAATATACCCAGTCCGAGAAAGAAAGGATTGAAATCTATTTCAGAGCAATTTATTATTCTGTCTCCGGGAAATTTCTCCCTGAGGAAATCAGAATTGTTGAAAAATCCATAGAAAACGCCGAATTTGCCGTTGAACTGTCCACCTTCTTCCCAAGGGCAAAGTTCATCCATATTGTGCGGAATCCCTACGCCAACATTGTATCATTGAGAAAGTTTAAAAGCATATACCATGATTTCGCACTCATACCCCGGGTAATAAAATCCCTTTATAACAGTTATTACTATCTTTATAAAAACTCAAAGATTATTCAAAACTATTACATCCTGAAATATGAAGATCTGGTCACAGAACCAGAATTACAGATCAAAAAAATTTGTCAATTTTTAAATTTACCTTTTGAAGATATTTTGCTAATTCCCACATACCAGGGTAAACCATGGGTGGGAAACAGTACTTCCGGAGAGCCCTTTCGTGGAATTGAATCATCTCGTCTGAATAAATGGAAAAAAGAAATCCATCCCATGGAAATTTATTATGTTAACAAAATTTTTCCGTTTGTACTGCGAGATTATGGATATGAAATTATTTCGCAAAGCGGATCATTCTGGAAAAAAGCTCGTGGCGAAAATTTAAAACGATATCTTTATAATCGTATCTACCGTTTTTATCACAGTTGAAAAGATTTTTCTATAAGAAGATAGATTGGGATTTAAGAACAGTTCAAAGATTAAAACGTTCTTTCTATTTACAGTAAATTTCTAATCATTCATGTGATAAAAATATGCTAAAAGAAACCCGTCAATTACTTACGAAATCCTCTATCTATAGCATTGGGAACATACTTATCAAATTAGTGGCGTTTTTGCTGATCCCGCTGTATGCCAGAAAATTGGCACCAGACGAATATGGCGTGGTAGCTATTCTGGAATTGCTTGAACTGTTGGGAAAACCACTGCTCGGCCTTGGCTTGTCCCAGTCTATTCTTCGTTTCCTGAATCAGTATAAAAGCAAAAATAAAGCCGATGAACTGGTCTTTACCAATCTGATTTTTCTCTTCGTTTTCAATTTAATCTTCCTGGGATCTTTATACATCTATCCTGATTTTTGGGTGAGACAATTCCTTTCTTTGACACCCGAAAATATTGTTTTTTTCCGTTATATATTATTAATTATTTTCTTCGGTATGTTCCAGGGCATTTTTGTTGTTCTCCTCCAGGCAGAAGAAAAAGCGTTTTCCTTCGTGGTTTTCACGTTGATTCATTTTCTACTTTTATTGGGATTAAACATTTATAAAGTAGGCATCCTGAATCAAGGTGTATTAGGTATTGTAGAATCCAAATTGTACGTCGGCATTTTAAGCTTCTCTTATATCATGATTTATTTCATCAAACGATTTAGACTCAAATTTTCACGGGGAGTACTTTCAGAATCCCTCCAATATGGATTGCCTTTAATTTTCGTCGGCGTGTCTTTAACACTTTTAACTCTGGCTGACCGTTATTTCCTGAAAATCTTCCGGAACATGACCGAAGTGGGCATTTATTCTATGTCGTATAGATTTGGCATGATTATGAACATGGTTCTTATAACGCCATTTCGCCAGGCTTTTTCTCCAATGATGTTTCGATTGGCTGATGAAATGGATATTAAGAAATTATATAGAAAATACTTTACTTATTTCTTATTAGCCGGTTTCATTTTCTTCTTATTCCTCTCCATGTTTGCTCGGGAAATTTTACTCATCGTGACTACACCTGAATACGCACAGGGAGCGATTATCATTCCACTGATTACGTTTGCTTACCTGTTGTTTGGCTTGCGTTCCATCTTTACTAATGCCCTGGCTACTATGAAAAAAACAAAAATAATAGCCTCAACCACAATTCTTGGTGCGCTTTTAAATATTATTTTGAACATGATTTTAATTCCTCAGATGGGTATTCTGGGGGCCGCCATAGCCACAGTCGTATCTTATTTTGTGATCACTATATTCAATTACTTTCCATTGCAAAAGATTTACCCCATACCCTGGGACTGGCCAAGAGCTCTAAAAATAATTACGATTGGATTTTTTCTGTATGGATTATCTTTTCTGATTAAAATTGACAATATTTTCATTTCAATGGCATTGAAATTTGTATTACTCGTGGTATATCCTGTGTTATTGTATTATTTTGGTTTTTTTCACCAGACAGAACTTGAGCAAATAGGAATAAAATTACGGGGCAAGGAAAATGAGAAAAAACCCTCTTCATATTCTTAAGAAATTGATCGCGAAAAATTATAATATTATTCGACCTTTTCTTTCGGATCAATATCGTGTATATAACTACCTGGGAGGAAAAATATATCTCAATATTAAAGAATCACCGATGATGTTCAAGAGGGCCCTGGGAGTTTTTGAAACAAGAAAAACTGAAACGCTTTGTTCCTTTCTCAAACCAGGAATGACATTTGTAGATATTGGCGCTAATAAAGGTTATTTTTCCCTCATTGCTGCAAAAATTGTTGGTGAGCAAGGGCTGGTTTTTACTTTCGAGCCCGAACCTCAAAATTGTGAGTGGATTCAAAAAAACATCGAGCTAAATAATTATAAAAACATCACTTTATTTCCTTATGCTCTTGGCGCTAAAAATGGGAAGACCAGACTTTTTATTGGCAAGAAAAGCGGCTGGCATAGTTTATTACCCGATCTCGACACTGGAACTGGGGAATCCATTGAGATTGAGCAAAAAACCCTTGATTCAGTCCTGAAAGAAATGAAGCATGAAAGAGTTGACATGATAAAAATCGATGTCGAAGGATCAGAATTGGAAGTTCTTAAAGGTGCACAGAAAATATTGGAATCAAATAAAAATATCTTTCTATTGATCGATGTACATACAACCCTGGGGGTATCGCCAGAGGAAGTCGAAAAAATTCTCAAAGCGTATAACTTTACTATCCACGAATTGGAACCCCCATACAGAGAAATCCCTAAGATGAATAAGGCTACGCAGGAAATTTTTGCAAAAAAGATTGCTGATTAAAGGAACTAACCCAGGTTAAGCGACGATACGCCGATAGAGAAACAAAATAATTATGAAAATTCTTTTAATATATCCTGATTTCAGTTCATTCGTTAGAAATGACTATTTTATACTTAAAAAATATGGCAAAATAAAGAAATTTCGATATAGACAGGGAAAATCTTTCTCCAGGCACCTTTGGAGCCAAATACAACTTTGTTATTGGCTTATTTTTAATATCTGGAGTTCTGATAAGATATTTTGTTGGTTTGCTGATTATCACTCCTTACTTCCTGCTTTTTTTTCAAAAATCTTTAAAAAAGAGTTTTTTGTGGTTTTGGGTGGATACGACGTCGTACACATACCAGAAATTGGTTATGGCTCTTTAAAAAATCCCATACGAAAGTTTTGTGCATTATTCACCATCAAAAATGCGAAAGTTAATTTAGCCGTGTCAGAATATATCAGGCGAACTGCTTCTCATCTTATACCAAATTCTCGTATTGAGGTGGTTTTTAATGGTGTAAACACCGACCTATTTCCACATCAAATTGCTCCTAAAGATAATTTAATAATAACTGTAGGAGCAGGTAATTCTTTTCAGAGAATTAAATTAAAAGGAATCGATATATTCTGTGAAGTAGCCAAAAGATTACCCGAGTTTCGGTTTTTAATTATCGGTGTTGGTGTAGAAGCAAAAAAATATTTAGGTGAAATACCCCAGAATCTTGAAATCCGAGGTTGGGTAAAATATGATGAATTAATTCATCATTATCAGCGAGCAAAAATTTATTGTCAATTTTCCATGATTGAATCTTTTGGTATGGCGCTGGTAGAAGCAATGCTTTGTGAATGCATCCCTGTGGTTTTTAAGACAGGCGCACTTCCAGAGATAGTAGGTCAGACTGGAATTGTTACCGAAAGGGGAATTAACGAAGCGGCTGAAGCTATCAAAAAAGCATTCAAGTTAGATCCTTCGATAAGAAAAAAAGCCAGAGAAAGGATATTGAATAATTTTACTTTGAATCATCGTGAGCATCGACTAAAGGAGATTTTAAATCTCAACTCCTGAGTAAAGATACTGAAGTGAGTTTGTTCTAAATCAAAGAAAGACTCATACTCCTCAATCGATTAAAAACTATTTAAAGAAAAAATCCTCATAACCTTCTAAATATTAAGATTTTCCGTTAAAATTTAAACACATGATTATATTTTCGTAACATCTCAATTCTATCCTTCGAACATATTCCACAGAAAGAATCTGAAGTATTCCTGTTTCTGTTTCATATTTTCCTATTCTGTTTATTGGTAAAATTAGATGATGTGAATTTCATGTTTAGGAAATCTTTGCTCACCCGCTCTACTTTTTGATCATTTATAATGATGATAATTAAATTTTCCCTACAAGTAGAAATAAAAACTCATTTTCATTTGCTACAATTAATCCTATATTCTTCAAATAATATAAATACATAACCGATTTTAATAGAGGTAAAGACCATGCAAGTAGAATTATTTTCTTTTGGTGGTGCGGAAGAAGTTACCGGATCCAAACATTTTCTACAAGTAGCTGATCAACAAATCATGGTTGATTGTGGCGCTTTTCAAGGACGCCGAGCTGAGGCTGAAGAAAAAAATCGGAACTGGCCCTTTGATGCCCAAAAAATTACATCAACCATTCTCACCCATGCTCATTTTGATCATTGCGGACTGTTGCCTATATTGCCTCAAAAAAACTTTAACGGAAGTATTTATTCAACCCCTGCCTCCCGAGATCTGGCCAGTCTTATCATGATGGATTCAGCCCATATTCAAGCCAGGGATATTGAATTTTTACGAAAAAAGGCTACTCGGAAAGGAGAAGTATTTGACAAAAGTCCTTTATACACTGAGTCAGACGTGGTTGATGTATTAGATTATTTTATCACCGTTTCTTACCATCGACAATTTTATGTAGCCGATGGAATTAAAGCCACTTTTTATGATGCTGGTCATATTTTGGGATCCGCTATAACCGTACTGGAAATTCACCGCAATGGTCAGGAAATGCGGGTAGCGTTTAGTGGAGATTTAGGCCGTAAAAACCTGCCTATTTTGCGTGATCCGGAAATCATTCCTCCAGTTGATTATTTGATCATGGAAAGCACATACGGACACCGTTTGCACGATCCAATAGACTCAGCCGTGGACAAATTAGCACAGGTGGTCAACAGGACCGTCGAACGCGGCGGGAAAATCATCATTCCTGCCTTCGCGGTGGAACGAACACAAGAATTGGTCTTTTTCCTACATCTATTAAATGATCAGAATCGGATTCCCAGAATGCCCGTTTATGTAGACAGTCCCATGGCAGTAAATGCTACATCAATTTTTAGAGTACATCAAGAATGTTATGACCAGGAAACCCGGGAGGCTTTTCTACAACATCACAAAAATCCCTTCGGATTTAATGAACTTCATTATATTACCAGCCTGGAAGAGAGCAAACAGTTAAATGAATTGAAAGAACCTGCGATCATTATCTCTTCATCGGGAATGTGTGAGGCTGGTCGCATCTTGCACCACTTAGCGCATAATATTGAAAATCCCAGGAATACCATCTTGATCGTTGGTTTCATGGCCAAACATACTCTGGGAAGAAGAATCAAAGAAGAACACTCCGAAGTAAAAATCTTAGGCGAGCGATATAAATTAAAAGCCGAAGTTGTGACATTGAACGCTTTCAGTGCCCATGCCGATTATCAGGAAATTCTTGACTATATTTCCCAATTAGATTACAAACGACTCAAACATATATTTTTGGTTCACGGTGAACCCGATGCCCAGGCTCACCTTAAAAAATTATTGGAGGAAAAAAATTACAATACCACTATAGTTAAATACGGGCAAAAATACACACTTCAAGTCTAAGATTATTCTACCACAACCGCGGTTCCATAAGCCAATATTTCCGATGCATTTTGCATGATATAAGTAGTAGAAAACCGCACATTGATGATAGCGTTAGCACCTAATTCCTCTGCACTGGCTTTCATTCGATCAATTGCCTGTTCACGGGCTTCGGCGATGAGTTTGGTATATTCCTCAATCTCACCGCCTACAATATTCTTAAATATCGCCAGAATATCCTTACCGATATGCCTGGCACGAATGGTATTACCTTTTACAATACCTAAAGTGCGAACAATTTTTTTCCCAGGAATCGTTTCAGTGGTCGTAACAATCATCTGATGATCTCCTTATATTTGTCATGTTTACGCACCATTAATTTTTCTCTGGTAACCGAAACAAATAAGATTACAAAACCGAAAACCAGAGCAAAAATTCCTAATTTTTCAAGTAAACCGAGCTGGGTATCCTCTAATAAGTTCAACACAAAATGATACGCTGCAATACCTAAAAGAATAATAGCACCCACCGAAATAAGAATCCAGCTTATACCACGTTCCAACCGGTTATATAAATTTCTCCAATATTCATCCCAGGCCATATCAGGCAAAAGTTTACCTTTCATGGAATGACTCACCTCCTTCCATTTACGAAGTTCATTCAAATCATTTTGACATTCACGGCATGTAGATAAATGTTGATCCAGTCTGGTCTGTTCCTCCGGCGATATCTCATCATCAACAAGCTTAATAAGAAGGATTTTAAACTGTTTACAATCTTTTTTACTTCGAAGATTCATTATGCTCTTCCTTAATAATTCTGGCCAGTTTTTTACGAGCATAATACAAACGGGACATAACTGTCCCAACCGGTATTTCCAGGATATCACTAATCTCTTGATAAGAGAAAGATTCAAAGTCCCTCAATAAAATGATATCACGATCCTGTTCACCTAATTGTTTCAAAGCCCACAACACTTGCTGTCGGATTTCACTCCGTTCGATCGTCTCAGGAAAATCTTCCGTGAAAATATCCGGTTTATTTTTACTTTTAAAAAAATCCGTGAAAGTAATCCAGCGCCGTTTTTTTCGTTCCAGGTAATTCAAAGAAAGATTTTTAACAATAGTGAATAGCCAGGCTTTAAAAGAACGCCGCACATCAAATGAGGAGAAATTGCGATAAATTCTTAAAAAGGCTTCTTGAGAAATATCAAAAGCGGCTTCTTTGTTCTGTGTCATGACCAAAGCCATGGCATAAGCCTGTTGGTAATATTTCTGCACCAATTCTTTAAAAGCCTTTTCCGATCCCTCCTGACAGGCCACAATGAGATTTTGTTCAGTAACAATCTCCATTCTCTAACAAGTTTTCATTTACAGTAAACAATACCCAGTTATTTTCATTTTATTCAACAGTAATTAAATTTTTTAGTTTTTCAAACGTTTTTGGTCCAATACCCTTCACATTCATTAATTCTTCCTTTGTTTTAAAAGATCCCTTTTCGTGACGATATAGAAGAATACGCTCAGCCATTTTAGGGCCAATCCTCGGCAACGCCTGTAATTGTTCCTTATCTGCAACATTGATATTGATTGGGAACTGAACCATTGAGATGGTTTGTTTTACTTGACTTTCAGATTCGTCATTCCCTAAGTAGTTTAAGTCATCATTTTTTTTAGCATGATAAGCCGCCTGGATACTATCCCGGTATTGTAAAAATAGACTATCAAACTGGCTAAAACTCTCTACTTTTTGCTCCATGAAATATACCTGTAAATAACGGATCAAAACCGATATAGCTAAAACTGAGATAAGAAACCATAGCGCTTTCAGTTGAGCTTTTGTGAGGTACATGACATTAGAACAATTTTAGTGAAATACAAAAATTAAAATGTTACCCATTAAAGAATTTGAATTCCATCATTAGACAAAAAAACATTGCCAGCTGATTTCGTTTTTCGCAAAAAACCTATCCCGGGCATATGTAAAAATAGCCAAAAGAATCAGGATCTCATTTCTTCAAATTTTACCGCTGATAGAAAAAATGGAAATACAAATATTTTTTAATCTCTCGTTTTAATTTATTGTTGAATAAAAAATTTTCAAAGATGTGAAGTAATTTTTAACTTAAAAAGTTTTGAGGTAGTTTTGAATTTAGGCAACCTAAAACGAAGTATTCAACAAAAATGAGTTGAAAACTTACTTACACTTCGATCTCTCCAATCATTTACGAAATAAAATTTAGTCCGGTAGAACGGTAATTTCCGTCTTACCAGTTCACTAAAAAGATGAATCTAATCGTGATCGAACCAAATCAAACATTTTCAATTACTCTTTTAAGTCGCTGTTGTATTTCATTTGCAACATCGGCTAAGACCTCATTTTTAACAGCTTGCATGGCCGCCACAGGATCCATCGCTGCAACAACCGTCTCTCCTTTGTCGTTGACATACACAACCACATTACACGGTAATAGTAAACCGATTTGCTCTTCAGCCTGGAGAGCTTTATAGGCAAATGGAGGATTACATGCACCCAATATTTTATATGATTTAAAATCAACATCTAATTTTTTCTTCAGAGTTTCCTTTACATCAATCTCAGTCAGAATCCCAAATCCTTCTTTCTTCAATTCCTCTGTAACTTTTTCTAGAGCTTCATTATAGGACATGGGAACCACCTTTGAGAAACCATAATTTGTTTGTTTCATGGTTTTTCTCTCCTTTTGAATTTTTCTGAAATTTAAATGCTTTTAAGTATGAAAAGTTACAGAAAATTACTTCAAAAGTAGAATTTTCTCTTCAAACATAAACGATTCCAGTGTAAAAATATCTGATACCCACATTATATGAGTTGGCGACATATTTTCCATACAATAAAGCACATGACTATTTAATTGAAAATATTATCAATAATTCACTACTCTATGACAGGGAAAATAAAAACCAATACAATCATTAAAAGCCCTTTAAACATTTTAGAATAGATTTAAAAATGGTTACTAATTTATGTTGCACAGCAACTCAATTCTTTTACATCTTTTTGAAAAGTAAGTGCGGCCTATTTAATCACCTACGATAACCAAATGAGGCTTAATTGAACAACAATCCATTTTTTTCCCTTTCTTTATTTAAGCTTGTTATTATCAAAATTCTATTCAAATTACTTTATTAGATAAAAAATTATGTCGAATTGAAAATTTTTATGATCAATCGTAACAATAAAATTCCTTATTTCAAAAATTTATTCTTCACTCTTGGTAATTTACGTGAATCGTTTATTAGGGTAAAAAGCAAATATTTTGACTACATTTTTTACTATTTTACCATAATATTTAAATTTTTTAAAGAGTCATTTAGATGGGAATTAATCAAAATAAAAATTTCCTCAATCCTTTTAGATTTAGGTAAAGCATTTTTAATCATTTCTAAATAATGTCTTTCTTTAATACGTTGAAAGGTAGGAAGAAAATTTATGTCAAAAATCCACCCGGCTTGAAGTAGTTTAAAATCATTTTGATTTTTCACATGTTTGATATCAACGATCTTTTTATTCATTAAATCATTGTAAACGTTTTCAGAAACTTCGGGAGTATTAGGTAAATCCAATACAATCGCATCATTCTTATCTCCATTCTTTTTATAATAATATTCCGTGACAACTCTTAAAATATCCAGCTTATCGGCATCACGAAGTAATTTCGAAAAAAACAGACAGGTTTCTGTCTCATTTTGTGGTAGAATTGCACGATTATGATAACCAATTGTTTTAAAAATAAGTTTTTGTAGATCATAATCTATATTCTCTAACACATTATATTTCTTTAATATTTTTATTCCTAGCTCTACATGATCAACTGACCGACTATCAGAGAAAGTTTTGTAAAGCCAGTACTGTTCGAAGCGGCCAACATCATGTAAAAGGGCAATAATTTCACTTAAAATTATTTCTTTTTCATTTAAATTTAATTGATTACCAATTTCTATAATTTCTTTACAAACACGCTTTGTATGTTCTTCTTTTAAAAAGATATTATGCAATTGACTCTTATCACCAGATTTAAATGATTTCACATAAGAAAAAAACCATTTTTTAATATAATTCAAATCACAACTGTCAATATTAATGACCATTATTAAATATATCTTAATTTGATTTAATTGGTGTTTTTTTAAAAAATTTTTAAAAAAATTCTTAATATGAATTAAACAAAATATCCTATATTATTTTTATAAAATCTAGTTATTTATAATACATGAGTTTAAATTTAATGAAATCTTCATTGCATAATCACTGTCATGATTTTATCAACAATTTGTTTAAATAAAATGGATATACCTGCCTGCGCATCGGCAAGAAGAATTGGTTGCCCCTGATCAGCCAATTTTCTTGTTTTAAGATCAAGAGGAAGAGTACCTAAAAATTCAATACCCATTTCTTCAGACTGTTTTTTGCCACCTCCTGAACCAAATATTTCAATATTTTCTCCACATTTTGGACATATTAAACCAGACATATTTTCGATTAGACCTATTTTTTTAATATTCATTTTTTTTGCCATATTAATAGCTCTTGCTGAATCAATTAAAGAAACCTCCTGAGGTGTAGTAACAATGATAGCCATATCAGGTTGCATTTTCTGTGTCATTGTTAGAATTTCATCCCCTGTGCCCGGCGGTAAATCTGCAACAAGAAAATCCAGCTCTCCCCACAATACATCTCCTAAAAATTGATTCAATAATTTCGACCTCAATGGACCTCTCCAAATCACAGGTTGGTTATTCTCGATAATGTTTGCTATGGAAATCACTTTTAATTCGTTTCGGATAAGTGGGATCAATTTGTTATCAATAACCTGAATGTTTCCACTCAATCCTAACATTTTGGATATGTTTGGTCCAGTGATATCTGCGTCTAAAAGTCCTGTTTTATGCCCTTTTTGTTGAAATCCAAAAGCAAGATTAACACTCACAGTGGTTTTGCCAACCCCACCTTTCCCACTAAATACTACAATGCGATGTTTTATTCTTGAAAGATTTTCTGAGATTTTCATATCTTCTTCATTTTGAGTATGAACTTTACTATTTTGAGTATTCATTTCTTATTCTCCTTTTCTAAACCACTTCTTTTTTATTCTCCTGATAATCAATAATTAGTACTCCATTTAAATGGTCAATTTCGTGTTGGACTACACGTGCCATGAGACCACTTAACTCCATTTCAATTGCTTTTCCTGATTGATCAAAACCACTAATAGCAAGACGTGTGCTTCTCGGTACGTCAACTCCGATTCCAGGTAAACTTAAACAACCTTCTGTTAATATTTCTTCACCTTTTCTTTCTAATATAGTTGGGTTAACAAGAGTAAGGAGCCCATTGCCAACATCCGCAATAATAACTTGTTTTAGAATTCCAATCTGTGGAGCTGCCAAACCAATACCTTTGTGTTCATACATAATCCTTCGCATTGCATTTATTAGGGATTGCAAATTCTTATCAAAATCGAAAACAGGAAATGATTTTTCTCTTAGAACGGAATCAGGATATATTTTTAATCGAGCTTTATTAAACATAGTTAGCAACCTCCGCACAGATGAAATACAAATTTTGTGATATTTCAACAAATATTATTAACGAATCCACTTTTAGTTAAAAGTTATTATCATTAATCTTCATATATTTTATCTAAAATTCATGGATTTTTTTAAAAGCATCCAGAGCACAAGCAATCAATGGATAAGTAGTTGGTGCTGAAGTTAGCAAAGGATGCGTACCATATTGTATGGTCGCAATATCTGTTATAGTCAATTTATTTTGTATAGCCAACCCAATTGTATTAATTAACTCACCTACTGAATCGGCTCCATAGATTTGGGCACCCATAATAATACCAGAATATTTTGAAAATATCAGTTTTACATATAACTCATGCTTATCTGGAAGGGTACCAGGATGTCGATCAATACCTTTAGATATACCAGTAACAATTTCATATCCCTCTTCGATAGCTTTCTTCTCGGTATGCCCGGCCGTAGCCAGCGCCAAATCACCCACTTTAGTAGAATATATTCCGATGGTTCCTTTGTTCATTTCTATTATTTTTAAATGAAACAGATTGGCACCAGCCGATCGGGCCTCAGCAGTAGCAGTTGAAGCTAACATGACATCTATATGCTTTCGACAAAAGAAACAACGCTTTTCTACACAGTCACCAACGGCAAAAATGTCTGAATCACTGGTTTTCATAAATTCATCTACTTTAATTCCTCCTAAAGGAGAAACATCTAATCCAATTTCTTCAGCTAAGTCCGTATTAGGTCTGGAACCAATAGATAAAATTACAACATCAGCAGGGATTTCTTTGCCATTATTCAATAAAACATATTCAACTTTCTTATTTCCCTTAAAACCACCAACCTGACTCTGAGTATAAATATTAACTTTTTCTTTCCGTAGAATATTTTCTACTTTCTCACTAAATTCTTCATCAAAAGATTGATCCAGAAGATGATCTGATAGCTCAATAATACTAATATTTTTATTGGGAAGTTTACTTATTTCATCAGCAAATTCAACTCCAATAAATCCACCACCAACTATAACAATATTTTTAAAATTGTGAATTTGTTCTCTTAAATGTTTTAAATAGTTTAGTTCTTTTTTTATTGGGAAAATATTTTCTAAATCAATTCCTTTTATTGAAGACGGAACAACTGGTTTACTACCTGTTGCTAAAACTAATTTCTGGAAGGCAATTTCCTTACCACTAGCTAATTGAGCCACCTTTTTTTTTCGATCAACATTTATTACTTCATCAATTACTATTTCTACTTCCTTAGCTTTTAGCGGAGCATCTCCCATAATATTTTCTTCGGCGGATTTTAACCGATTAATAACATAAGGTATACCACAGGGTACAATCGATTTCTGTTCTTTTCGAACCAAAATAAATTTTTTGTCTGGATAAATAGTTCTACCAACTATAGCAGAAATAACGCCTCCAGGGCCACCACCAATTACTAACACATCAGTCTTCATAACTTTCTCCTACTTAATTTTATTATTATTCGTCTTTCTATCCTCTATATCCGGTTCATGAACTTATTACTATTTGCAAACCTACCCCACCCTCAATTACCTTGTCAGGATAAATATTTTTAATTACCTGTTTATTTTTTGTACAATGAGTTGGACAAATTAACTGTAAATCCTGAAACAATTTATAGTGATTAAAACCATGTAGTCCCCCAATAATGCCAAATAATTTTCCGAATTGTTTAGCTCGACTCAGTATTTTATTCATATCTGGATGTGAGCATCCCACAAAAATTACCATTCCTTTTGATGTGGAAATAACGAGGGATTGTTCAATGCCCTCTAATTCTCCAGTTGTAAATATTCCTTTTTCCAATTCTCGCGGATTGTCATCAATATGTATTATTTCTCGTCCATGCGTTACTCCTCTTAAAGATTGAGGCAGGTAGAGTATCACATCAGAATTTTCATTTAAAAAATGCGAGAGACCACCTATGTGATCAAAATGGTTGTGCGATATGAAAACTGAGTGAATACTTTGTGGATTAATGTTCAATTTTTTCATATTATTCAATAATATATTACCATCAGCACCAGTATCAAATAGGAGCATCCTATCATGATACTCAATAACACATGCAAATCCCCAATCTGCCTTTAACTGCTTATTTTTAGTCGTATTATCAAATACAATGGTCGCACTGATCATATATTGAACTTCCTGATTTCAAAATCTAATATTTAAGGTACAAGAGAAAAATTAGCCTGTTGATTCCCTCATATAAAGTGTTTCACATTTATTAATAACAATTAAAATGATTGTGGACTAAAAAGCTTCCGTACTTTACTTATTTTATTCTCCAAACATTAGCATTTAGAAAATTCAACTTAATTTCAATTTTCAAGAGTTTTCCTTCTTCTTTTTTTTCTTTGCTAATAACAAATTGTGATGGTACGAACCTTCTCGCATCAATTTCACACCACATTGAGGACATTTCTGGTCTTGACATGGGACTCCACGTTTATGTGAAATTCGAAAACCACATTTGGGACAAATACAATGCCCAACCGGTCCCATTCTTTGCGGATTTTTTTCATACATAATTTTATTTCTTTATTAGTTAAAATTTTTTAAAGAATTAATATTTGAAATTTAACTTTGATTTTACCCGAACTTTCATTTGTTTACAATCGGATTATCAAAAATCAGAAAAAGTTTCTCAATAAAAGATTAATTTATTTTACTCCCCTACAAATTGTACCAAGAATAGATCTAACTATGATCATTAGATTTTCTCGCTTCATTAAAAAGTCAACATTTCACTGTATTATGATGATTTTTATTTTACAAAGTTCACCTTATTCAATAAGATTACCTAACCTCCAGAAAATGCATATATAGTCCCGTTCATTGTTCACTTACTTCCGCCGGATTTTATCGGATTTTATCTGTCAACCTGAATTCTGTCCTTTTCCGAAATTCTAATCTTTAGTACTTTTATCACGCTTATGTTAATGATCACATCCTTTATCAGGTCTATCAACCAGAGAATTTTGAAGATACAGGTTTAATGCTTGATCAACATCTGTTTCCTGAACAATAAAGGCTGAAATACCTGCAGCCCTTAAATCTTCATAAATTCGGCGTCCCATTCCATGAGATATAACAACCTTGCAATCTTTCAATGCTTCCAGAATTGGCCCATGACGATCATTAAAGTCATGCCCGGTGACATTTAAGCCCCGGGCATGACCAGTAAACGTATTTTCCCGGTATTCTTTATTGACAATTTTGTCACCTTCAATTTCAGCAATCACAAAACCTCGTGTACGACCAAAGTGCGCGGAAATTGTAACACCATCATCAGAAGCAACAGCAATTTTCATTTTTAAGCCTCCATTTTACTCAAATTTTAAAAGTTTTTTAATTAATTCACATCATTCCCCACCAGTAGTTTCACCTTTACCCTGATGGCTATCCCTGGTTTTTTCCATATTTTCAATTCTTTGCAGCATATCATCAACAGTAGTTCGTAATCCGCGTAACTCTTCTTTTAATCCAACCAGATATTCGGGCGGCATTTTGTCTAATTGTTCGGGAAGAATGGGAGCAGTCCAACGCCATCCCCAGCGCCAGAATCCTCGGCCAAAACCAAATCCACGTCCTCTACCCCAACCCCAGCCGCGACCAAAACCTCTGCCCCAACCGGGAGGAACATAATAACCGGGATGATTATATCCCGCACAATAACCCAAACCTCTTCCTGTAAGTGGACCAAAACCTAAAGGTCCTGTACGATCACCACCTGGCATGATGACACCTCCTTTTTTTAATTTAACATCTCAGTTAATTTATTATTCTTAAAACGATCAAAAGCTTCTCGAACAGTCAAATTTTCATTTGTTAAATATATCTTAATCCCAGCTGCTTTGAGTACCGATCCTGCTTTTGGACCAACTGATCCAGAAATCAATACATTAACTTTATTTTCGATCATTTTCTGCGCAGAGCTTGTTCCAGCACCATGTGCAGCTTCAAAATTTTCATTGTTGTCTATAAATTCAGCTTCCCCAGTGTCGGTATCAATAATCCAAAATCCTCGCGCCCGACCAAATCTAGGATCAATTTTTGCATCCCATCCTTCTGCTTGCGTGGTAATGGCAACTTTCATTTCACATTCTCCTCTTTTGTCATCTCGTTAAAAATTTTTCTTATTTTGTCAATTATTTCTGAATTTTGACTCTCAATTACTGTTTTCCCTTCTTGCAAAGTTTCATAAAACACAGGATGAAATGGTATTTCAGTAATAATTTGAATATTATGGTCTGTACAAAATTCTTTTATTTCTCTGGTTACTTCTTCATTTAAATCACTTTTATTAATAACACAAAAAGCTTTAAGATTGAAATATTCTATTAATTCTACCAACCTTGCTAAATCATGCAAACCTGATTGTGTTGCTTCTGTTACAATTAAAACAACATCAACATTGCTTAAAGACGAAATTACTGGACAACCTATTCCCGGAGGTCCATCCACAAAAATAAATGAAATACCCCTTTGATCAGCTAACTGCTTAGCTTCTTGCTTGACTTTTGTTACTAATTTCCCTGAATTTTCTTTACCTATGCCCAAATGAGCAAATAAAAAATCATTCCCAAAACGCGATTTTGCGCAATACCACTTTCCAGCCAAATTCTTTTCCATTCGAATAGCATCTATAGGACAAATGTGAAAACACAACGAGCACCCCTCACAACTCACTTCATCAATTTTATATTGTCCATCCTCCAGATAAATGGCATCAAATCGACATTTTTCCTTACATAAACCACATTTTGTACACAAGTTGTGGTCTATTACTGGTTCCTTACCACTATAAAAGTTCTCTTCTCGAGTTATTTCTGGTTCATAAAGCAGATGTAAATTGGCTGCATCCACATCACAGTCGGCAACAACAGCTTTATTTCCGGCTAACGCTCCCAGTGCAGCAGAAATCGATGTCTTGCCAGTTCCACCTTTCCCACTTATAAGCAAAATTTCCTTCATAAAGCTGCCTCGTTAACTTTTTGCATTATTTTATCCCAAATTGATTCGAATAGTGAACTCATATCATCAATTTCATCTATAATTAACTTACCTTTGGCATAAGTACACGCTATATCGTGGCGCATAGGAATTTCCCCAATAATTTCTACGTTTTTTTCTATACAATACTGTTTAATAAGGTTATTCTGCTCATCGGCTTTATTAATTAATACACCAAATGGTATTTTTAATTGTTCTATAACCCGCATCAATAAGTCTAAATCATGCAAACCAAACGGAGTCGGCTCACCAACTATTAAAACATAATCTACATCTTTTACTACTTCTATTACAGGACAAGATGTTCCAGGTGGTGAATCATAAATTTCAATTGAATTTTTATCTGACAATTCTTTTTTTGTCTCACGAATTAATTTTGGAGTAGCAGATTCACTAATTTTTAAAACACCTGTAACAATTTCTATATTATTATGTTTTGCAGTATGAATAGTACCAATTTCTTTTTTACCCTCACTAATAGCTCCTTGAGGACATAATTCTAAACACCCATAACAGCTATGGCATAATTCTGGAAAAACCATAACCTGATTTCCTAAGTTTATAATTGCATGGTATTCGCAAATTCGGCTACAAACTCCACAATGATCACATTTTTTCTCATTCACAACGGGGATCATTACTTGAACGGATTTAACTTCTTTCTTTTCAGCATCGAAAAATAGAGCGGCATTAGGCTCCTCTACATCCAGGTCATAAAGCGTTACAGGATTCTCTTTAGAAACAAAATAGGCAAAGTTTGTTGCTACTAATGTTTTACCCGTTCCTCCTTTTCCACTTGCAACAGCGATTTTCATCTTAACGTCCCCTTCTATAACCTTTTCTTCCTCTTCCTATAAACTGCCAGGCTAAATTTTCAACATTTTCTGAACCACAATCAGGACACTGATCAATTTCCTCAGTAAATGGTTGAGGAATAGTTTCACCACAATCTTTACAATGACTTAACGTATTGATAAAATATATATTACCTCCTTCAATTATTAATTCCATTCCTTCTACCAATGCTGTGGCAACTTTTTGCCTTGCTTGTTCAATTAATCGGGTAAAAGTCGGTCTTGATATCTTCATTCGCTCTGCTGCTTCCTGGTGTTCAAGACCAAGATGATCGGCCAGTCGTATTGCTTCATATTCATCCACTGTAAGAATAATGGATTTTAAAAACCGACTTGGTATTCCCCCAGGTTTAAAATTTTTAAATTGCGGCGGCTGCAATATCATTCTTTTCCGATATGGCCCTCTCATTATCCACCTTCAATATTGAACTTATGTTCATTTTACGCAATATAATGAACATAAGTTCAATTCGTCAAGCACTTTTTATAAACCTTTTTAGAAAATTTTTTTCCTTCAATTACCAAAGATGAGTTTTTTGTGTGAGGAAATAATAGGTTATTCATAAAATTTGGGATAAAAAAACAAATGCCCGACCAATTCATAACCGAGCATTTGTTTTAACAACTCTTTTGATATGCACTGATCAGTCCGTGCAGTCTATATTGAAAACTTTAAAATGACTGGTTAAAATAACTGATTTTTTGTTCGATTCCTGACTGGCATAATGTTAATAAGTAAAAGATTTTTACTTTTCTCTTACGTGATTTTGTGCCTCACCAATAATTTTCTCGATATGTTCATCATCCAAAGAATAATGAACCATATTCCCCTCTTTTATGAATTTAACCAGCTTCATACTTCGTAACAGACGAAGTTGATGTGAGACGGCAGAAACAGACAAATTTACTAATGTGGCAATATCACACACATAATTTCCCCCTGGCCAGGGCCAAAACAATTCATAATCGCGTTGGATCGCCTAATATCTTAAAAGTATATACTAATGCCTGAATTTTATCATTTCCAGGTAAACTTTTTTTGACTTTTTCCACTAAATCCATATGCACGATTGTTTCCTTACAGATTTCAACAGATGAAGGTGACATAATAGTCTCTTCTAAAATTGGGACAATTATTCAAATACAATGTACCTTTTGTTAATAATTTTTATTTTCTATGGAATTGAAGTGAGGAGTAAATCTTTTTCTGGTTCGTCGATCGCCATGTATGAGGAAAATAAAAAATATTTCAGAATTTAGCCCCTTATGTTAAAGCTAAATATTGAAAGCTTCTTTAAATTTCTGGAAAAAACCTTTTTTTTCCGGGGGTCTACAATTTTCCAATTGAGCAAGTTCTTCTAATAATTCCCGCTCACGGCTGGTTAGTTTAGTTGGTGTCCACACCTTAACATGAACCAGAAGATCTCCGCGCCTGTAGCTATTCACTTCTGGCATACCTTTGCCTCGCAAACGAAAAACTTTACCGCTTTGTGTTCCAGGCGGGATATGAATTTTTACTTTTTTATTTGTCATTTCTTTGCCAGTTTTTTCCAATTCCAAAGTTGGGATTTCCACATCAGTGCCCAGTGCTGCCTGCGGGAAACTTATGTAAAGATCATAAATAATATCAATTCCATCCCTTTCAAAAAATTCATGTTTCTTCTCCGAAACCACCACGATTAAGTCGCCAGGGGGACCACCATTTGGCCCTACATTACCCTTACCTCGCAACCTCAGATAGTTACCTTCTGCCGCTCCTGGTGGAATGCTAACTTCTACTAACTCATCGCCATGAATACGGCCCTCACCACGGCAGGTATTACATGGATCGGTTATAATTGTACCAGTTCCCTGGCATTGAGAACAGGTAGTAACATTTACAATACGACCGAATAGAGATTGAGAAACCTGGCGGATTTCTCCACTTCCATGGCAAGAAGGGCATGTTACTGGCCTGCTACCTGCTTTAAACCCACTCCCCTGGCAGGATGGGCATTTTACTTGTTTTTTGATTTTTAATTGTTTAGTAACACCCGAAGCAATCTCTTCTAAAGATAATTTTAATTTTATCTGTAAATCTGAACCACGACGTTGCTCTCTGGTTCTTGATCGAGTTGTCCTTCCTCCACCAAAAAAATCATCAAAAATACTGCCAAAGCCGCTTCCAAAAACTTCCCGAAAAAGATCGAATGGATCATGGAAACCACCTGCATCAAAGCCACCGCCTTTTAGTCCCTCATGTCCAAATCTATCGTATCGAGCTCTTTTTTCCGGATCCTTTAAAACTTCATAAGCTTCTGCCACCTCTTTGAACTTTTCTTCTGCCTCTTTATCTCCTGGGTTTCGATCAGGATGATACTTCATTGCTAACTTTCTATAAGCTGTCTTAATCTCCTCTTCAGTTGCAGTCCTGCTAACACCAAGTATTTCGTAATAATCCCGTTTGGCTCCCATTTTTTTCCTTTACCTTTCTCTTTAGATAAAAATATCAGACTTTCCTTCTCTGTCTTTTTCTTATTCAGTCACGGCAGATCAGATAAAATTTTTTTTTCAAAAGTATTAATTCTCACCGAGCGAATCGGAAAGGAAATTGGCTGTAAAATCTACTAAGGGAACTAAATAACTGTAATCCATGCGTATTGGACCAATAACTCCAAGCGTCCCAGACATATTCCCAATCCGATACCGTGCAGAAATAATACTGCAATTTTTCATCTTCTTCTCTCTGATCTCCTCTCCGATCTTAATACTTAACTTCTGGTCTGGTATATCATCATCTAAAAGATGAATAACGAGGTTTTTATCTTCTAATAACTCAACAACACTAGACACCTTAATACTATTGGCAAACTCTGGTTGTCTCAAAATATTATGGGTTCCTGTGAGAAATACTTCGTTCTCGCCAGAGAAATCGAATATTTTATGAGCTGCTTTACTAAAAAGCGGGATTAAACCACTCTTGTCATCAGCGATATCCTGAACAATTTCACGAAATTTCGCACGAATTTCCCGAACCTTTAAACCATGTAAACGCTCGTTTAAAATGTTGCAAAGAGAATTCAAATGTTCATCCCGAAGATATGATGAAACTTCCAAAAGAATTGTTTTGACCATACCACTCTTTATCGAAAGGATAAGTAACAGCCGTTCGCTACTTAAACGAGTAATATCCATTCTGTGAAAAACACCTTCATCAAACTCGGGCGATATAATTACGCTAAGTTGTTGAGATAAATGAGCCAGTATTCTAGAAGCTTCTTTTAGAACCGTTTCGAAGTCTCCGGGATTCTGAAACACTGCTTTTTTAATCGTTTCTTTCTGACCGGTAGATAACCTCGCCCTCCGCATCATGTGGTCAACATAAAACCTATACCCACGAGTAGTAGGCACCCGTCCAGCCGAAGTATGAGGTTGATAAATATACCCTTTTTCTTCAAGGCTGTACATTATATTCCGAATTGTAGCAGGACTAAATGCTAAAGCACTATGTCTGGCTACATAATTCGATGCAACCGGGTTAGCATTTAGAATGAAAAATTTTACAATTGCTTCAAGTACTAATTTCTCTTTGTCACTTAATACACTCATATCCTATCTTTTTTTTAGTTAATAAATATAAATTTTCGACAGAACAAGAATCAAGTTAAATCAAAAAGTATTTCTAACAAGTTTTATAATCAAACATAACCCCAAGAGTTCCATATAAGTAAAAATTTACAATATTTAAACATTTGTTAAAATTCTGTTTAGAATACTATAACCCACAAAATTTGTTAAAATTAACATTATCTTTGATTATAATAATAAAAATCATCGAAAGTTACATATCTTTATAAAAATAAAAACTCCAATCGTTTAATTCGATTTATTTTAGAATTTAATAAGTTATAAAATTTACGCAAGAGAGTGAGCCAACATTTTTTATATTATTTATATTTATACGCTTAAACTAAAAGTGAAAAATTAGCCAAATTCTTTAAAAATTTCTCTTAAATTGCAAATAAAAATTTTAATTGTGTTATTCGCGGGAACTGTAAGAAAATTAATTAGTAGTGATTATTTAAAAATTAAAAACAAGGGCCTAAATATGTCGATTAATAATTGGAAAGATGTTCTAACAAAATTATCGGAGATTCGTGAAAAAGGTGACTATTCGCCAGCGAATGTTCAATTTATTTTAGAACATCTAAAATCCCCTGACGATCGTATCCGTGGTGCTGCTGCTTTAGCTGCCCATGGTTGTATATTTGAACCATACATCCTGGACACACTAATCGAACTGATAGAAAATGATAGTAACAACGCTATCCGAAAGGCAGCAATCAAGGCTATGGAAAATTTGATTTACGAAGGTATTCTACAAAATTTTGAAGATGAAATGGGAAGTGGACCAGAGTTAGAATTTTATGAGGAATGGGATGAAGTTCAAACTGAATCGTTGCGAGAAGATTACTTAAGAGTAAAAAACTTATTTTTAAATATAATTGAAGACGAATTTGAAGATGTGGAGTTAAGAGAAACGGCTTTAATTGCCCTGAGTGACCTGGGATTTCTAGAAGTAGTACGGGAATGGATAAAAGACTTTATCGAATCTGAGCGGGTTTCTACTCAAAGAGCTGCGCTGAAAGCTATGGGTAAATTTCCTCATTACTGGATAAATGAAATTCAACGTTTCCTTGACCTTTCAAAGGATAAAACCCTTGTTCTTGAAGCCATCAGTTCAAGTTATTCATCCAATTCAAAAGTACTCGCTCAACAAATCGAGCAATTATTAACTTCTAACGATGAGGATATTTTATGCTATGCGCTTTTGACCCTTGGAAATATTAATAAGACTGAAAACCTGGGCGAAATATTGCAACAATTTAGTTTGCATCCCAATGAAAAAGTAAGAAAAGCGGCGCGTGAAGCCCTGGAAAATTTCTCTAAAAAAAGTTTTAATGATTTTTTGCACGATAAATTGGGATATAAAGAGGAATAATTGGAATCTTCATTTTATCCTAAAATAAATGATATTTAAACTCTAAAAATTAAATACATGGAATAAAAAGAGTAACTTTCTCATTTTGAATAAAATTTACTTTAAAATCAGTTATATTGAATTTCCAATATTTCAAAAAGACCTCAAATCTTTCAATCGATTATTCAAGTTTTGACGCCATTTATAATTATCCCACTGGATATTCAGTTCAAGCTTTAAAAAATCTATTTTTTACCTATTATTAGATATAAATCATCTTTTTCTTCTTTTTTAATAAGAGAAAAACCAGTTTCGCGTACTTTTTGTGCCATAACATCGGCCGATGGTAAGCGATCATTTGCCACGGCTTCTCCAACTGAAGCGTGAAGCTCATTCAATTTTTCACTACTCATTAAATGTAAAATCAATAACACTCCTTCAGTAGTAAGAACTCGATAGAACTCGTTTAAAGCTTTATATTTATCAGAAATGTGAGGAATGACAGCGAAACAGATAACCAAAGAGATAGAACCTTCGGAAAGCGGCAAATACATCGCATTTCCATTTAAATGATGAATCCTGGAAAAACGAGGAGACCAACGCGTTTTATTTCTCTGTAGCATAGCCCGGGAGATATCCAGCTCAAGAATCGGATTTTGATTGCTGGATAAATTACGTAAAATAGGGACTAAAATTCCTGTTCCACAACCTACATCCAGAATATTACCATCAAAATAAAGACTTAGATTCGAAAAAATATCTCTAAGTTTATTCAATTTCTCAGGTGTTTCATCCAAATCCCAACTCTGAGCACAACTATCAAAAAAAGTTCTACGATCCAATTCACTTTCTCCAATAATTTGTTTTATCACCCAGATGAATCTTCATTAATATAAATTTTGGTACCGTTTATTTAAAAATTTAATTGTTCCCGGGATAATGAGAAACATGAGTACGAGACCCGGAACGCCATGAAACAAAGTTACTACTGAAAAAAATTTGGGTAACCCAAACAAAGGAGCTAAAATTAAGACAATTAATAATAAAATCAAACGATCTAATAAAATTGTCAGAAAAAGAGTAAACCAAACATTTTGGTTTTTTTTCACATAAAATAGATTGGCAATACAACACATGGCTGCCATCTCAAGAATCATTACAGGCAGAATAGGTGGATAAAGTGGCGGCATGCCAGTAAAAATAAAAGAAACAAACGGAGCAATCACCGCTACCGACAATGATAGCCTGAGAGGAAGCAAAAATCCACCCAGCACCACTGGCTGAAACATAGGTAAAAAAGTGCTGCCCAATCCTAACAAATGAAAGAATATTGGAACTACCACAGCTAAAGCTGCCAACATTGCAGTTAAAGGTAGTTTTCGATAAATAGAAAATTGATCCATAAATAAACAACTAATGTAAATTCTTTTACATACTCAATTGATAAGTAACACCCATTAAAAAATGTAAATCAGGCGCTGGATATCCAGGCAAAATTTCATAATATCTATTCAATACATTTCTCAATTGAACATCCAGTAGAAAAGAACCAATGGGATAAGAGAGAGCGACATTCAACACATGGTAATCCGGTAACTTCATATTTTTATTATTGTCAGCATAAATATCTTTTATAAATTTCCCCGAACACATAAGTTTTATCTTAGTCAAATTGAGTTGAATTAAATACTTAAACATATGAGCAGGATTGTAAGTAGTCATCTGATCTGGATCTAAATAACTATAAGAAAATTGCGTCATCATACTAGACGATGGTTGAACTACCAATTTGTATTCCATTCCCCATTGATTTACCTTACCGCTATTCATAAACATGAAGGGCGGTTGGCTAGCAGGATTAGCAGTGATCTGTATTTTATTTTTAATGTGATTTTTAAAATAACACACTTCAAGATAATTCGAATTATCAAAGTAAAATGCGCCACCCAGCTCATAACTTTTTACATCTTCTGGATCCAGATTTTCGTTTGAAGGTGGAAAAAGATACAATTCCTGTAATGTAGGCAGTCGGAAACCATCACTCCAGTTTGCATATATTTTTAGATTATAAAAAGGGAAAAAAGATATTCCTAAACTAGGTGAAATTTTGTTTATATTTAAAGAAGCGTGATGATATCTTATTCCACCTTTCATATTCCAATTTTTTAATGGCGAATAAATAGCCAAAAGATAACTCCCAAGTGATGTAACTGCATGAAGTTCGGGTTTAGGTGGCGCCGCTGGAAAAACCACGTTTTTCGCTTTTCCACCATAATGAAGCAAATCCATCCCTGCACCAAACTGCAATTTTGAGGAATATTTTAACCACTGATATGAAGAAAATCCATAGGTAAAATCATGGGACTCGAAACCATCATAAAAACGGTGATGTCCTAAATTGGAATAAACATGAAAAGAATGGTTTATTTTCCCGGTTTGTCCAAGAAGTTGCATATCCAACATACCCCGACGGATTTTGGCATAATTCCCCAGGTTGGCTACATCTTCATCCATTGATGGATCATCAAATTGATAAGGAACGTAACGACCATCCACACTGATCGACCAATTTCTATTAATTTGTCTGTCGAATCTTGTTGATACACTCCAACTTTCAAATCCAGAAGAAGCGATATGTCCAGCACTGGACTGATGCAGTATATTCCAGCGAAAATGTGTTTTTCCCAAATGCTTTGCACCTGAGACATGTTGTTGGATGGTTCGATATTTTCCAGCCTCTACCCGGAGCTTAAGATAATCCTGTTCTGCCTGACTATAAACAACATTGACTACTCCCGCCATGGCGTTCGAACCAAATACGGTAGAAGCAGGGCCCTTCAAAACCTCGACACGTTCAGCATCCATTAAGCCGTAGACATCGGGCAGGGGATGTCCGAATATACCCATAAAATCCGGCCGTCCATTAATCAGAAAAAGAACACCTGAATTTGGTTTACCTCCCATTCCACGCAGATTGAGCAGTCCGGCACCTGCCGATCCCACACCAAAACCCAAAATTTTCTTTTCCAGCACAAAAGCCGATGGAGAAAGCATGTCAACCATTTGTAACAAAGAATGAGTGGCCAGTGGAGAATATTCTTTCACATCAATCAGATCAAAAGCATTCACACTCGATTTCAGAGGTAACTCAAAACGGTTTGCAAAAACAACTACAGTGTCTTCAAGATAGTAAGTTTTTTCAACTTCCTCACCCAAGACAAATCTTGGTAAAAAAATCAAAAATAACATCAAAGAAGTCAAAAAGCTGTGCTTAAAAAGACCCATTTTATCACCTCCTGTGTTATAAATATTAAAATGATAGCACTAATAATACAAAATATATTTTCATAACACAATATAAATCTGCTTTATTTTTCCAGGAGTAATAATGTTAATGATTTAACATGAAACCGTTCAGGAACAATATATTCTCGACTCATTTAGCTTTTTCCGATAAAAATCGTCAGGATTAATTAGATTGAGAAATTTAAAATGGAATAAATTAATTTACATCCGGAAGGAAATGGAAATAAAAGAAACGAGAAGAGAATTTGATTTTTCTCCCAATTACTTTTTCACTTGAGGCAAGAAACTGCAAACAAATACATTAAGATTTAAAATGGGAAACCTTCCCAGGATTCTATTGGATCAGTGGATTTGACCACATGCATGCCAGCATCAACAAATTTTCGAAAAGCAGCCGCCGCTTCATCGGTATAATCCACAACCCCTGGTATGACAACAGGCGAAGTACAATCTTCCAATAGATATACTTTTTCTGCTAATTTGCGGTCAATTTTTAAAAAATCGCTCAACAAATCTTCAATGGTCCATGCCACGCAATGGCTTTTTGCCTGACCGGCAACAATCACAGCATCGAATTGAATCAATTTTTCAATCAGATAGGTATTTTTTTGCACAATGACTTCCCCATTCACTCCCTTTTCTACCTCAGGACCAAATACCGAATAGTGCTCGGTTAAAGGATGATTTCCCTTTATCTGAAAATCTGGCTGGCTATAGCGGGCGATACTGTGAAAGAACAAGGCTTCTTCAAATGCTGGAACCAGTGCATGACCAATCCCGCCAAGCATGGCATGATAGGGCCACACGGTTAAAACGTATTTACCGCTGGATTTTAATTCTCTGGTGTAATGTAACAGATACTTCTGGGCATTTTCATGATCCATATTTAAAAACGGACAAACATCCGGATTAACCTTCCAAACACCCTTCTGAATATCCTCCACTGTAATGAGTGTATAAGGACCTGGATGTTCACCTTTATCATTAATAAAAAAAATGGAATGGAAAATTTGCAAGGCCTGGTGGGTATCCATTGTGGGACAGATTTCAGTAATGACGTCCAGGTTGCGATAGATAAATTCACATAGTCTTCGGGTATCATCTACCGCTCCGGTACCGGAACGCCCCGCTACAAACAACTCAAAATTGGGCAGGCAAAAGGTATTTTGAACATCAACCGCCAGAAGACAAATCCTTGTTTTATCTTTTGCAGCCGGTTGAATATAGTGTTTTCGAGCAAAATCCAGAGCGGCGATCGAAAGTGTTTCATAATCGACTCGCCAGATTTTACCTACTTTATTTGCATCAAAATGTTCAGGTATGGGACAACCTGACCTTTTCATTTTAACCATATCAAATTTTTTATATTAATCATTAATATAATAATGTTTGTTTATAAATATGATTTTTAAAAAAATTAAATAGTTTCCGAGCTATTCCAAAACAGCCGAATCACTTTAAATGACATCACACTTGAAAGTCAAATAAACAGGTGTACCATTTCGAACAAAACTGAAAAATTCATAATAACTAAAAATTTATCATTTAAAATAAAACTAAACACAGCTTAACTTTTTTATTTTCTAACTCAATTATTATTTATTTAATTTTTAATTTTACTACGAATGAAACAAAAATTTCCATTTTATTTAATCTATATTCTCTTACGATTTGGCACACTTACTGATATGGGTTCCGCTATTTCGGAAAATAAAAAGTGATTAGTTTTAATGCCTTGTTTTAATAATATCTTACCACAAAATATACGATATACCCGAAGATTTTATAAAACAAATATTTTTTATACCTTCTACCAATCCTTCCATATTGATATTTATCTTAAATCAACTTTGATTTTCGCTAACTTCATGTATGTTAATTTTTAAGTTCCACAAACAGGTTATATTTTTTCTATACCTTTGAATTCAACAATAATAAGTTTGTCTTCAACAAGTAAATCAATTCGATATTCACAATCTAACACAATTCCTTTTTTATTTAACTGCTATAAGGAAATTTTAATTTGAATGATATCCCTGAAAGATCCATTTCTTTTTCAGGCATTGTTTATAAATAAATTCAAATAAACCTGGCCAGGAAGTTAGATACATACCCCATAATTTTAATAAACAACTTATCAAATTTCATTTTGTGCTTTTCATGGTTTATTTTTTAATCAAACAGAAAGAAACTGATTGGGTTATGTTCCCAAATAAAATGCAAGATTCAATAATTTTAAAAACAGTTCCAACGTAATGGTATTGGAACCCAAACTTCAAGTAAGCAAACAGTCCAAAAGGATATTTTCATTTATTTAGATTCTTCCGAATCGAAAGCCATATTACGCCACATCTTGACCATATCATAAGGCGCAGGGTCTCCACCTAAATACTTGTGGAACCAATCCAGATGAGCATTATAGTAAAATGGCATGGATTTAACATAATCCGGCCAGTGACCATCATTCTTGTAAACGATCAGTCGTGAAGGAACACCCATCTTTTGAAGTGCGGTGAAAAATTGTAAACTTTCCGTGAAATTTACCCTGAAATCTTTCTCCCCGGTAATTACCAGGCAAGGTGTCTTAAAATTTTTGACATATTTATGAGGAGAAAATTTTTCATAGATTTCAGGACTTTCCCATGGAGCTCCGCCCAAATCCCATTCCGGAAACCATAACTCTTCGGTAGTTCCGTACATTGACTCTAAATTATAAACGCCCATCATGGAAACAATCGCTTTAAAACGATTGGTATGTCCCTCTAACCACATCATCATATAGCCGCCGTATGACCATCCCATTGCTCCCATACGATTTTCATCCACATAATCCAAACGGCTGATTGAATCCGTGACAGCCATAACATCTTGGAATACTTTACCACCCCAATCTTTTGATATGGCATTCGTGAATTCCTGCCCATATCCGGTAGAACCATGAGGATTTGGGAAAGCTAAAACATACCCAGCTCCCGGATAGATCTGCCAATCTCCGCGAAAAGCATCCGCCCATTGTGATTGAGGACCACCGTGAACATTGATGATTAAAGGATATTTCTTGGACGGATCAAAATTGTGTGGTTTGATGAGAAAAGTGTGAATTTTTCTACCAGTTGGACTGGGAATCCACAATTCTTCTGCTGGGCGGATATCAACAGTATCTTCAATGGCCTTGTTAAAAAAAGTGAGACGTGTAGCCTTTTTCCCTTCAGCTTTTCCTTTTACCGGTGCGGACCAGATTTCAGTGGGTTCAGCAATGGCCCGTCGGCTAACTACAATCGTTTTCCCATCCGGCGTAATGTCGAAGGCATTGATGGTTTTCACATCCAGAATTTTTACAATTTCTCCATTTTTAACATTTAATCGATAAAGCGGGAAATGGCCCATGACCTCGCCAATGAAATAGATATATTTACCATCGGGAGACCAGGTAAAGTCGTCCATCCAGTAATCAAAATCATCAGTGATGATCCGTTTTTTACCGGTTTTTCGGTCATATAAAGCAATCCGAAATTTATCGGATTCAAAAGTTGGGACTTTTTGCATACGATAAGCAATATAGCGTCCATCAGGCGAATACTGCGGATCACCATCGTAAGCTTCATTATCATCGGTAATATTCTTCGCCTCTCCACCTGTAACAGGAACGATCCATAAATCTTTATTGGTAGTTTCCGCTTCGTTTTTATCACGGTTAGAGACAAAACAAATTTCCTTTCCGTCAGGAGAAAAAGCATAACCGGTAGCTCCAGCTAAAGAAAAGGAAGGAGAATCGTAATCACCTGGAGTTAAATCAGTGATCTCTTCGGTTTCCTTATCAAAAACAAAAAGGTGAGTACGTTTACCATCTTTCCAGAAATTCCAGTGTCGAAAGAGTAAATGATCGGCCATGTGAGCCTGTAATGGCCCATTTTTCATTGATTCAAGAATTTCTTTATTGCAATCATTATCCGCGCCGCACTCGGGTAAAACCATACTGGTAAACGCAATTCTTTTACCATCCGGCGAACACTCCGCATTGCTCACGCCTGTATAAAAATGAGTTAACTGAGTCGGCTCGCCGCCATCTACTGGCATTTCCCAAATCTGCACACCTTCGGCGCGACTTGATAGAAATATCAGTGTTTTTCCGTCAGGAGACCAGCGTGGTCGGAAATCGGCCGCTTCATTATTAGTCATCCGGCGCAAATTCGAACCATCCAGATTTATCAAATAAATTTCAGAATTGCGCTCACCTTTCTCTAAAAAATATTCTGTAACAACAAAAGCAATCTTTTTCCCATCAGGAGATATCTGAGGATCGCTTACACTTTTCAAATGGTAAAGGTCCTCAATCGTGAAAGCCTTTTTCTCGGCCAATAACCATGAATTGAGAAGCAGACAGATAAGTAAAATCAACATTTTCTTCATATTTTATACTCCTTCAATTAATCTTGTAAACTAAGATAAAAAGTAAAGGATTATTATGAAAATCTCAAGAAAAGGAAAAAAAACAGTTTCGTCATTTTGCTTTTAAATTCCTGCTTTTCGTTAGAATTATAAATGTTTCCCCAGCTAAAAAAGATTCCCTAAAAAACGATTCTATTGGGATCTACTGAGTTACCTCAGGCAAAAGATATTTCGTTCGGATTCTTACTTCAATGAAAAACCGGCTCTGAGCGACCTGGAAATCTTCTGGTTTCATGTTTTTAAGCGTCATCCGTTTAGAGAACGTTTCAGTATAAATAAATTCAAATTTCCCCTTCGAAGTCGTTACTTTCACTGGCATCCTGAAATTCTCAGTATCCGCTTTCCATTAATAAATAAATTTCATGCTATCGCCCTGAACAATAAGTAAAACGTCTAACTGTGGTAAATTGACCTGTTTCAGATACTGATCAAATAGATAGGAAAAGTCAATACCGGTTTTTTCATTTACAAAATTGAAAATATCCTCCGCATCCACTGTCTGATATTTGAATGTTTTGGTCATATCTCGCAAAAGGGAAAACCAGAGTTCATCATCATCAAGGATATGGCGCAGGGTATTCCACATTAAACTTCCTCTGTGATACATATTGCCAGAACCCTCTTGATAAACTCCATGCGGTCCAATGACATGAGCGTCATACAGACTTCTTGCTTTTTACCCTCAAAATACTTCATGGCTGCATCATAATCCCATTGGTATTCCATAAAAAACGGTTCGGCATAGGTTGCCAGGCTCTCATGAATCCACATATCAGCAATGTCTTTTGCGGTTACACTATCACCCCACCATTCAAGAGCGCTTTTGTGAATGATGATAAAATCAAAAAGTAACCCCACATCGGTAATTGAACCGCCGCGGACGCCGTTCAGGTATTGATTTCCATAGACAACAGCGGATTGGTATTCCATTCCAAGGAGGGGGTACTTCAATAAGTTTGTAACCATCACCGGGGAAGGGGTAAGGTCTAAAATACTTTTCAAAGCAAGCATACTTTTTACCTGGGCAAATTGTTTTCGGGCTTTTTCAAGGTTTTCTGGCATAATGTAATAATCTAATTTAAGCTTTTCTGCTCCTTCATAAACATCACTAAAATGAGCAAATTTGCCAATATTAAATGTAATATTATAATTGTTAATTGGATAACTAACAAACCAGTCAAAGCGCGTCCAACCATCAGTAAGTTTAGTTACCGCATGTAACCGACCATTAGAAATATTCATTAAACCGGGTGTAACGGTAACCCAAGTCAGCTAAGTGAAGTATGCATGCCTGGCCCATTCCGGATGAAGCACCCGTTAGGAAAACAAACTTATGGTTGATTTCACTGGCTACCGAAGTTCAGGTCATTTTCGTACTCAATAAATACTCTTTACAGAATTTCAAATTAGGATAATTTCTGAAAAGAAAAAATTGTTTTTTTATTCCCTATATCACTGGTTTTAAGATTAGATATTTATTTATCTGTAGATCAGAGAATAGATACCACCAAATATTTTTGTTCATTATATAGAAAGAAAATACTTTGTACCCGCCGGGTCAGATAGGAGTTTAATTTACCGAGATGAAAATCGTTAATCGGAGAAAGTATAAGAATTTGCTTTTTAATCTGAGATTGTAAAAGCAATTTAGTTGATTACTTTACCTTCCTATTCAAACGTTATATAGAATAAATCAATGAGAATGATCCCCTGAATCGCTAAAGTCCTTTTACATAAACCATAGCAATACGATTAGACGTATCGTTATACATATACTATAAAAAACAAGCAGGTTCATCAAGTTTATTTTGATTAGAATAGAACAATTAGGAAAAACATTTTGATGAACAATCTACCAGTTAGCTTTGTTTTTCTGAATTCTTTTCAAAAAGTTCCACCGTTTTTTCATCTACAAGCACCCAGATGGAATAAACGCCAAGAATTGTCCCAAATGGAATATTGATCAATTCTAAAAAAGCAATAACTAACATTAAAATCCTGGACCAGGTAGCTCTTTTTAAAAGGCCGATTCCACCGATGATACCAGGTATCGAGAGAATAAAAATAAACAGCAAAACCATGCCACCAACAATCGCGGTTATTGTTATGGCATCATCGTCACCAGAAAGAAGACCCCCACCAACAACAGCAATGAAAAAAATTGCAGCAAGAAAAAGGCCTAATATACTAAATGCTATATGCAATGCTGCTACTAATGTTATATGTTTTTCCATTCCAACCTCAAAAAATTAATTTTGATTTTTTTTGAGAAAAAGAATCATAATTGGACTCTAATAGTTTTTCTTTCATTTAATCCAATAGAATGAACATGCCTTAAAACTTTCTGTGACCCTTTTTCTCCAATTTTTATTGTATAAAGTCCTTTTTTAAACACTTTTGGCCGATAGGTATTTCCAGGAATTCGAATGGTGTAAACAATTTCGTTACTTTCCTCATCAATTACCTGGACAACTGGATTTTGTTGTCCAGTAATTTCCAGACAGGGTAAATATGCTGCAGGTTTTTTACCATAATTATCTTCTTGTTTAATAGTAATTGGCCATCCAGGATATTGTCTGGCATTCGGATCAGAAACATCCACTTTCCTTGGCCAACATTCTACGGTAATTTCTCTCGATTTGCAATTAAATCGGACCACACCAAAGCCTGCTGCCCGGGTAGTTAGTTTATCGTGATTTTCTTCTGGGCTGGGATTGGCTACTGCTAACATAGTAATCTTATTGCCCAATCCGTCCTTGAATTCTCCCAAAAACTCCGGCATTCCAGGTGTCCGATTTTTTCCTGGTTCAAGCGGAGCCCACCAGCGCAGATAAAGATTAGCGATTGAAGGAACAGAGAAAGAATATATGGCATCATTCCAGTCATCAATCCCATGATGGATGACTGTTGCTAAATGTTGATCTCCGCAGATATGGAAGGCAAAAGCTTTTCGCATTTCCCGTAAAGCCCGGTTTCTACCCGATTGTGGCCAACCATTGGAATCCAAATCGGCATAAAGTCGATTGTGTCTGTTTCCATGCAGATGAGCTGCTCCGGCAAAAACAGTTTGCGAAAGCACACATTTAAAATCAGCATTGGTCCAATCTTGTGCCCATTCTCTTAAAAACCTGAGCTGTCTTTCACCCAGAAGGACTGCACCAGGAACATCCAGGCTCCTGGGATCATAATTTGGATCAGTAATATGGTCGGGACGTGGTCCCATTTGAGGAACAAGACCTTTGGGTCCAGACTTCCATTTCCGATCTTCAATTATGGCAAAGCTCACCCTACCAATTCGCAGAGCAGTGTAGTAAACAGTAATACCCCGCTGAATTGGTGTTGGATCGTAAGGATCGGGAAGATGACTGGTTTGCGCCCGTTGCACCATATTAACATATTCCACCGGTGCAAAATACCCTCCATCATTACCTGCCATGGTTTTGGACTTCTTGCCGCCAGCTCCCCATAAATTTGCCTGACCCACATCGTGGTCATCCGGAATGGTGACAGTGGGTATGTTTCGAATAATTTCCCCAAAATCTCGTCCGAATTTTAGCCAGGCTGCTAAATGCTTTTTATGGTTATAAACCTGGTCACCCGAAAAAAATAACAAGTCCGGCTTAATCTTTTTAATATTATTAATGATATCTGTTTTGGGAATATCACCCCCATGTTTCGGATTGATCGAATTTCCAGTAAACGCAGCTATGACTATTTCTTCTTTCTCTATCGGATCATGTTTTATAATTCCGGTATAGTAGGCTGAAGTGCCATGACAAACCCGATATTCATAATCACTGGTCATATCCCAATTCTCCACCCGAAAGGGCGCTATCCAACCAGCTTCAATCACTCTGGTTCTGGCAATTTCAACCCATTTATCACCTTTCTTTATTTCCAAGCGCACAACCCGATCATCAGTGGTACTCAATGGATATAATTGAGCAGTTAGTTTTAGTACATTATTATGTACTGTGTATAAAGCGAAACAAATGATATCCTCTTTTGAAACTTTGGGAATGGTAAGATCTTGAGAAAATCCTTGGAAAGTAGAAAAGGTAAAAAGAATGAAAATCAAAATTACAGTTGAAACAAAAAAGTAATTCCGAATATTCATTTCTACATCCTCCTAACGATTTTTAAAATCGAATAAATCTTAAATTTTTGGTTCTAAAAAAAGATATATTGTCTATTAAGTAAAAACTAAAGAGAATAGTATCTTTCAATTCTTGAAAGGGTGAAAAAAATTATCTCCAAGATAAATTATTAAATGTGCTTATTACGATTTAGATTTTCAATCCTTTCAAATTAGGTTCTAATCTTTCCTCGGATTTCAAAATTTCTCCCCAGGAAACTTCACGATTTTCATAGGCGGCAGTGCGGCCAAGGATGGTAATCAGGTTACTCCGAACACTTGGGGCCACAGTTAGGTTTTCGAAATAGCCATCAGTGATATTTTTGTAGAATGTTGCAATATTATTTACCGCTCCCTGGCGGTAAATTTGATTGGTTTTACCACCTCGGTAAAAATTTTCACCGCGTATAAGCACCTGACCGCCATATTGAGCCTCTAAAACTCCCTTCGATCCAAACATGCGGTTCTTAATCCCTCCCGGGCTATCATAGCCTTTGAATTGCCGTGAACTAAATGTTATTCCAACATTATTGGGGTATTTGAATAACACTGCAAAATAATCCCAGCAATTTCCCACATCCTGGCGAACCTTATGGCCACCAGTACCCCAGGCCGAAACGGGTTCTTGGTTCATTATCCAACTCATCACATCCAGTGCGTGAATATTTTGTTCGGTGATAATATCGCCAGAGAATGCTCGATCCAATCCCCAGGCGCGCAAGCGATTTTCAGGATTTTTCGGATCGGCCTTGAGAATATCATAAAAGTGCGTCCAGGGGCTTTCAGCATGGTAACTGGCTTCACCGAAGGCGAACTGACCAATGGCACCTTTGTGCACCCTCCTGATAGCTTCGATGTAAAATTCATTAGCGCGCGTCTGGAAGTCGATTAAAAAACATAAATTCTTACGAGTAGCTTCCTTTCCACTCCTTTCAATTAACTTACAACCAGGGACATCTACAGCGACAGGTTTAGCCAGGTAAACATGAACACCGGCCTCTACAGCTACCGCAGCCTGTTCCGGGTGGAAATATGGCGGACTTTCAATGGCAACAGCGTCAATATTTTCTTCCATCAGTCGTTTATATCCACCAAGCCCAGTAAAACGCTTCTTTGGAGAAATGTTGAACTGCTCTCCAAAACGATCTACCTTATCCTGAAAATAATCCGCCGCCGCCATTATTTCAAAACCGCCGTGTTGCTGGAATAATTTACCAATCCAAGTACCACGTTTACCGCATCCAATCATTCCAAGACGGATTTTAGAATTGGCTTTTGTTGCCTTTACCAAATCTAATTTGATCAATGTAAAGGAAAGAGCAGCCAACCCGGTTTGTTTTAAAAACCGCCTTCTGGAGAACGGTTTGACTTTGTTGTTTTGCGATTGAATTATTCCTTTAGACATACAAAACCCTCTTTATTTAAATTTATGTATGACCTTGATTAAAAATAATGAAAAAAAGGGGATTTTTGCAAATTTAATTCGGTGGGATACTAAAAAATGAGCCAAAACCGAATACCGGTTTTGGCTCATAGATATTATTACTTTTCTGAGATTTACTTTATTGTTCTTCCAATTCCTTCTGTTTCTTAAAGGCTTCCTGGGCTTTTTCCTTCAAACCTTTTTGAGCATAGCAAACTCCTAAATTATTCCACATCAAAGCGGAATCAGGAAATTTTTGAATAGCATCTTCAAGAAAAACAATAGCTTTGTCGTAAATTTTCATAGCATTTTCTTTATATTTCGAATCTTCAGTCTTGTTAAATTTTTCCAACTCCTGTTGGGCAAGTTGGATATAACTAATGCTCAGGAGCTCATGCATATCTTTATTTTGTGGATCTAACTCTATGGTTTTTTTGATATATGGGATTGCCTTTTCATAATTTTGTTGATTGTAATAAAGTATGGCAATATTAAATGTAATAACCGAATTATTCGGTTGCATTTCCGCAGCAATATTAAGTTGTTCAACAGCTTTATCCCAATTTTTTTCTTCTGTATAAATTTGACCTAATGATAAATGAGCCTGAATATTTTTAGGATTCACTTCGATAGCTTTTTCGTACAACGATTTAGCATTATTTTTCCGATTAATACGATAATAAAAATCGCCGACAGCAACTAAAAGGGTGTCATTTTGAGGTTTCATTTCAAGTGCTTTTTTCATGTATTTTTCAGCAGTAGCTGTATCGCCGATTTCAAGAAAAGATATCGCCATTGGCATAAGTGGTTCTGTCCGCACAGGATCAGCCAGAAATGCTTTTAAAAATTTTTCTGAAGCTGCTTTATATAGCTTCTTTTGGGTTTCTGGATTTTGTTCATCACGAGCGCGTTTGTAATAATTATTGATAGCATTATTATAATTTTCTGCAAAATAGTTAAAGCGGTCTCTTTCGATATCTGCTTTGTATTTAGAACCTAATGCAAGACTTTTTTCATAACACTCATTCATTTTCTCAAAATTCTCCTGGCGCCCGTAAAGTCTACCTAATAAATACCATGCTTCTGGATTATCTGGATATTTTTCAACAGCTTCTTTAGCCAAGGCAAAAGCTTTGTCATATAATCCCTGTTGCATATTTACCACAACCCCTTCCAGTTCCGGCGGTCGGCAGGATGTAAGAAGAAACATACTGCATAAAAATATAAAAACAGAGATGACAAGTAACTTTTTCATAAAAAATACTCCTTCTAGTTTTTTGTAAATTTACTAAAAAAATTTAAGCATATGAAAAGATTTTTTGAATGGTGGTTTTGCAATACCTTTTTCTGTTATAAAACCAGTAATTAATTCGTTGGGAGTTACATCAAAAGCCGGATTCCAAGTTAATGTTTGTGAACTTGCAATAGGTACCTTTCCTAAAATTTGAGTAATTTCATTCCCATTTCTTTCTTCAATTGGTATCTGATCTCCCGAAGAAAGAGAAAAATCAAAGGTAGAAAGGGGAGCAGCTACATAAAACGGAATTCCATGATATTTACATTGAATAGCCAAACTGTACGTTCCAATTTTATTAGCAACATCTCCATTAACAGTTATTCTATCAGCACCAACAATAACCATATCAACTTTTTTCAACTTCATCGCATAGGCAGACATATTATCAGTGATAAGCGTACATGGTATACCTGCCTGTTGTAATTCCCAAATTGTTAGTCTTGCGCCTTGAAGAAGAGGGCGGGTTTCATCTACCAAAACCTTAATCTTTTTTCCATGCTTCCAGGCAGTATAAATAGCACCCAGGGCAGTACCAATCCCGGCAGTAGCGAGTACACCGGTATTACAGTGAGTAAGAATGTTCATACCATCCATAATAAGACTGGCACCGTATTCTCCAATTTTCGCACAACGTATTTCATCATCTTTTTTTACTTTTAATGCATGATCTAATAATGCATTTAACGCAGTTTTCACATCTCCATTAACAGATTCTAATCTCTTCAAAGCGTTTTGCAAAGCCCAATTTAAATTCACCGCTGTTGGTCGTGCTTTTGACAGGTATTCAGCAAGGTATTTTGCACGAGAAATCAGACTTGACCTTTCAGGAAATACTTCTTTGCACAATCCAAGATAAAGACCAAAAACTGCTACAACTCCAATAGCAGGAGCCCCACGAACTCTTAATTTTTTTATAGCTTCATATACTTCCTCAACATCTTGTAATTCCCTGTAAACCAATTTATTGGGAATTTCAGTTTGGTCCACAATTCTTAACCTTCCTCCAATCCATTCAATACTTTTGATCATAATCCGATCCACTTTTTGAAATTAAAAAATTTAAAATTTGATAATCCATTTTCCAAAATATTTTTATTTTTTATTCATAATCATGATATATTATGATATATTCATAAAATAGACACTTGATTATAACTGATAACTTGATTATAACTGATAACTGAGTATAAAAAATTTAATGTAATAAATATTGCAATTGTAAAATATTTCAATGAAATTACTTTTTGTATTTTCTTTAAATTCTTTATTATAAGAGTTTTTAAAAAATGCTCACAACTTTAAAAAATAAAAGGATTTTTGTAAATCTTATTTTCAAAAATTAATTGACATTTTATAGTTATTTTATTAAACTTTTCATCATTTTAGCATATTTATGAGGTGCTTTATAAGTTAAGTTAATAAATCATAATGAATAAAGCAATAAATCGACGGAGGAATAATGGCTGCTCAACGTCCGAAAGGTTCTATTATTCTCGAAATTCTAATTGTTCTCGTTTCACTGCTATTGATTGCAGTTATAATAATTCCCAACAAAATCTGGGAAAAAGAGGAAAAGGTTACTAAAGCGTGTCGAAATAATTTAACCACCATTTATGAAGCCGAACGTTTCTTTTATCGTGCAACAGAATCTTACACCGACACGCTTTCTAAGCTTTTAACATTTGTTCAAAATGATTCAGGACTTCAACAGCGTCAGTCAATCGTTTCACTCACTCGAAGTTTCATTCAAGTGGTTGACAATATTCTTTCTATCCCTAGTATTGAGCAAATTTCCACTATTTCACAAGCCGCATTTGAAATTACCGGAGACCTGATTGGAAATGAACGTTATTTCCGTAAATACGAAAACGTGGCTTCTTTGAGCAAGGAGATTAACCATGAAATAATGCAAATGGATTCGAGTGCTACATTCCCAAATTTTAGCCGTGTAAAATTATTTGTGGATTCTCTTAGGTCTATGAAGGAAAAAGTATCTGACTACTCACTCCAGAATAGTGTTCTCCATGCATTGAACTATGTCGATTCAATTCTGGTATACTTCCCTCAATACGAAAAATCGGATTTTACAGACTATTGGAATGCAGAATACAAAAAAATTAATAGTTTAATCGATGCTATTCGTAAAACAGATATTGTTAAGGTTTCTAGTGTACATGATCGATTGAAAAAATTTATTGATAGAATAAATACTAGCGTAAATACCTTAAATAACACTGATTTATCTTTAGATCAAAATCAGTTACAGAGCGAACGAGAAAATATGGCCGCTCTCCATGAGAAGTTTCTTTCACCAGAATATTTTATGATATCAAAAAAATATGGATTAACTGCTTTAAGTGAGGTCGATTCCTTGCTTATTAATTTTACCGAAGAAAATTTTTCCTGTCCAGACTGTCAGGAGCCTTACATTATTAGTATCGATAGTAATAAGATAACCGTGGAATGTCCTAATTTGCTTTCTGAATTTCAGCAAAAGTTTATAGCAGACATCGAGCCGGTAAAAGATCTTCCTTATATCGATAAGTTAAATCAACTTGATACTATCATTGCACAAACCAAAGAAGTAATGGAAAAAAACCGTGTCTTCATAAGAAGAAAAACTGACATCTTGTTGAGCTTGAAAGAGCTACAAGCAGAAATGCGCGACCTTAGTAACGTCTTTTTTTATAAATACTCGCATGATTACCAGAATTTCGTAAAGACTCTTGAAACTGAAAATAAATTATCAGTCCTTAAACCCATGATTGAAGATATATTGAACCCAATTGATACACTGGCAACTCGAATAAAAACAGGAAACATTAAAGATTTAGAAGACCAGATAAATTATTTTAATAAAAAACTTAAACAATTAGATTCAATGATCACGGTAACACGTTTGCCTGCTTCTACCAGAAGGAGAATCATTTCGCATTCTGAAACCTTTGCACCGGCTTTAGAAATTGTTTCTCAAATAAAATCCAGTTTCGATCAGGCTTTTGCTCAGGCATTAACAGAAGCTGGCCATAAACTTGAACAAGATTTACTAAAAGCTTTGGAAGGAGTAGAAGAACCAATTTATCTTATATTTACCAAAAAACATATCAACCATGGTTCCATCGTGAATGGAGAAAAAAGTTGGGAACAATAATAAAGAGGTTTTATGAATAAACAGATCAATAGTGTTTCCTTCCATGAAGACTTTGTACAATGGGCAGATGTGATTTTAGATGAAAGTAATATAGTAATAAGAAGGGCAGTGAGTGATTCACTGCCCTTGATCATAGATCACAAAAGCTTAAACCAGACCGAATCGATTAACCAAATATCTAAAAAACTGGTAACCCTTATCGAACAAAATAGTTTCTCGAAAGAAAAAGTTCGCTTTACATTCCCAAGCAAATTTTCTCTGATCAAAAAGATAGCTTTAGATTCTACAATTTCTTCAGAAAATTATAATGAATTTATTTTTTTTGAACTAGAAAAAATTTGGGAAGAACCTTCTGAAAATTACCAAATCTATCAATTAGAAAAAGTTGAAGCCAGTGAAGGGTTGACAGAAATTTTAATTCTGGCTGTTAGAAAAAAAGTAATTCAATATTTTCAGGATATTGCTGAGTTTTCTGGATTGGAACTTGATGTCCTAACACCCTCGTGTTTCACTGTCGATGAATTGTATCGGCAATTATATCCAGATGCAAAGGGACAAACTCTTATTATAGGCTGGCAACGAAGAGGCTATGATATTATAATTTCCACTCCAGAACAATTTATCCACTACGATTTTAAACCATATAATACTGACCTGAATACCATTGAACAAATCGATGAAGAATATCTTTTATCCTCATTTGATTTACTATTAGATGAAATTCAATCGCCACCAGTTTTAGATCGATCTCTTTTCAATATTAAAACAATAGTCTTTTATGGTTATCATTTTAAAGCTGAATGGTTAGATATAATTCAGGCCCAGGTCCAATTACCGATAAAATTATTCAATGTTGATACAAATTCTGCGTTTCAGTTAAAAATTCAAGATGCTCTTCTTTCTGCTGAAAACATTTTTCAATTTGTTGAACCCATCTCGAATATTTTCTAACGCAAGAAAGAGAGGGTAAACTTTCATGGCTAAAATTAATTTAAAAACCGCCAATCCTTTAACTTTGATAGATACATCTAAAACAGAAAAACTGGAAGAAGAGCCATTTGTAAGCAAAAAACTACCTGAACGCAAAGAAAATATAGACCTTTCTTTTACATCTACAGAATCGTTTTTTGATAAGGCTGAACCTCAGACCGAAGCTAAAGATAGTAATGAATCTTTTTTAATTGAAGAAGAACAACCCGAGACTGAGGAAGAGGAAACATTGCAAAGAGGCACTTATGCCGTGCAGGAGGATGAATTCAACATATTTAAGTCAACGCTAAGTGTAAAAAAACCTTTTTTCATATTTGGAAGTATTGTTTTATTACTTCTCCTCATTATTTTCATTGTTTACCAGTTAACGAAAAGTGGAGAAGAAGTTGCTACAACAAAAGAATTACCCAAACAGCCTTTGTCAACTCAACTAAGTGAAACTCAGACAATCAAATCTAAAGAAGTTGTTTTATTACCAATCTATCAGCAAAACCTAAATAGTAACAGATTTTTAAAAAATAATTTACAAAACTTTATAAATCAAAAACCTGGCTCTGCAGATTTTTCTCTCATTGTGATGACACCAACTGATATCAATTTAACTATCCTGGCAGATTCTCGAGACCAAATTGCCAGGTTTCATATGGATTTGAAAAAAGCTTTCCCAAGTTTTGGTTTTAGAATTATTGCCGTACAACCTAAATCAAATAAAAAAATTTATGCTGATCTTAGCGCCAGAGTGAATCCACCTAAAACCGTTGCTCCCAAACCTGTTTCTGAAATAAAAGCACTAACCACTAAAAATATTGCAAATGAGTTCCAAAGTGTGGCGAAAAAATATGGAGTTCAAATACAATATTTCAAAAAAGGAAATATAACCAATCGCATTACTTATAGCGAAACAGTTTATTATGCATATTTGAATGGGCGGAAAGAAAATCTTTTGAACTTTATTGGTAATTTGGTTGAATCTTTTCCAATGATAAAAATTAATAAATTTTCCATATATCCATATAATTTAGAGATAATTACAGATAATAATCTTTCAACACGGTTAATCTTTACTTATTATAGCGCCAAATAGGTAAGTGAAACAGTATTTATGCGAGTGATTTCCGGAAAGTATAAAGGTCAACATTTATATTCTACAAACGATCAATCTATACGTCCCACAACAGATCGTGTCAAGGAATATATTTTTGAAATATTGGGTGATTTTGTTGAAGATTGCCGGGTATTAGATTTGTTTTCTGGATCAGGTAGTCTTGGAATTGAAGCTTTAAGCAGGGGAGCACATAGCGTTACATTTGTAGATAACTCTTTTAATTCAATAAAAGTGCTGAGAAGAAATTTAAATCGTATTCAAGTTCGTGAGCCTTACAATATAATCAAAAAAAATGTTTTATCTTTTTTGCGTCAAAATAAAAAACCTTTCGATTTAATTTTTGCAGACCCACCATTTAAATGGGATCGATATATTGAATTATTACCTCTTTCCTTTCTTCCAGAAAATCTATCTGAATATGGTATATTAGTTCTCGAGAGCGAAAGAAATCATTATATAGAGTGGGAAACAAACGTTTACGAAGTATTACGCCAGAAGAAATTCGATCGCAGTATTATTACCTTCTTTGGCAGAAAGGAGGAGGGATGAGGAGGGCTATTTACCCTGGAAGCTTTGATCCCATCACAAATGGGCATATAGACATTATTGAAAGAGCCCTAAAACTTTTTGATGAAATTTGTGTCACAGTGGCAATTAATCCGTTAAAAAGTCCATTATTTTCAATCCATGAAAGAATTGAGCTAATAAAAAAAGCTCTTCAAGAAAGATCTATTCATGATCATGTTAAAGTAGAAGGATTTGATGGTCTTTTAGTAAAATTTGCAAAAGAAAAAAAAGCTTGTGCCATTATTAGAGGATTACGTGCGGTATCGGATTTTGAATATGAACTCCAAATGGCCTTAATGAATCGCAGATTGGCAGATGAAATTACTACAGTCTTTATGATGCCACACGAAAAGTATACTTATCTTAATTCCTCCATTGTTAAAGAAGTCTGCCGATTTGGTGGAGATATTACCAACTTCGTGCCAACAGCAGTTAAAGAAGCTCTCTTGAAAAAAATGGGTTTCTAAATACAGTCTCCTTCCTGCTACAATTTCATTAAAAATTCTTAATCATTATATAAAGTTGAAAAATAAAAATGTTGCTTAATTTAAAATTAATATTAAATTGATTATTTCAATCTGATATTATAAGGATTAAAGAAGAAGGAGGCTGTAAATGAATGTTACACAAAAATTCCTTGAGCAAGCTAAAGAAAATTATAAAACTATTGTTTTACCTGAAGGAAGTGAAGATAGAGTCATTAAAGCTGCGAACATTCTATATTCTGAAAAAATCGTGAAACCTATTTTATTAGGAGATGAAGAAGAAATCCTTAAGAGAGCCGAAGAGTTGGAGATTTCATTAAATGGAATTGAAATCATAAATCCAATTGCTGATTCTGAATTTGAAGGCTATGTACAAAAATATTACGAACTACGTAAACACAAAGGTATGACTCCTCAGAAAGCCCAAGAAGTTATGTCTAATCCTTTATATTTTGGTGCAATGATGGTTCGCCAGGATCGCGCGGCAGGAGCTGTGGCAGGGTCTGTAAATGCAACCGGAGATGTATTGCGAGCAGCAATTCAAGTTGTAGGACTGGCGCCTGATGTTAACATTGTATCCAGTTCTTTTATCATGGTTCTTCCAAATGGACAAATCCTTACTTTTGGAGATTGTGCTGTTGTTCCCGATCCTGATCCCAAGCAACTAGCCAGTATAGCAATCAGCTCGGCCAATACCCACAGAAAACTATTAGGAGCAGAACCTCTTGTAGCCATGCTATCTTTCTCTACAAAAGGGAGTGCGAAACATCCTCTAGTTGATAAGGTTGTCGAAGCTACTCGGATTGTAAAAGAATCCGTTCCACAATTACAAGTTGACGGTGAATTGCAATTTGATGCAGCTTATATCGAATCCATTGGTCAGAGAAAAGCACCTGGGTCTCCGGTAGCAGGAAAAGCTAATGTATTTATATTTCCCGACTTAAATTCCGGTAACATTGGGTATAAAATGGTCGAAAGATTAGCCGGGGCGGAAGCAATTGGTCCTCTGATTCAAGGACTGGCCAAACCTTATAACGATCTGTCGCGCGGCTGTAGTGTAAACGATATTGTCAATGTAGCTGCAATTTGCAGCATTCTTTCGTAAGTAAAAGCATTTTTGATACCATAGATCGACATTAAAAGAAATTTTAATCAATAAATTCCATTGTAAAAAGATTAATATTGGGGGCTCAGATGAAATTGGCTTCAAGAATATCAAAAATTGAAACATCGAAGACAATTCAAGTAAAAGAAAAAGCCCTGCAACTTAAAGCTCAAGGTTATGATGTGATAGATCTAACAGCCGGAGAGCCTGATTTTAATACACCTGCTTTTGTTCGCGCTGCTGGCGTAAAAGCCATTGAAGAAGGATTCACACGTTACACTGCCAATACTGGCATTCCTGAACTTCGTGATGCAATTGCCAGAAAGCTAAAAAGCGATAACAATCTTGATTACACACCAGAACAGATAATTGTGTCAAATGGCGCAAAACAAGCTATTCTAAATACATTAATGGCATTAGTGGAAGAAGGAGACGAAGTTTTATTACCTCTTCCCTATTGGGTAAGTTACCCCGAGCAAATAAAAATAGCTGGAGCAAAACCCGTTTTTATCGATACACGGGAAAGCAATTTTAAGGTAACTCCCGAATTAATAGACAAACATCTAACACCTCGTACCCGTGCGCTCATTTTGAACAGTCCAAGCAATCCCACCGGCGTTGTTCTTACACCTGATGAAATTCGTAACCTGGCAGAAATTTTGATGAAACACAAAATATGGATTATTTCAGATGAAATTTATGAAAAAATCATTTTTGATGGATTGAAACATGTGAGCATCGCTACTTTTGGAGATTTGATTGAAAGAACCATCGTCATCAACGGATTCTCTAAATCCTTTGCCATGACGGGATGGAGAATAGGCTATGCTGCTGGACCGCTTCCTGTAGTAAAGGCCATGTCGAAAATTCAGAGCCATTATACTTCTAATGCTTCATCCATCTCGCAGAAAGCAGCATTGGCTGCAATCAATGGTCCCCAGGATGAAATCGAAAAAATGCGAGTCACCTTCGAACAACGCAGAAACTATATCCGAAATCGATTAAATTCCCGTCCCTATTTTAATTATGTCAATCCACAAGGTGCTTTTTATTTCTTCATCAAAGTTTCAGAAGCTTATGGTTACCGAAAAAATGATGTAATAATTGATAATTCTATTAATTTTTGCACCTTTTTAACTGAAAATTCATATTTAGTAGGCGTACCAGGCGCAGCTTTTGGTGCAGACGATTATATTCGGCTGTCGTTTGCCGCTTCACAGTCAGAACTGGAAAAAGGCATGGATCGGTTAATTGAAACAATGGACAAAATGGTAGAAAGTAAAAATAATTAAGGGAGAAATGAATAGTGCCGACTTATACATATCGTTGTAAAAAATGCCGTAACCAATTCGAATATTTCCAGAGTATTATTGATAAGCCCTTAGAAGTTTGTCCTTCTTGTGGAGGCAAATTAGAACGAGTAATTACTGGCGGCTCAGGTTTGATTTTTAAAGGTTCAGGTTTTTACATTACTGATTATAAGAACAAAAACTTTACGGGACATACATCTTCAAAAAATAATAAAAAGTCCAAAAATAAAGAAAACACGAAGGAAAAGCCCTGATCTTATATTATCTCATTGAATAACAAATAACAATGCACAACTGCTACCCGAGAATAAAAAACCGATAACTTGAATTAAATAACGGTTTTATTGTTTCAAAAAAAATTAAAATTGCCTAATATCCTTTTATTGGAAAAATTCTAAAACTTTCATCTATGTTGAAAACTCTTCTTTACTTATAAAATAAATACTTTTGATTATTAAGTACATCATCTTGAATTTTTCACCCCAAAAATTTATATTCTTTCCAGATTAGTACAGAAACATCTTTCAAACATCATCATAAATAAAAACTTAATATGAGAAAAATATGTTTTATCCTTTGTGTGACTCTGCTCTGGAACTTGCTTTTTCATTTCCAATGGACATTTGCACAAGAAAATCAATTCTTAGAAACAATTTTAGAACAAATTGAAGATGAAGAAGGTGAGAACTTCGAATTGGTCGAATACCTCTGGGAATTAATGGAAAATCCTCTTGATTTAAACAAAGCTACTCTCGAAGATTTTAAACGCATCCCTTTTGTCCCCAACCATGTCGCTCAAGAAATAATAGATTTTCGTTCTTTACATAACGGATTTAATCATATTACAGAATTACTTTCAATTCAAGGTATGACTGAAGAACTTTATGAAGCCCTTATTCCTTTTGTAACCGTAAAACCCATTTCTAAGAAGGGACATGTTATTTATCGCTTTCGCCTTCGCAAGGAATTTCCTAAACGGCGAGGATTTTACGAACATGTTTTTTCAAAGCCATTTTACTGGCAACATCGTTTATTATTTAATAGCAATTCTTCTTTCTCTGGGGGCTTTCTGGTAGAAAAAGATAATGGAGAAAAAGATTATTTCGATTATCAGACCTACCATTTCAAATACCAAAATTTAAATCACAATTTTTCCCTTTTAATTGGCGATTATCAAATGCGGATCGGATGTGGCCTAATGCTATGGTCGGCATATGGATTACCTTTAACAGCTTCTGTTATGCCTTTCTCAAATGGATTCAACATACCAGAATTTGAAAACCGATCGAGCAATGAATTTAGTTTTTTGCGAGGAGTCACAATCTCAAAGATATTATCAACTAAAACCCAATTTTATTTATTCTACTCTACTCGACACTTGGATGTTACGCTTTCTAAAGATAGTAGCCGAATTCGAAACATTTATTCTTCGGGTCTGCACCGAACATCAAACGAAAGACAAAAAAAAGGGTTATGGAAATCCATACTGTCAGGAGCACTCTTGTCCTTTCGAAGTGGCCCTCTGCATCTCCAATTAAATGCCATAGTATCAAATTTCGATAAACCTTATAAAGAATTTAGTAAGAAACAACATCATATTGGCATTGCAGGTTCATGGAATACAAAAAGCATACGAATTACCTCTGAGGTGAGTTTTTTCCAGTCTAAATTCCCAGCTTTTCAGAATTTCCTCTATTTATTCGGAAAAAAAATGAAATATGAAATTGTTACTTATTATTACCACCCACAATATTTTGCTCTCTATGGGAGGGCCTTTGGAACACTTAGTGATATCCCAATTAATAAAACAGGTATCGCTTTGCTAATTAATTATAATCTTCATAGAAAAACAAATATATCTGGGTATGTCCATCTATACCGTGACCTATATAATAGCCAAATCGAGCCGTTTTTATATAAAGATTACCATGTAGAAATTCGCAAAAGATTCTCTGGACAAACGATTAGATTACAATTTCATCAGCGATATCGTAAAAATGATCTCGAAAATGTTGCTGTACTTGAAAAATCAATTCGATCTCTTCGGCTGGTTTATTACTCCAAGTTGAGTTCCAAAATTAAATTTCAAAATTCGCTTGATATTCGATGGGCATATCCTCTGCAAGGAGTAGATAAATTTTATGGAACCGGAATTTATCATCAGATAGAAATACAATTTAAAAAAAATTGTCAAATATTAAGTCGTTGGACAAACTTTGACATTCCTGATTATAATTTAAGAATATTCGAATATGAACCTGATCTACCTGGAACTTTTCGAACATCTTTGCTAAATCATAGGGGGCAAAAATGGCTGATGTTGCTCCGCTGGAAAATTAAAGAAATTTTACAACTTGATATCAAATATCTATATCGATATTATCCAGACTTAATCTCGATTGGATCTGGTCTTAATAGTTTTGATACTAACCACGTTCAAGAGATAGGCATTTCACTTATCTGGAAATATTGAAAAAAAATCAAAAAGGCAGCAAACTGTCGCCCAGAAACTCAAGCTTCTCTAAAAGAAATATTACTCGAAGTGCATGAAGATATTGAGGAACTGCTACTGTGGTTGCTTACACAAATTGTAGCAGATGTTGAGATAAGTTTCTTTTTTGCTTACTTCCACAATTCGGACACTCTATATCATCGCTTTGAGCATACGGAACCAATTTTTCAAACTTTTCATCGCACTTAAGGCAACGATATTTGTATAGCGGCATAACCAGTCCCTCAATATTTCATTATAAACAATTCTTATAAACTTGAGTAGTATTTTTTATAACCGGCCTCTAATTGGTAAAATTCAGAACGAATATTAATTATTCAACCTTATATAATTCATTATTGACTAGTTCGCTTCTTTAGCACATTAAACTATTTTTTTAATGCATTAAATTGTCGAAACGTTACAAATATAAATAAACTTTTTTATGAAGTGATCTATTGGCTGGCATCAACAATTATTCAAGGAGAGTATTTCTAGAAAAAATACTATACAATTTAATAATGCAATTCCAAATTATAAGCAATTTGAAAATGCTATTAAACTTTAACAATGTATAAGGAATCATAACCGACATCCTTGTTTCAATTAACTTTCTTAAAAAATCAGGTCTTTAACATTTCGTAGTGCATATATTCAATTTTCCAACATCTGTTCATAACCACCGACAACCCTGCTTTAATTGCTTTTTGAGCTGCTGCTGAATTAATCACGCCCAGTTACATCCAAACAGCTTTGGCACCAATTTCGATGGCTTCGTCTACTATATGCTCAACAAACTCAGATCTTCTGAAAATATCCACCAGACCCACTTCCTCAGGTATGTCTCGCAAGGACGGATAACATCTTTCTCCAAGAACATTATCCAACCTGGGAATTACCGGAATAATATGATAACCTTTGCTCTGCATAAAGCTGGCAACATTAAAGGAATCACGGTAATTTTTGTCCGAAATACCTACAACAGCAATTTTTTGATATTCTCTCAGAATCTTCTTAACATCTCTATTGATTATTTCGTGCATGTTTTATTCTAAAACACTCTGAACTCATTGAATAATTTTCTATGCGAAAAATAGAATTTTATTGACATCAATACAAAAATCATTTACAACCTTTTTAAGCCAATTAATAAATTTACTCCAATATTTGAACTAAATTGTAAGAACTAGATATTTTTTAATGAATACACGAAAATCGGCATATTCTAATCCGCTTAGTACTATGTAGAATCTTTTTCTCCCTCATTTACCTCCTTTTTGATATGTTTTTTATATTTTTTTATAAAAAATACTAATAATTTAAAAACAAACTGTAATTTTTGTGACATGCACAGTCTTTATTAAATACCTTTTTCTTTAATTAAATTATCTGAATTTTTCAGGTGTTCTATTTATTCAATCAAAAAAATTGTTTTCATAAAAATGTAAAAGGACTTAAAAGATGGATATCTTAAAACTTCAGAAAGAGTTAAGAAAAAGGTACCTTTTACCACATACCTGGCATTACAAGTATGACGCATATCTTGATGCAAAATCCAATTTTATCTATTCAAATTATAATTTTGATGAAATTATTGAAAAGACGGAAAAATTATCAGAAGACCTTCGACAATATGCCATAAATCGCTGGTATAATTATTGGTGCGACAAAGGGTTATATCTCATTTTTACTAATCATGAGATTGTTACACCTAATTACAATCATTACAATGAAATAGAAACAATTACTATACAAGAAATAAATTTTAAAATAAGATCTCAAGTTTATCCAAACCAGTTTGCCAGAACGCTACGTTATGCTTTACTTCATAAAGAAGAATTGTTATATTGGCTATATAGAAGAATTCGAAAATCCAATCTACATCCTCTGAATAATCACATATTTGTTGTATTTTATCAGCGTGATGGTGACCACTGGAAACTTAAAGCAGAACTATACTGGCTAAGAAATATTATTTTCAATTATTTAGATCATTTTGATTTACAAAAAGTCGTTCGACTCAATATTCAGGATAACATAACCAACTATGCAGATATTATCTGGTGTGTAAAACTGGGATAAATTTAAGCAAAATTTTCATTTGATTTTTATTCTTTTATTTGGATCTTGTTTTCGAACCCATTTTAAAAATTTTCTTATTTTCGGATGACTTTTAAGCTCTTCAATAGAATTCAATTTACTGGATAACTGTTTATTAGAAAATAAATGATTTAACATTTGATGACAAACGGAACAGAGGTAGGCTAATTCCGATTTTTCACTATTTTGCGATTTGGGAATAAGATGATGTTTAGTACATTTCTCAACATCTCTTCCACAAAGTTGACAAATCATTTTTGGGTCTATAAATTGAGATTATCGGACTTTTATGAACTCTCCAAGATAGAAATGAATTATATTCAGCTCGGAATTTACCCTGGGTTTGTCTCCAAAATGAATACGTTCCATAATTCCCTGGAATCTTGGACTATTCTCAAGCTTATCACAAAAATCTTGCCGAGTCATGCCTGGTTGATAACCTGAAATCATCCATTTCCCTATATCATAACCTAAAAGATGATATAATGTGGGTGTAGTATGCATTTTCTGTCTGAACCGGCTTTGAAATTCTTTATAATTCCAAGATTCAAAATCGATGTATCCAGATGTTATATAAATAAGACCATCTAAATAAATTTGATTTTGTTTTAATTGAACTGGATCATTCCATCCTTCATTTCCTAAAAGTTTAGTTTGAATATTATAAAAAGCAAATTGTGGCGCAATATATGGGATATCGCTTGGGTAAATGGCCATAAACACTGCATCTATGCCAGTTGAAGGGACTTGAGTTGAGTCTATTTTTCCGCGCGTATTTTCATCGGAAAACAATACTTCAGTTAGATATTCTTTAAATTTGTTTTTTATCTCTTCCTCTGTTAAAGTCGAATCGGCTGCTTTGACTGAATCACGAAAAGTTATATAAAAACCTTTTTTTCTAATTGCCTTCAATTGTCTAGAAAAGTCCTGTGTATTTTCATAGTACCATTGTTTTTCTACAATCTCGCCACCATTTTCAAGTATGGTTTCTTCAAAACTACTCGAAATTCGCTGTCCATACAGATCAGCCGGAGCTAATATTGCAAATGTTTTTGCACCAAGCTCATTAATGGCATATTCGGCAAGTACTCGCCCTTTAATCTCGGCGTCTGGGTTGATCTGGAAAGTGTAAGGACTGATAGCAGCCAAACCTGTTTGAGAACTTAATGGCGATACAAAAGGAAAATGTTCATACCGAGAAAGAAGAGCTAATGCAGCTGTTTCTTCATTTCCTAATGCTCCAACAACAACCAAAGGGGTTTTCTTCTTTAAAGCAGTTAAAGTGACTTGCGCTGCCGAGAGAACACCGCCTTCAATTGCTATTGAATCCACACTAATATTTTTTTGCGGTTCACGGATACTCATTTCATAGGCAGCATAATAAACACCCTTGGTAATGGCTTCAGCAATATCTTTCATTTCCTGTTGACGGGATTTTAGAATGAGAATCGTATTTCCAGCTACATTTGCACCCGAAGATCCTTCAAGTATTCTTCGAGCAATATCTCCATATAAATGATAAGGTGACTTTTCTAAAAACAATTGTAATTTTCGATATCCTTCCCGTTCATTACCTTCCTGAATCAAATGTTGGGCATGGACAATAGTAATAAGACCTCTTAGTGGTTCATCATTATACTTTTTCTGTAAAGCTGTTAACTCTTTATTGTTTAAATAATTTAACATAGTATGGAATACAAAATTTCCAGCCTGTCTTTTTAATCTTAAATCACCATCGCCATAAATAACATTCAACCATTCTTCCACTGCTTGCATGTACTGGTTCTGGCGAAAATAAATCTTTCCACGTAAAAAATGAATATCATCAACATAACTGCTATTTTTATGAACTTGTAAAAAATTATCACACACTATAAAGGCTGAATGATAATCCTTTTGCATATAATAGGATTTCGCTAACATTAATTTGGTAACTGTTATTAAACGAGAGTTGGGGTAATTTTTTAAAATTTTTAAAAAGGTGTTCTGGGCTGCCTCAAAATTTTTATTCTTATACAATTGCAGTCCCTGATCAAATAGAACTTTGTCGCTTGTTTGAGAATATACCGGCAGAGAAATAAACAAAAAACAAACTAAAATAACCGTAAGAATTTTAATATTCAAGGATCCGTCCTCCAATATTCTTAATTTTTTAAATTATCAATTTAAACGATTGATAAATTTATGTCAACATTATTAAATTTGACCCGGTAATGTTTTAAAGAAAATGAGGTTTTACATACTGAATGGGAATCTTTTCTGTTTTCGGAAGAATAATAAAACCATCTTTTTCGTCGCCAATCACAATTGTTTTTTTTTGCTCATGTAATACTACTGTATAGGCTGCCAATACTGCATCCAGCTCATCATCAGAATACACTCTTTTATTTTGTGGAATTTGAATACCTGATTCTTCAATTAATTTTTGCAAATGTTTACGAAAGTTTAAACTTTTTTTCTTACCTTTCAATTCGGGGAATAAAATTTTGCGCACAGCGGTTGGATAAACTTCAAGCGTTAAATATCCCTCACTTCGAAGATGGTGATCGATTTCAAAACATCGCTTAATCCAAATTTTTGCAAAACTATTCTTAGATGTTACAAAACATCTAAAACCAAACTGATTTAGTATTTTTTCACAATAACGTCCTTTAAAAGGTGTGGTTTGTTTATGATGGCAAGGTAAAACCGAATCTTTAAAACAACAGTAATCCAATTCATGGGGCGGCTGTAGAGGACCATCGATTCCAATAAATCTGATTCTGTTTGACAGCGGTTTGAGAATCGCATCTAAATCATTAAGAGTCCACCATTTATTGATTAAAATTATCCGAAAAGATTTATCCATGAAACAAATACCAGAGGGATTTCTCTCCCCGGCTGAAGGATCTATGCCAACAAATATCATACATGATCAAATTGTTTAATCCATTCCAAACTTTCTCTTGCCTCCTTAATGTTCCTGATTTCCATTATCACAGGAACATTCACCCGGTTAGTTTTAAAAAAACCTGAGTAATCTATTTTTCCCCTTTGCATACTTTGGTGTAAATCGGTTTGTCCATCATTATTATGTGCATGGATTTCTATTAAGTATTTTTTTATTTCTTCATAATATTTTTGAAGCGACAATCCGTGCAGAAAAGCATGAGCCATATCCAGAACTGCACCAACATTTTTATGATTTACTGCTCGCAAAATATCCACATGGCTTTGCCAGTCGTATACCATGAGCCGGTGAGGATTGGGTGGAGAATTTTCAAGTCCGATCTTAATTCCTCTTTTCTCTCCGTAATCCCCCAATTCAATTAGATTTTCGATAAGATTATTTCTGGCAAGATTTAAAAGCCCGACACATGTTGCAGCATCACGGTGAATTTGACCAGCATGAACTACCATGATCTCCGCTTGGATCATCTCACCCAGATCTAAATACTTTCGATAACAATCCATTACCGCTTTCCTTAAATAAGAATTAAAGGTGGAAAGGTTCACGTCAAAAAAAGTGGCATGCAGAGTAATTTTTAATCCAGCAGCTTGAATAACATCCTGGAAAAATTTTACATCTTCTTTTTGTAAATCATCCGGCGAGAAAAATGGTCGTTCTCCTCGAATTTCTAAATATTTTAACGGATATCGAGGAGCCATATCGATTACCAGTTCAAAATCCTTACGATTTTCAAAAAAACAGGTAATACCCCACTTCATAAACACCAACCTTTTTCAATTAAAAGTAATAAACATCGACGGACAAAGCAAAACCATTTAAAATCCCCGAGATTCTTATTTATTATTAAAAAATGTCCTTACTCTTCATATTAAAGCTAAAATCTCTCTTCCTTCTTTTACATATTTTATTAATCTATTTTGAACACTAAATTGAATTAAATTTAATAAAAACAGTATTGGCAAATTTAAGGAATTTTTTCAAACTCTTGTTTAAATTGGGATAGGAGTATTGGGGTTGTAATGAAAGAAACATGTTCAGTTTCCATAGCTAACAATGATCTTTCTAACATTATTGCTATAAAAATTAAAAAGAGATGTTTTTTATAATAATTTCCCAATCCAAATAAGCTGGATAAAGGTGGAGCTAAAACCAGAACTGTCATGTTGACAATGCTTCAAAAACGTCATAAACTCTCTGTGTGATAGCCTCTGGTTGTACAACTTGATATTATTCCTCTCCTAATCTTTTAAGAATCTTCTATTTTCTTAAATTCACTTAAATGAACTTTTCAGTTAACAAAATTCCAGATGAGGACAAGATGCAAGTTTACAATAAGCAACATCAGAGTTATTTCGGTTTCGATTTAAAAATTAAAAATATGTATGTCTGCATTTTAAATCAATAATGAAAAACCCTTTACCATCAAAGTCTTCCAACGACCACCACTATCTCATTGTTGCTCTTAAGCCTTATTTACCAGATATCGTCACCTCCGTAGAGTGCATCTTCACCTGGTATTGGATCGCTAATTTATGCAATCAATACAACATTTCATTCGTCCAGGGTCATGAACTCTATATGAAATCCATACACGGTGCGAAAACCAAAAATGATAGAATCGATTCCCAGAAAATTTCTCTCCTGTTATGAGCCGGGATAATCCCACAAGCTTATGTATATCCTGCTCAAATGTGCTCTACCCGGGATTTGCTCCGACGCCGTTGAAGAAAAAACAAAGTCAGATTAATCAATTTCGTTAGTTAAGATAAACCGAAAAATAAAATGAATTTTTCGGATAAGATAATCATTTTCTCTTGTCGAAGATCCCGGTTTATTGGGGACTTTTTAGGACAAATGTAGGTATATAGTATATGAACCATAACTTAAGACCATGGCTTATATATATTGTTGGAGTTTTCGTTTTATTTTTCTTTTACATACTCTAATTGTTTTTTAATATGATTTAGAACACCAGCAAACCAATTAAGTAAATCATCTTCCATATTAATTTTATGAACATCTGGTTTGTTTTCAGACCACTGACCATTCATAGCAAAATGAAATCTTTTTAAATCTATAATTTCTGGAAAGTTTTCTTTTTTTAAAAAAGAATTAAAATCTTCTTCGTCTTCTTTAATGAGTTCTATGAAATCTTCAACATATTTGTGAAAAGGATAAATATGCCAATGGGGTTGAGGGTGTTTATCAGATAAGTCTTCGTAATTATCCCATTCTGCTCTAAAAAGTTGGATTTTGGTATTATCATTATCTTTTCCTTGAAAAACAGATAATGTAAAAAATATATTGGGAAGTTGCTTTTTTCTTTTTCTTCTTTTCCTTTGTTTTGATACGAAACTTATTTCAATATATATCCAAACATCATCAAACCATTTCAAAACCTTAACTTCATGTGCAACGTTTTTATGATAATTTACTGCACTACTATTACCTTCAATAATCCATGTAGTAAAATTCTTTTGTTTCAATTTAAATTTTGATTCATGAAAATAATTTTGACCTATTTTATTTAGTTCTAGTATTATATCATTCATAATTTAAAAATCAATTTTGTAAATGTATTTTTTTAGATAGTCATCAATTATTTCAAAATTGAAAAAGTCACCTTTAGAAATTAACATTCCAAAATGAACTAATTTCCCAAAAACAAAACTATTTTCCAATTCTATGTTAATTTGTGGAATTGGAATTTCTTTCGTGTATTTTTTACCTAAATCCCATCCTTTTAATAATTCTTTTGAATATATCGAAAGTAATGTATTAAAAAATGGACTTGAAAATATTGAAAGATAAAAATAATTATAATCGTTATTTTTAAACTCTTTTTTAGGTATCCAACCATTCCCACGTTCAATTACAAATACTCCTTTTTCATCATAAGCAAAAGAACCTGCCTTACCAAATTCTGTTGATAATAACTTTGGATATTTTTTTCTTAACCAAGTACGATGTTCACTTAAAATCCACCAATTATTTTCATTTTTTCTTGCTCTATTTATAAGTTTCTCTTTATTTGGCAACAAAATATTTTGATAATAGAAAGGAACTTGTTCTTGTAATTCTTGTTCTGAATTTATTATTAAACCATTTACATTATATGGATACCAAATATAATTATATGCGATTATTCGTCCATTTTTTATTGAATCGTTATCTATTACTGGTTTAAAAAATTTTTTTTCAGATTCTGGAAGTTTTTCATAAAATTCCTTTAATATTTTAAAAACTTTATTATTCCCTGTTCTGATTCCTTGTTTAACATTAAAAATGTCTTGAATTGTTACTAATCGTTTTGTTGATATGAGAAACTTAAAATGTTTAATTAATTCTTGTTCTTGATATGATAATATTTTCCAATTTTCTTCATTAGTTGGGTATTTATCAGGTTTATAAATACTATATGTCTTTTTTTGAGTTACATATGGGATAAAATTATAATTTACTTTCCTTAAATCACGGAAGGCTTCATTAACTATGCCTTTTTCATTTTTAGTCCATAATAAGAATGGAATATTATCCGATTTCGGTTTATTTCCAACAAGAATACTTACATCGGTTAAGGCATAGTCAAATAAAAAGTTTCCTAATTTACCGATAAGTAATAATGTCAAATTTTCTTTTATTTCATTACGTAGTTTTTTGTAAGAATCCATTAATAAAATGGATGTAGGCATTACTGTTCCTAAAACGCCCCCGGGCTTTAAGTGCTTTAAACTTTTGTATATAAAAGCACTGGCAAGATTTGGTCTTTGTTTTGTTACATTACCTAATGTTTCCGATACAATTTCTCTTATTGTTTTATCCATTAGTTCCCAAGACAAAAATGGGGGGTTCATTAATATCAAGTCATAATCATTATTCCAGACTTTTGTAAGAGAATCTTCAACTAATTCAATATTAAGTGAAAGATTGTCACCCCATTCTCTTTTTTCATACGCTAGCAAAAATTTAGAAATACTAATTGCTGATTCTGAACTATCCCAA